>CAYGMM010000031.1:8154-11673 GCA_964351035.1 uncultured Actinomyces sp.
ACCGAAACTCACCTGAAATCGGGCATGTCTTACCGGCAAGATCGCGCTGCGTTTCGGCCTACCGACGGGTTCAGATGGGCGTCACCGGCCCGTTACGCGCACCCGCTAACGTGACCGCCGTGAAGGCTATTCGTCGGTTCACCGTCCGCACCGTCCTGCCCGAGAATCTCGCGCCGCTCGAGGAGCTCGCCGCCAACCTGCGTTGGTCCTGGCATCCCGAGACCCGTGATGTGTTCGCGGCGATGGATCCGGGCCTGTGGCACGAGGTCGGTGACGACCCGATCCGCATGCTGGGCGAGGTCCCGGTCGAGCGCCTCAACGAGCTCGCCGACGATCCGGGGTACGTCGACTGGGTACGCCGTACCCGCGACGAACTGCACGCCTACCTTCATCGCGATGCGTGGTTCCAGCACCAGCCCGAGGATCGGCCCAATGCCATCGCCTACTTCTCGCCGGAGTTCGGCATCGCCGCCGCGCTGCCCCAGTACTCCGGTGGTCTGGGCATCCTGGCTGGGGATCACCTGAAGGCGGCGTCCGATCTCGGTATCCCGATCATCGGGGTCGGGCTGTTCTATCGCGCCGGCTACTTCCGGCAGACGCTGTCGCGCGAGGGCTGGCAGCAGGAGACCTACCCGGTCCTTGACCCCGACGGTAGCCCGGTGTCGCTGCTGCACGACGCGGACGGCGAGCCGGTGGTCATCACGATCGGCATGCCGGGCGGTCGCACGATGCACGCACGTGTCTGGGTCGCCCAGGTGGGCCGTGTCCCGCTGCTGCTGCTCGACACCGACATCCAGGTCAACGAGCCAGCCGAGCGCGAGGTCACCGACCGTCTGTACGGCGGTGGGAGCGATCACCGACTCGCGCAGGAGGTGCTGCTCGGCATCGGTGGCGTGCGCGCGATTCGCGCGTACTGCCAGATCACCGGGGCACCTGAACCGGAGGTCTTCCACTCCAACGAGGGACACGCCGGATTCCTCGGTATCGAGCGCATCCGCGAACTCGTCGAGGGCCACGACCTCGACTTCGCCACCGCCCTGGAGGTCGTACGCGCGGGCACGCTGTTCACCACGCACACGCCGGTTCCCGCGGGCATCGATCGATTCCCCCGCGAACTCATCGAGAACTTCTTCGGTGGCGACAACGCCGTGGAGAAGATCCCCGCCGAGCTCGTCCTCGACCTCGGGCGCGAGAGCTACACCGGCGGTGATCCCGCCGTTTTCAACATGGCGGTCATGGGCTTGCGTCTGTCCCAGCACGCCAACGGTGTCAGCCTGCTGCACGGTGAAGTCAGCCGCGGCATGTTTAGCGGTCTGTGGCCGGGCTTTGACTCGGGCGAGGTTCCGATCACCTCCATCACCAACGGTGTGCACGCCCCGACCTGGGTGGCCCGTGAGGTGCGTGACCTCGCCGCGCGCGAGGTCGGTCCCGAACTCATCGAGCAGGGTCAGGGCTGGGATGCGATCGGTCGCATTCCCGATCACGCGATCTGGCCGGTCAAGCGCATCCTGCGTGAGCACCTGGTCGCGGACGCGCGCGAGCGGCTGCGTGCGTCCTGGCTGATCCGCGGCGCCAGCGAGGCCGAACTGGGCTGGATCGATGACGTGCTCGATCCGGACATTCTCACGATTGGTTTCGCTCGTCGCGTGCCGTCGTACAAGCGCCTGACGCTGATGCTGCGCGATCAGGAGCGGCTGCGCGAGCTGCTGCTGCACCCCGAGCGGCCGATCCAGATCGTGGTGGCCGGCAAGGCGCACCCGGCCGACGACGGTGGCAAGCGCCTGATCCAAGAGCTCGTGCGCTTTGCCGACGATCCCGCAGTGCGTCACCGGATCGTCTTCCTCCCCAACTACGACATCGCCATGGCCACGCTGCTCTACCCGGGCTGCGATGTGTGGCTGAATAATCCGATCCGTCCGCTGGAGGCCAGCGGCACCTCGGGCATGAAGGCCGCGTTGAACGGCGCGCTCAACCTGTCCATCCTCGACGGCTGGTGGGATGAGTGGTACGACGGCGAAAACGGCTGGGCCATCCCGTCTGCCGACGGCATTGCCGACGTCGACCGCCGCGACGATCTGGAAGCGGCGGCGCTGTACGACCTGATTGAGCGCGAGGTCGCACCGACGTTCTACCAGCGCGGCGAGGACGGACTGCCCCATCGCTGGATCGAACGCGTGCGACACACCCTGCAGACGCTCGGCCCCAAGGTGCTCGCGAGCCGCATGGTGAGCGAGTACGTCACGCGCCTCTACACGCCGGCGGCTGAGGGCACCCGAGCCTTCACGGCGAACGACTACGCACTCGGTCGTGACCTGGCCGCGTGGAAGGCGCGTGTGCGCGCGTCGTGGGATCAGGTGGCCGTAGAGCATGTCGAGTCGGCCGGTGTCGGCGACGCCCCCTCGCTGGGTGCGCCGGTGCGTCTGCGAGCTCATGTCCGCCTGGGCGCGCTGACGCCCGAGGACGTCTACGTCCAGGTGGTCTCCGGTCGAGTCGACTCCGATGACCAGCTCATCGATCCGCAGATCGACGCGCTGGCGCCGGAGCAGTCCTTCGAGGGTGGCCGCTGGTCGTTCGAGGGTGAACTGGCGCTCGGTCGCACCGGCCCCTTCGGCTACACCGTGCGCGTTCTGCCCCGACACGAGGGCCTGGCAACGCCGGTCGAACTCGGCCTGGTGACGCTGCCAGCCGAGACGGTCGCCCCGGTTGGCGGGGCGGGCTTGCGCTAGGGCTCGATCCTTAGGCCGTCACGCGCAACAGGACCGAACTGCGTCCGACGAGGGTGAGCGCCTCACCGGCACGCACGGTCGCACCCTCGTGATCGACGCCCGTGTCGAAGACGACCTCGTACGTCTTGCCGAACGGTTCACCGGGGAGCGTGAAGTCGCAGGGTTCGTCGTCGGCATGCAGGATGAACAGGAATGAGTCATCCGCCTGGGGCAGTGGCTCGCCAGGTACGTGGTGCAACTCTCCGGAGAGGTACATTCCGAGCGTCTTGTTCCAGCCGGCGTTCCACTCATCCTGCGTGAGTTGTTCACCATCGGGACCAACCCACCCGAGGTCCGGGGCACCGCCTTCGCGGGTGGGTCGGCCGTCGAAGAAGTAGCGTTGCCGAAAGGCGCGATGGTGGCGACGCAACTCGACCACGCGCGTGGCGAAGGCGAGCAAGTCCTGCTGCCAGTCCGCCAGATCCCAGTCGTACCAGGAGATGGCGTTGTCCTGGCAGTAGGCGTTGTTGTTGCCGCCCTGGGTGCGTCCGAACTCGTCGCCGCCGAGGATCATGGGGACGCCGGTGGACAGCAGCAGCGTCGCGAACATGTTGCGGATCTGCCGGTGGCGAACCTCGTTGATCGCCGGGTCGTCAGTCTCACCCTCGACCCCGTAGTTGTACGACCGGTTGTCGTCCGTGCCGTCCCGGTTGTCCTCGAGGTTAGCCTCGTTGTGCTTGTGGTCGTACGTCGTCAGATCGCGCATCGGGAAGCCGTCGTGCGCGGTGATGAAGTTGATCGATGCGTAGGGTCG
>CAYGMM010000031.1:11683-19212 GCA_964351035.1 uncultured Actinomyces sp.
CTTCACCACCGTACAGATCCGCCGAGCCGGAGAGGCGCCAGCCGAGTTCGCCGATCCCGGCGGAGCCCTTCCAGAAGTCGCGAAGATTGTCGCGGTACTTGCCGTTCCACTCGGTCCACATGGCCGGGAACTCGCCGACCTGGTAGCCACCTGGGCCGACGTCCCAGGGCTCAGCGATGAGCTTGGTGCGCCGCAGGATCGGGTCCTGCTGGATGGTGGTGAGGAAGGTGCCGAGCATGTCGACGTCGTGGAAGGAGCGCGCCAGGGCCGCGGCGAGGTCGAAGCGGAATCCGTCGACGTGCATCTCGGTCACCCAGTAGCGCAGGGAGTCCATCACCATCTGCAGGACGTGCGGGTTGGACACATTGAGGGTGTTGCCGCATCCGGTGTAGTCCATGTAGTGCCGGCCGTCGCTCAGCCGGTAGTAGCCCGGATTGCAGATACCGCGGAAGGACAGGGTCGGGCCGTTCTCGTTGCCCTCGGCCGTGTGGTTGTAGACGACGTCGAGGATCACTTCAAGTCCGGCCGCGTGCAGCGTGCGCACCATCTCCTTGAACTCGCGTACCTGCTCACCGGCGCCACCTGCGGAGGAGTATCGAGCGTGCGGGGCGAAGAAGCCCAGGGTGTTGTAACCCCAGTAGTTCGTCAGACCGAGTTCGAGCAGGTGGGTCTCGTCCACGAAGTGATGAATCGGCATGAGTTCGACGGCGGTCACGCCGAGCGTCGTCAAATGCTTGATGACGGCTGGGTGCGCGAGCCCGGCGTACGTACCGCGCAGGTGCTCCGGGACGTCCGGATGCTGCATCGTGATGCCGCGGACGTGGGTTTCGTAAATGACGGTGTCACCCCACGGGATCCGCGGATGCGTGTCGCCGTACCAGTCGAAGGATGCGCCGACCGCGATGCTGCGCGGCACGAAGGGCGCCGAGTCCTCGTCATTGCGGATGAGGTCGTCGTTGCCCACGTGGGCGAAGACCGCGGGCTCGAGCCGGAATTCGCCGTCGAGTGCGCGGGCGTAGGGGTCCGTGGGGAGTTTTGCCGAATTCCAGCGGGCGCCGTTGGCTGGATCCCAGGGGCCGTCGACGCGGAAGCCGTAGGCCTGGCCGGCGGCAAGGCCGGACACGTGCCCGTGGAAGACCCCGAAGGTCTGCTCCGGTAGCCGAATGCGACGTTCGCGGCCCGCGTCGTCAAACAGACAGAGGTCCACAGCGGAAGCGCCCGGGGCCCAGAGGGCGATGTTCGCGCCGGTGCCGTCGAGGGTCAGGCCGAGGGGATCCCAGGTGCCGGGTCCGTCAATACGTGGCTCCATGGTCCTTCCCGAGTCGTGGTCGGGGGTCACGCTACTAGGCTGGCGGCGAACGTACGGGGAGCATCGGCGAGGAGAGTGCATGTCGGAGTTCGTAACGCTGGACGTCGTCGATGGCGTGGCGACGATCAGGCTCGAGCGGCCGCCGATGAACGTCCTGTCCTCGGCAGTCCAGGCAGAGATCCGACAGGCGGCCGAGGAGGTGGCCCGACGGGCGGACGTCGGTGCCGTGGTGATCTTCGGCGGTCCCAAGGTGTTTGCGGCCGGTGCGGATGTGAAGGAGATGCTCGACTGGTCGGTGCCGGAGGCGCTGCGACGCACCCAGGGGCTCCAGGACGCCTTCACCGCGGTTGCGGCTATTCCGCAGCCGACGATTGCGGCGGTCACCGGCTTCGCACTCGGTGGTGGCTGCGAACTCGCACTGTGCTGTGACTTCCGTGTCGCGGGCGACAACGCCAAGCTTGGTCAGCCGGAGATCCTGCTCGGCATCATCCCGGGGGCGGGTGGCACGCAGCGCCTGCCGCGGCTCGTGGGGATCGCGCGGGCCAAGGAGTTGATCTTCAGTGGCCGCTTCGTGGATGCGGAGGAGGCCCTCGCCATCGGACTTGTCGATCGTGTCGTCGCCCCCGATGCGGTGTATGACGAAGCCGTCGCGTGGGCGCGGGCCTTGGCGACGGGCCCGGCCATCGCTCTGCGTGCTGCCAAGGCAGCGATCGATCGCGGGATGGATGCCGACCTCGACACCGGCTTGGAGATCGAGCGCGTGCACTTCTCCGCGCTGTTCGGCACCGAGGATCAACGTGTAGGGATGAGCACCTTCGTCGAGAAGGGGCCGGGGCAGGCGGAGTTCACGGGATCATGAGCGTCGACGAAGAGCGTCTGCGTGAGGCGTGGACCGACCCCAAGGTCGCGAATATCGTCTACCACGACTGGGAAGCCTCGACGTACGACGAGAAGTGGAACATCAGCTACGACGAGCGCTGCGTCTCCTATGCGCGCGACCGTTACACGCATGTCGCCGGTGAGGTGGGCTGGCCGTACGAGCGCATGCTTGAAATCGGTGCCGGTACCGGATTCTTCACGCACAACCTGCTCCAGGCCGGGGTCGCGCAGTCGGCGGTTGTCACCGACATCAGCCAGGGCATGGTGGACGTCGCGGTGCGCAACGGCCGTCAGCTAGGCCTCGCTGTCGATGGGCGCGTGGCCGATGCGGAGGCGCTGCCCTTCGACGACGCCGAATTCGATCTGGTGATCGGTCACGCGGTGCTGCACCACATCCCCGACCTCGACCTGGCCTTTCGCGAGATCCTGCGGGTGCTCAAGCCGGGCGGCCGCTTCGTCTTCTGCGGTGAACCGACGCAGCGGGGCGACGTCGTGGCGCGACGGTTGTCGGCGCTGGCCTGGTGGGGAGCCGGCCGCGTGACGCGTCTGCCCTTCCTGCGGGAGCGCTATGCCCGGACGGAGGACGAGTTGGCCGCGTCCTCGGCCGAAGCGCATCTGGAGGCGATCGTTGATCTGCATACGTTCGATCCCGATCGCCTCGCAGCGCTGGCGATGCGGGCGGGCGCCATCGACGTCAGTACCGTGACCGAAGAGCTCACCGCGTCCTGGTTCGGTTGGCCGGTGCGCACCATCGAAGCGGCGGTGAAGCCGGGTTCGCTGGGCTGGAACTGGGCGGTATTCGCCTATCGCACATGGTTGGCGCTCGATGCCGCCGACCGACGCTTCTTCGCGCGATGGGTCCCTGACGAGTTGTTCTACAACGTGAGCGTGACGGGAGTCCGGCCCTGAGCGGTGAAGCCCGACAGGCACGCTTCCTCACCCGCGACTCCCTGCGCTGGGTGTGGCGCAATCGCGCGTGGTCCTGGTGGTACCTCGTGCGCTACTGGCGCTTCTTGATCTTCCGTATCCGCAATCCGCACATCATCACCGAGGGATTCGTCTTCCTCGGCCGACGCGTCGAGGTTCATGCGCGCAAGGGCTACGGTCGGCTCATCCTGGGCCGCTGGGTCCATCTGGGCGATGAGAATCGCATTCGCTGTCACGAGGGCACCATGCGCATCGGAGACAAGTGTGTTTTCGGCCGCGACAACACGGTCAATGGTTTCCTCGATATTGAGTTCGGCGAGGGGACGATTGTTGCTGACTGGGTCTACATCTGCGACTTCGACCACGTCACTGATGACATCCATGTGCCCATCAAGGATCAGGGCATCGTGAAGTCGCCCGTGCGCATCGGTCCCGACGTCTGGATCGGCGCCAAGGCGACGGTCTTGCGGGGGACTCGCATTGGTCATGGCAGCGTGGTGGCCGCGCACGCGGTCGTCCGGGGAGAAGTGCCGCCGTACTCCATCGTCGGCGGCATTCCCGCTCGGGTCCTCAAGGACCGTCGTGATGTGTATGCCGAGTCCGAACAGCGACGCATCGATGTTGCTGACATCGCCCGCAAGACCGCTGTCGCCGCGGAGGGCAACGCCCTGAACGAGCCGCAGGAGATCAGGCCCGAAGCAGATTGACCCCACGGGGCGGGATCCACACGGGTGGTGAGCTCATCCGATCGTGGCGCGTGCGGGCAGCCTGGTACGCCTCCTGTGTCTGCGCCGCCAGGAGTTCCCACCGGTACGACGACTCGAGCCGCTCTCGCGCCGCCCGGGCCATCTCGGCGGACCTGTTCGTCTCGCGCACGGCCTCGGTCGTCGCGCGCGCCAGGTCCACGACATCACCGGGCTCGAAGGTGTGACCGTTGACGCCGTCGTCCACGAACTCCGCAAGCCCACCGGCTCGCGCGACGACGAGTGGGGCCCCGAGGGCGGCTCCCTCCAGCGCCACCAGGCCGAAGGGCTCGTAGATACTCGGGATCACGAGGGCATCGGCCGCGGCGATCAAAGCGTGGAGCTCGCGCTCGGGCAGCCAGCCGGTGAACTCGATGATGCTGCCGACGCGGCGTTCCCGGGCGCGGCGCTGCAGGTCCTCAGCCGCACCGCCCCGACCGGCGATGACCACCCGCAAGCCAGGGAGGCGTCGCCGTAGGCGCGGCAGTGCGTCGATCAGTGTGTGGACGCCCTTCTCCCACTCCAGTCGGCCGACGAAGACGATCAGGGGCCCATCGGCGCCATAGCGATCGCGGGCTACGGCGACCTCGCCGCGTGAGGCGCGCCATCGCGACAGGTCGATGCCGTTGGCGATGACGTGGACGTGATCGGGATGGAGGGCGCCGTCGGCGAAGAGTCTTTCCACCTCCGCGTACATGTGGTGAGAGCACACGATGACACGGTCCGACTCGTGCACGAGCCAGTGTTCGGTGGAGTGAATCGCCTCGGAGAGCGGCCCGGGCAGCCAGCCCTGATGTCGGCCCGCCTCCGTGGCGTGGATGGTGGAGACGAGGGCGGCCTTGGCAAACGCGGTGCGCAAGGTCACCGCCGCGTGGGCCACGATCCAGTCGTGCGCGTGCACGACGTCGGGGGCCTCCGCGAGATCGAAGCCGGCCCGGATCATGGCCGTCTCCAGGCCCATCACCCAGGCGAGTAGGTGCTCTTCGTCGAAGGGGACGATCGGAGGGTCGTGCGGGACGCGGATGACGCGCACCCCGGCCACGACGGCATCGGGGGCTTCGCCGGGGGTCATCTGGGTGATCACGGTGACGTCGTCACCGCGCGCGGCCTGCGCCTCGGCGAGCGCGTGCACGTGGCGGCCGAGGCCGCCGTAGACCAGCGGGGGGTATTCCCAGGACAGGTGGAGCACGCGCACGCCCCGAGCATAGGGCGATATGCGACTTCTCAGGTTCTGAGGAAGTCGCCGCGTGTCAGGAACCGTCGTGAATCCAGGCCGCCGAAGGGGTGATCGACGGCGAAGGCCGCCGCCGCGCGACGCTCTGCGATGGATCCATCGCCACGCATGAGGGCGGTGATCAGCCCCTGTGCGCGGTCGGCGTGGCCGGCGAATCGGTGCTGCGCATAGTCCGCTGCCGAATCATGGCTCACCATGAAGGCCCAGTCCGACGACAGCGCCAGTAGCACCTCGCGCATCAACTGATCATGCGCCAACGACCGACTCGAGCGCGGATGTGTGGCCGCGAGGGTGGCGAGTGCTTCCTTTGCCAGGCTCTGTTGGCGATCGGCCATCTGCACCGGGTCGGTCCAGATGTGCCAATCCTTGTGCAGGCCCCAGGACCCCGGCTCGGGCTCGATGCGGCCTGCGACGTTTTGCGTCGCCTGTTCGAGCGTGACGACCTCGACGCCGGCCTCGGGGAGGGTGCGCAGGACCTGTTCGAGCCAGTCCGGCCCCTCATGCCACCAGTGGCCGAAGAGTTCGGTGTCGAAGGCGGCGACGACGAGCGGGTCGCTCTCGATGTCGCCGAGATCAATCAGGCGACGGCGTACGACGTCCACGAAGTCCGCCGCATCACGACGTACCTGCGCCTTGGCGCGCTCGGCGTCGTACGGTGACTTGTCCGCGGGTTCGACACCGTGACCGGTGACGCGGGATGTGCGAAAGCCCCACTCGTGATCAAAGGTGTGGAAGTCGCGGTACCAGCGATTGCCGGGGTAGCCGCGCCGCGGCGACCACACGCGATAGGTCACCTCAAGGTCCCGTCCGACAACCGCGACCTCGCTGTTGCCGAGGTGCCAGGCGCTCTGCGTTCCGGCACCTACCCCGAGAAGAGTGGGGCCGTCGAGCATGAGGTGGGTCACGCCGACGCGCGCGTACGTCGACTCGAGTCCCGGTGCGTAGGCGCACTCCGGCGTCCAGATGCCGCGTGGCCTGGTCCCGATCCGGACCGCGGTGTCATCGAGGCCGGCCGCGAGGCTGTCTTCGGCGAGTTGCTCGGGCAGGAGCGGCGTGAACGTGTGCGTGAGCGGGCCGCCGAGTAGCTCGATGACTCCGCCGTCGACAAGTGGTCGCAGGGCGGCGGACCCACCGCTGGACCAGTCGCGGTCGAAGTGTGCGAGTGCTGCGGTGGCGTCGCGGTACTCCCGTTGACCGGCCGTGCGCTGTGCCGACGACGACGTGGCCGCCATGCCCGTCGCGCGCGTCTGCCAGTGCGCCAACCAGCGGTGTTGCTCGGTGATGACGCGGGGGTCGTCCCATTGGGCGGCAAGGATCGGCGTGACACCCAGCGTGAGTGCGTGGCGCAGGCCGTCCTCACCGAGGCGCTGCAGGACGTCGACGATGCGCAGGTACGACGTACCCCAGGCCTGGTGGAGCCATTCCTCGCCGACGGGCCAGGTGCCGTGGTGAGTCAGCCACGGCAGATGGGTGTGCAGGACCAGGGCGAAGCGGCCAACCGGGCGGCTCACGGCGCGACCGCCATGGCCAGCAGATCCTGTGCGGCCGCAAGATCGCCGGTGAGCGTGAAGTCGGTCGAGGTCACGGACGACACCATCGCATCAAGCCGATCGGGCCAGTGGGCCGATGTCACGGCGGCGACCTGGGCGGCGACGATCGAACCGTGCTCGCTCTCCCACGCGCGGAGCCGATCGCCGTGGTGCAGGCCCTGAACCGTGATGTCGGCGAAGCCGGCCTGATCGAGCAGTTCGTGCACCTGCTGCGCGTCGAACTCCTCCACATGGAAGGGATTTGTCGGCTTCTGTCCGCGTCCGAGGCCGGGGGAGAAGGTGAGTCGATTGGGCGTGGACAGCAGCACCTGACCGGCGGGAGCCAGGATGCGACGTAGTTCGCGAAGGAATCCCAGGGGATCCCAGATGTGCTCGAGGACCTGCAGCGTCACGACCGCATCGATGCTGCCCGTGGGGAAGGGGAGGGCGGCGAGGTTGGCGCGGATGGGGGCGATGCGCGGATAGTGATGGCGCATGTGGGTGCATGCCGCGGCGTCGTAGTCCACCGCGACGCGCAGTCGTCCGGGGAGCAGATCGACTCCGTAGCCCTCACCTGCCCCCGCATCCACGACGATGTGTTCCGGGGTGATCTGCGCGGCGCACCATTCGTAGGCGACCAGGTGCCGGGCGAACCAGTACTCCTCGTGGGGAAGTCCCGGCGCGGTGCGCTCACCGGTTGGCGGCAGGTCGTGGGGCACGGGCCAAGGGTTGCACTTCGGGCCTGCCGCGTGAACTTCGGGCGCAAACGTTCAGCCCGTGAGCGTATGCGCCCTAGATTGAGGTGCGGCGTCTGGAGATGCTGTGCGTCGGGAAAGGAGGTGTGGTGACGGATCCGGTCGTTGTCCTCCTGCGCGGCGTCAATGTCGGCGGCCGCAACCGGCTGCCCA
>CAYGMM010000032.1:0-19056 GCA_964351035.1 uncultured Actinomyces sp.
CGAAGGAGATGAGCACAGCGGCGATGAGCAGTGGCGTCATCGGCGCCTTGGTCGCCCCTTCGCCGAGGCTGATGATCGTCTCCCCCATGGTGATGAGCATGAACAGGCTGTAGCGCTCGGCGAGATGGTCGGTCGAGATCTTCCACTCGCGTGAACCCGAGAGGACCGGCGCCGCCGCAGCAAGGGCCATCCCGACGACAATGACGATGACCGAGACGACCTCGTTGCTGATGAAACTGGTGATGACAAGCGCGATCGGCAACATCGCGGCGAGCGGGATCAGCCGCAGGGTCGCTCGGCGCATCGGCGGATCGAACCGCGCGACGGCGTACTGACCGCCGAGGGCCAGAGCGGCGAGGGCAAGGTAGGAGAAGGCGAAGAGCTTGCTGTTGTCCCAGAAGGCCTCGGGGATCGACAGGGCGACCAGCAGGAGCAGGCCCATCGCCACGGCGAAGAGGGGTTGCCGCCAGTCTCGCGAGTACTGGCTCGGCATCCCGACGTTGGCCATGGAGGTGAAGGCCACCCACACCCACCAGACGAGCACGAGGACCACGAGCCCGTGGATGATCCCGTCGAGGGTGCCGTCCTCGACCATGGTGCGCGTGATCTGGATCAGCGTGAAGACATAGACCAGGTCGAAGAAGAGTTCGAAGTACTGGACTCTCGCGCCACCGCCCTCCGACATGACCCGGATGCTAGGCCATGGCGGAGGGCGGTGCGGGTAAGTCGAGTGCCGAGGGTGCGTGACTACGACCTGGTCGCGGTCTCGTCGTCGTCGGGTATGGGCTCGTCGAAGTCGGCGATCTCCACGACGCTCTCCTTGGCCGGTTTCATGATGACGTAGGGGAAGGCCGCGATGATGACGATGATGGCGACGATGACTTCGGCGCCCTGCAGCCATCCCTCCTGAGCGTAGGAGAGGACCGCTGCCCCGATCTGTTGACTCAGGATGAAGACGGCCATCACGAGCACGAACCAGCCGAAGGCCTTGCGCAGGAGGTCGGGATGGATCTTGCCGACGAGTCGCGAGCCGATGAGGGCACCGATGACGGCCATCCCGGTGACGATGAGCGTGACGGTCCAGTTGATCTGTGTCTCGGGGTTCAAACTCACCAGGGAGTCGCCGCCGAAGGTGAGGAGGTAGCCGGCGAATCCGGCGAAGGACTTCATCGCGACGACGAGGAGCGAGGTCGCCACGGCATTGGGCATCGCCAATCCACCGAGCAGCGCGAGGGCGGGGACGACGAGGAACCCGCCGCCGGCACCGACGAGTCCGGTGACCAGGCCGACGATCAGGCCGTCCAGCAGGATGCGGAAGACCGGGAGGCCGTTGCCGCTGCCGTGATGGCCCTCGACCTTCTTGCGGCCGCGGATCATGGCGACGGCGGTGACGCCCATCATCACCGCGAAGGCGACGAGGAGCACCACGCTCGGCAGGTGGGAACCGATCTGGCCGCCGATGAAGGCGCCGACCATGCCGGCCAGGCCGAAGATGATGCCGGTGCGCCACTTCACGCGCCCCGCGCGGGCGTGGGCGATCAGGCCGAAGACCGACGTCACCGCCACCACGAAGAGGCTGGCGGTGATGGCCTGCTTGGCGTCGAAGCCGGCCACGTAGATGAGCAGCGGCGTCGTAAGGATGGAACCGCCACCCCCGAGCAGGCCCACGGCCATGCCGATGAAGATGGCCAGGAATGCGGATAGGAAGACCATGGTTCGCTCGTCTCTACTGGGTGCTGATGTCGGTCGGTGCGGTCAGGGCGGTCATGCTGCTGGCGGTGGGGGACCAGTCGGTCTCGAGGCTGAAGTGATCCCCGCGAATGTGGGTCTCGCGCCATTCGGCGGGGCGTCCCTGCGCGGTAGCGCGCCGCTCGAGGAGGAAGACCGGATCCTTCTCCGAGATCTGCAGTTGCTGGGCGATATGGCGTGGCGCGAGATGCGTCGTGATGCGCTCGTGGCCGGAGTCGATGGTGACGCCGCAGGTGCGGTCGAGCTCGGCGTACAGGCCGGTGGCCGTGAAGTCACGGTCGAGCAGGGGCGCGGCGAATTCCGCCGGCAGCCAGGAGATGTCGTGGGCCAGGGGCTCGTGGTCGGCGCAGCGCAGGCGCTCAAGGACGATGAGTTCGGTGTCGCCCGGGACGCCGAGGTGTTCACTGACGCTGGCGTTGGTGGTGCGGCCGAGGCGCAGGACGCGGTTGAACTGGTCGACCCCCTGGGAGGTCATGGTGTCGAAGAGGGAGTACAGGGTGCCCAGGCTCTGCCGGTAGCGCGGTGTAGCGACGGTGGTCGGGCGCCCGCGGTGGCTGCTGATCAGGCCTTCGTCGCGCAGGACCCGCAGGGCTTCGCGAATCGTGTGGCGGCTGACCTCGTACTCCTCGGTGAGGGCGATCTCGCCGGGGAAGTGGCCGGTGAATTCACCGACCGAGATGCGGCGCCGGAGATCATCACAGACCTGCGCCCACAGGGGCAGGGGGCTCGATCGATCGAGGCAACCGGCGGACATGGCGCAAATGTACGGACATCCGGACTACTCGTCAAGGAGTTGGTTGAGACTCAGCCGAACTCGACGGCGGTGGCCAGCCAGCGACCCCGCACGGCCTCGAGCCGAAGGGCCACCGCGCGTGCCCGCGTGGAGCCGATGACGACCGCGCTGGCCTCGATGACCCCCGGGGTCGGTGAGGTGACCCGCACCGACCGCACCCGACGACACTGTGGACCGAGGTCTTTGCCTGCAGGATGACGTCGCGCCGCCGCGCCGCGGCGGGCGAGGGTTTCGCGGATGTCACCGCTCACCCAGCGCGCCAGTTGCCCCGGTGGCCGCTCACCGGCCGCGACCTCGAGGAGGGCCGGCGCGAGCCGGGCCACCCACGGAGCCGGCGCGGGGAGACGACCGCCCGCGGCCAACACGTCGGTGCCGACCGGGTCGGGGGTAGGGGTGACGAGCGTGAGGTGCCGCGGTCGCGGTGGGGTCGCGGGCAGTCCGCTAGGGACGGCCCAGTCGAGCGGCAGTGGTTGCTCGGCGGTGGTGGCGCTGGACATGGGGCCTCCTGCGGTTCGCGGAGCGGAGCTGCTCCTACATGGTTGATGTCGTTTGCTGTTGTTTGATGCGATTCGTTGTCGTCGCAAGGCATTCCATGTCGCTGCCGGGAGCGGAGTCAACGCCTACGCTGCGGATGTGGATGAACCGTTCAGAGACCCTGCGCGTTTCGCCGACGCGGCGCGGATCGATGCACTCCTGGCCGGCATCGTGGCGGAGTCCGGTGCCGCGAACGATGCCGCCGACGATGAAGAGATCTTCGAACTCGAGCGAGCCGGTCGTGCTGGTAGGCGCCTGCTCGATCGGCTCGCGGATGCTGGCCTGGTGCGAGTGGAGATCGCTGGCGGTGAGTTGATCGCGGGCCGAGTGGTCGCGATTGGTCGTGATGTCGTCGTGGTCGCGGAAGAGGTCGCCACCGGACAGCAGGGTGGTGACTGGGCCATCCCGGTCTGGGGGATCACCGCGGTGACGACGTTGCCCGGCACGTCGATGTGGTCGGTTGCCGCGTTGGACCGTCTGGGGATTCTCGCCGTAGCGCGGTCGTGGGCCCGGGAGCGTGATGTCGTGCGCGTGCATCGGGTCGGCGCGATGCCCCTCGACGGGACGATCGATGCAGTGGGCGCCGATCACCTGGAATTGGCCGAACACGACCCGGGTGAACCGCGTCGCGCCGATGCGGTCCGACGGATCGTGACGGTGCCGCTGGGCGCTATCGCGGCGCTGCGTCGACGCTAGAGGTTGCCGCTGCTCACGGTTGCCGCCGTCTCGGCATATCCGCGCTCGATATAGCGCTCGAGCTCGGTGGTCTCGACGCGCCATTGGCCGCGGCCACCGACCTTGATCGCGGGCAGGTCACCGCTGCGCACAAGCGCATACGCCTGCGCCGCGGAGACATTGAGGATCTCGGCCACATCGGCAAGGGTGAGGAATCGCTGCACCTCGCGATCGTCGCATCCGCGGGGCGCGCACACCATCCCTCACATCTGCCTGTGGATGACATCGCGCATGCACGATGCAGGGTTCGTCGCGCGACTGGAGACGTGCCGCGTCGCATCCCGATAGTGGCTCGCAGTCCGATCTTCGTCCGCAGGATCCGGTCCCGTCAGGAGAGCCCATGTCCCGAGCCGCCAGTGTGTTGGAACGTCTTCGCCCCGCTGCGCCCCATGTCGTCATCGATGCTTCACCCCCTGCCGAACGTCGCCGTCGATCCTGGTGGCGTGACCGCCGAGTGATCGCCGGTGTCGCCATCCTCGCGGTGTGTACCGTCGTTGGTGCCCGCCTGCTCGCCGGGAGTGATGACAGCATCGAGGTCTGGCAGGCCACCCGCGATCTCGCTGCTGGCACGGTGCCGGCGCAGGCAGACCTTGCCGTCGTACTGGCGCCCGCCAGCATTGCCGCCGCCTACGCCGATGCGCAAACTCCGGTGGGCGCGCCACTGGATCGACCGATCCTCGCCGGTGAGTTCATCCCGGTGCCGGTTCCGGGTGAAGCCCTTGATGCTCGGTGGGTGACTCTGCCGGTCGAGCCACTCCACGCCCCCGCGGACCTCGCCCCCGGGGACCGCATCGACGTGTGGTCGACCAGCGACGCTGACCTGACGGCGCTCCCCGCACCGAAACTTGTCCTCGCCGGTGTGCTCGTCACCGACATCACCTCGGACGCGATGGGCATTGGCGGCGAGTACGGAGTCACCGTCCAGGTGGATCCGCGCGATGCGGTGACGCTCGTCACCGCCGTCCGATCAGGCGGCATCGATCTGGTGCGGGCACCGGTGATCGCGCCATGACCGCTACTCCGGTCTTCCTCGCCGCACCCGGCCTACCGCGCGAGGCCGACCTCGTCGCTCACCTGAGCGGCCCCGGCGTGCCGCTCACCGTTGCCCGACGTTGCGTGGATGCCCTGGACCTCATCGCCGCGGCCGGTGAGGGTGCCGCGCGCGTGGCGATCGTCTCTGCCGGACTTCCCCGACTTACGCGGGACACGGTCAGCCGCCTCGCTGCTCTCGGTGTGTACGTCGTCGGGCTTGCGAACCTGCAGGAGTCAGCCGACACCCAGGTGTTGCGCGACCTCGATCTGCCGGTCGTGGCCATGGGCGGTGACACGGCCGACCGCGGTAGTTCCCTGTCCGACACCGTTGCCGCGCTCGCTCGGCTGGTGATCGATCCGAGACCCACCAGTCTGGAGTTCTCCGGCGGACGATCGTCGTCGACCGAGCGGCGGTCCTCGGATGGTCCGGGGCGGCTGGTCGCCGTGTGGGGGCCGGTCGGAGCGCCGGGACGCACCACCGTCGCGGTCGCGCTCGCCGATGAGTGGGCGCGCGCGGGAACCCCCGCCTTGCTCGTCGACGCCGACACTGTCGGAGGTGGGGCGATCGCTACACACCTCGGGGTCCTGGATGAGGTGAGCGGGATCGTGGTCGCCTGTCGACATGCCGACACTGGTCGACTCGACCCGGCCACCCTCGCCGGGGCCGCACGGACGGTGCACGGTGATCTGCGCGTCCTGACCGGCATCCCGCGCGCCGACCGCTGGCCTGAACTGCGGCCGGCGGCGCTCGTCCGTTTGTGGCAGGCCGCCCAGCGCACACCGGGGGTGACCGTCGCGGATGTGGGCTTCAGCCTCGAGCGAGACGAGGAGATCATCTCGGACGCGCGGGTGCCCCGACGTGCTGCGGCAACCCTCACCGCGCTCGCGGCTGCCGATGTCATCGTTGCGGTCGGGAGTGCCGACCCAGTCGGCATGGAGCGACTGGTACACGGCTTGGCTGACCTGCGTCGCGCCATTCCCTCGACACCGGTGCGCGTCGTCGTTAACCGCGTACGTCGTTCCGCATTGGGAGGTGACTCCGTGGGGCAGGTCCGCGAGGCACTCCTGCGTCACTCGGGGGTCACCGACGTGGTGTGCGTGCCCGACGATCGTGATGCCTGCGATGCGGCTCTGCGCATGGGAGGCACGCTCGCAGAGATTGCCAGCCGTTCACCTGTGCGCCATGCGCTGCGCGATGTTGTCACCGAATGGACATGGGCCGAGGCCGTCGACGTCGCCGCGTGACGTCTAGGATTCGGGCATGCCCGCCTTCTCCGGACTCATCGTCGACTGGGGTGGGGTGCTTACCGGCGATATCGGCTCGGCGGTTCACCGATGGGCCGATCGGCACGGTATCGACAAGGTTGCCTACGCCGAGATCATTCGGGGCTGGCTGGGGCCCGAGGGCGAACTTGAGGCCATGGTCAATCCGATCCACGCACTTGAACGCGGTGAGATCGAGGTACCGGACTTCGAGTTGCTCCTCGCCGAGGAACTCACCCGACGTACCGGCGAGCCGCATGATTCCGCCGGCCTCCTCGATCGCATGTTCGCCGAGTTCGAGCACTCACACGACATGAACGGTCTGGTACGACGCGCGCGCGATCTCGGCATCCGCACGGCCCTGCTCTCCAACTCCTGGGGTGACTACTACCCGCGTGATCTGTGGGAGGGCATGTTCGACGTCGTCGTCATCAGCGGCGAGGTGGGACTGCGCAAGCCCGATCCGCAGATCTTCGAATTGACGCTCGAGCAGATGCAGCTGAGGGCCGGTGACTGCGTGTTTGTCGACGATCTGCCGCACAACATCACCGCGGCGGCCGACCTTGGCATTGTCGGCGTTCGTCACGTCGCCTACGACACGACACGAAGTGAACTCGAGACACTGTTCGGCCTGAATCTGGGCTAGTCGGCGTGGCACCATGAAGGGATGGCCGACCGGCTCTCCACCATGGACTCCTCCTTCCTCTATTTGGAGGCGCCCAATACCCCCATGCATGTGGGGAGCCTGACGCTCTTCCAGGAGCAGCCCGGAGTCTTCGACCACGAGAGCCTCGTCGCCCTGATTCGCGACCGCATCGCCTATGTCCCGCGCTACCGGCAGCGACTGCGCGAGGTGCCGGGGCGCCTGGCGCATCCGGTCTGGATCGATGATGAGCGCTTCGATGTGACCTATCACGTACGCCGTTCCGCACTGCCGGCCCCGGGAACGATCGAGCAGTTGCATGATCTGGTCGCGCGGATCATGAGCCGACCGCTCGATCGACGGCATCCGCTGTGGGAGGTCTACCTCGTCGAGGGAGTCCAGGGCAATCGCTTCGCACTGCTCAGCAAGACGCATCAGGCGATGGTCGACGGCGTCACGGCGGTCGACATTGGCGAAGTGATCTTGGAGGAGTCCGACCAGGTGCACGGTGCCCCCGTCAGCACCTGGCGCCCGGCTCGCGAGCCGAGCACCGTCGAACTCGTGGCGGGCGCCCTCGGTGATGCTGTCGCCCACCCGAGCACCCTGGTTGACGCCGTCCGCAACAGCGTGGACAGTGCGCGACAGGCGATGGGTGACGCGATGGCCACGGTCCTCGCGGCGACGCGCAGCCCTGAATCCCATCCCCTCAACGTGCCCGTGGGTCAGCAGCGCCGTTTCGACACCGTTGACCTGCGCCTCGCGGACCTCAAGGACGTGCGACGTCAGCGTGGCGGCACCATCAATGATGTGGTCCTGGCGGTGGTGGCCGGTGCCATGCGGTCCTGGCTGCTCTCCCGCGGTGACCCGGTCCCGCACGACGCGGTGATCCGCACGCTGGTCCCGATGAGTGTTGCCGGTGGTGACGGAGCCATCAGCCTCGTCGACGCCTTCACCCTGGATCTACCGATCGGTGAGCCGGACCCGATCATCCGCCTGCAGCGGATCACGTTCGACACGACGCGGTACGGCGAGACCGCGCGACCGATCGGCGCCAAGGCGATGGCTGGAATCGTCGGATTCGCTCCACCGACCCTGCACACGCTCGGGGCCCGCGTCGGTTCGTCACTCTCCCAACGCTCGTACAGCCTCACCGTCACCAATGTGCCGGGTCCCCAGACACCGCTCTATGCCGGTGGCGCACGGATGCTGGCGGCCTACCCGATCATCCCGCTTGCCCCGCGGCATGCGCTGAGCATCGGTGTGACGTCGTACGACGGCGGTGTTTTCCTGGGCCTCAACGCCGACCGAGATGCACTGATGGACCTACCGGTGATCACGCAGGGTCTGGTCGACGCCCTCGTCGAACTCCGCGATTCACGACGTCCACCGTCCGTACGGCATCTGAGCGTGGCGGACTAGGGGTGGGTGCCAGTAAGCCGCGTCGTGGTGTCGTTCTCGGAGGAGGCGGCATCCTCGGAGGTGCCTGGGCCGTTGGCGCTTTGCAGGCCCTCCAGGAAGCTCGCGGTTTCGACGTGCGTGAGGCCGATGCGATCGTGGGGACGTCGGCGGGCTCGGTACTCGCGGCCCTGATCGGCGCGGGGGTCTCCGTCGATCAACTGGTGGCCCATCAGCGCGGCGAGACCATCACCTCGGGCCCGCTCGCCGGCTACCTGTGGGACTACGAGAGCGCCACCGGGGGCTCTCGGCCGTCGATGCCACGCCTGCGCGGGCCGGGTTCGGTTCGGCTCATGGCCTCGTCGCTGCGCCGCGGCCTCAGGCTGCCTCCGACCGCGGTGCTCTCCGCCTTCCTCCCGGTGGGTGCCGGATCGCTGGAGCGGGTCGGCCACCTCATCGATGCCGTCACCCCCTGGGGGCACTGGTCCCCGCATCAGCGACTCTGGGTTGTCGCCATGGACTACCACACCGGGGATCGCGTTGTCTTCGGTCGACAGGACGCCCCGGCCGTCGCCCTGAGCGATGCGGTGATGGCCTCCTGCGCGATCCCGGGGTGGTTCGAGCCGATAGAAATCGACGGACGCACCTACGTGGACGGGGGAGCCTGGTCGGCCACCTCCGCCGACGTCCTGCGTGACCTCGACCTCGACGCGGTCTACGTCGTAGCCCCGATGGTCTCCTTTGAGACCGACGACCCCACCTCCCTCCTCGGGCGGTTGGAACGGCGCTGGCGGGGCAGTGTGACCCGCCGGTGCCTGAGCGAGGCCGACCGGCTGGAACTCGGCGGCACGGCGGTCACCATCCTCGGCCCAGGCCCGGACGACCTTGAGGCAATCGGAGGCAATGTCATGGAAGCGGGACGACGTTTGCGCGTCCTTGAGACGTCGGTGCGCACAACGCGGGAGACTCTTGCCCAGGGCGGAGGTCTGGCTCCCACCGGTTGATGGGAGGCCAGCCGCAGATGAGGGAGGTCCACGTGTCGGATTCCGATGCGGAGCCCGATGCGCTCGAACAGTTGCGCCATCTCGCTGAGGGCATACCCCTGCTGGAGACCCTGGTCGAGACCTACTACCGCAACGTCCCGCCCGGTGACCTTGTCGATCGCCGCGCCGCGGATCTGCTCGGAGCCGTGGCCTCCCACGTCGACGTCGCCGAACACCGCCCGCAGGGGACCTCGGTGGTGCGCGTTCACACGCCGACCGATGATGTCGACGGCTGGTCCTGCGACTGCACGGTGGCCGAAATCGTCACCGACGACATGCCCTTCCTGGTCGACTCCGTCAACGCCGCGCTGACGACCCTGGGCGCTCGACTGCGACTGGTGATCCACCCGGTCTTTTCCATCCAGCGGGATCTCGCCGGTGACCTCAAACGTGAGGATGACGACTCCACCAGTGCGCTGGTGCGTGAGTCGTGGATCCACGTGGAGTTCGACCCCGGTGCGGTGCCGCTGGACGAGATCGAGGCCACCCTGCGTCGCGTGCTCGTTGACGTGCGCGAGGCGGTTGAGGATTGGCCGCGCATGCGCGCGACAGCGGTGATGATCGCCGATGAACTCGTCAGCCACCCGCCCGTGACGGTGCCGGTGGAGGAATCGACCGAGGCCGCGCGCCTGCTGGAGTGGCTCGCCGACGACAACTTCACCTTCCTCGGCTATCGCGAGTACGAACTCGGCGATGACGATCGCCTGACCGCGACTCCGGGCACGGGGCTGGGCATCCTGCGTTCGGACCCCGAGCCGGGAGGCCGTGTGCTCACCGGTTCCGTGGCTCGCCACGCGCGCGATCCGCGCGTACTCGTCCTCACCTCGGCAAACTCCCGATCATCGGTCCATCGCCCGACCTACCTCGATTACGTCGGGGTCAAGCGCTTCGACGCTGACGGACGTGTGGTGGGCGAACGACGTTTCCTGGGTCTATTCGCGGCCACGGCCTATACGCACTCCGTGCGCGAGATCCCGGTCCTTCGGGAGAAGGCCGCGGCCGTGCTCGCCAACCTCGGCTTCGACGCACGCTCGCACAGTGGCAAGGACGTTGTGCAATTCCTGGAGACCTACCCGCGCGAGGACCTCTTCCAGATCGACGTGACGGACCTGGCGGCCGTCGCGCTTGCGGTGCACCAGATCTCCGAGCGTCGACAGACTCGGTTGTTCGTCCGGCGAGATCCCTATGGCCGCTTCGTGTCCTGCCTGGTCTACCTGCCGCGCGATCGTTACACCACCGAGGTCCGCCTGCGCATCCAGGAGATCCTTCGCGAGGCCTTCAACGGTTCGACGGTCGATCACGCGGCTCGCGTGTCGGAATCGGTTCTGGCCCGTCTGCACATCGTCGTGCGCGCGGAACCGGGGCAGACGATCGCGGCACCCGATCTCGATGTCGTGGAACAGCTTGTCATCCAAGCCGCGCGCAGCTGGGAGGACGACTTCGAGGCCGTCCTGACCGAGCGCGTCGGCCGGGACCGGGCCCAGGTGCTCATCGCCAAGTACGGCCCGGGATTCCCCGAGGCCTACAAGCAGGAGGTGCCGGTCGATGCGGCGGTGAAGGACGTGCTGCTGGCCGAGTCGCTCATCGACTCCGACGATCTCGAACTTCGGCTCTACGCGCCGCACGGGCATGACTCCACACTGCGCCGCTTGAAACTGATCCGCTGCGGTGAGTCGATCTCGCTCTCACGGGTGCTCCCGCTGCTGAGCAGCCTCGGGGTCACCATTGAGGACGAGCATCCCTACGACATTCCGGTTGACAGTGACCGCACACTGCACATCTATGACCTTGGCTTTCGCCTTCCTGCGCACCGCATCATGCGACCCGAGGGGCTCCGTCAACGATTCGAATCGGCGTTCCAGGCAGCATGGAACACCGACTGCGAGTCCGACGCACTCAACGGACTGGTCATTACTGCGGGCTTGCAGTGGGAGCAGATCGTCATCCTGCGCAGTTACGTGCGGTACCTGCAGCAGACCGGGTCGAGCCTTGGCCTGGAGTTTGTGGAGGCTGCCCTCCTTCGCAATCCCCACCTGGCGCGGATGGTGGTCGAACTCTTTGAGGTCCGCTTCGACCCAGCGGCCGAGGAGGGACGACGCGATCGGCAGGAGACGGTGGCCGCCCGAGCCCGGCAGGCGCTCGACGACGTGGCGAGTCTGGAGGAGGATCGGATCCTTCGGTCACTGTTCGGCATGGTGACCGCGAGTCTGCGAACGAATGCCTATCAGCGCACCCCCGAAGGGGAGCGACTTGATCGGTTGGCGATCAAGCTCGACCCCCAGTCCATCCCGGACCTACCGCTACCGCGACCCCGATTCGAGATTTGGGTGTACTCGCCGCGAGTCGAAGGTGTGCACCTGCGCTTCGGTCGCATCGCTCGCGGAGGTCTTCGCTGGAGTGATCGCCGGGCCGACTTCCGAACCGAGATCCTCGGCCTAGTGAAGGCGCAGGAGGTCAAGAACGCCGTCATCGTGCCGGTCGGTGCCAAGGGTGGCTTCCTGCCGAAGATGCTGCCCGACCCGCAGTTGGGCCGTGAGGCGTGGCTCGATGAGGGCCGGGCAGCGTACGCGACCTTCATCCGAGGTCTGCTGGACATCACCGACAACCGCGTCGAGGGTCAGGTGGTGCCACCGCCGAACGTCGTACGGCACGACGAGGACGACCCCTATCTGGTCGTCGCCGCGGACAAGGGCACGGCGACGTTCTCCGACCTCGCCAATTCCGTGGCGGCCGAGTACGACTTCTGGCTCGGTGATGCGTTCGCCTCCGGTGGCTCAGCCGGCTACGACCACAAGGCCATGGGTATCACCGCGCGGGGTGCCTGGGTGTCGGTCCAGCACCACTTCCGCGAACTCGGTCTGGATACGCAAGCCGAGGACTTCACCGTTGTCGGCGTCGGCGATATGAGCGGTGACGTGTTCGGCAACGGCATGCTTCTGTCGGAGCACATCAGGTTGGTGGCGGCGTTCGATCATCGGCACGTCTTCCTCGATCCCAACCCGGACCCGACCGTGTCGTTCGCCGAACGGCAGCGGATCTTCGACCTGCCACGGTCGTCGTGGGCCGACTACCAGACCGACTTGATTTCCGAGGGCGGCGGAGTCTTCGATCGCGCGCTGAAGTCGATCCCCATCAGCCGTCAGGTAGGCGAGCGCCTAGGGATCCCACCCGACGTGCGCAGCCTCTCGCCGAATGAACTCATCAAGCGCATCCTGCTCGCACCCGTCGACCTCCTCTGGAACGGTGGCATCGGGACCTACGTCAAGGCGCAGACCGAGACCAACTCCAGCGTCGGCGACAAGGCCAACGATCAGGTGCGGGTGGATGGCTCGGCCCTGCGCTGTCGCGTGGTCGGTGAGGGGGGCAATCTCGGGCTCACCCAACTCGGTCGCATCGAGGCGGCGCGGTCAGGAGTACGCCTGAACACCGACGCCATCGACAACTCCGCCGGCGTCGATACCTCTGACCACGAGGTCAACATCAAGATCCTGCTCGAGGGTGCTGTCCGTGATGGCGAACTGTCTGAGGCCGAGCGAGATGACTTGCTCGCCTCGATGACCGATGAGATCGGTGACATGGTCCTCAGCGACAACGAGGAGCAGAACATCCTGCTGAGCGCTGCCCGATGGGGTGCGGCCTCGCTGGCGTCGGTCCACGGGCGCATGATCGATGACCTCGTGGCTCGGGGACTGCTCGACCGGGCCCTGGAGTTCCTGCCCGATGATGAGGAATTGACCACGCGCGTCGCGGCGCAGCAGGGCCTCACGTCACCCGAACTCGCCGTCTTGTCGGCGTACGCCAAGAACTCGCTCATGGCCGACCTCGAGGGAGCGGCCCTGGGTGATGATCCGTGGTTCGCGCGTCTGGCGCTCGACTACTTCCCGCGGGAAATTCAAGAGCGGTTCGCCGACCGCATCACCGAGCACCCACTGCGTGAGGGCATCATCGCCACCGCGGCTGTGAACTACCTCATCAACCGGGGAGGTATCTCCGTCGTCTTTCGGGCATGCGAGGAGACCGGTGCGGCCCCCATTGAGGTGGTCCGGGCGGCGTTCGCGGCCATCGCGGTGTTCGACCTGCCCTCCTACTGGGCTTTCGTCGACGACCTCGAGGGTGAGGTGCCGACACAGGCGCTCAACGCGCTGCGCTATGAGTCGCGGCGTCTGCTTGATCGCGGGACGCGGTGGTTCCTGCAGACGCGCGGCAACACGATTGATGTCACAACGGAGTTCGCCCGGTTCGAGCCATGGGTCGAGCGCTTGTCGAACGAGGTTCCGGCGGCACTCGTGGGCATCGAGCGTCGCCGTCTCGACGAGTCGGCGGCGCGCATGATCACGCAGGGCGCGCCCGCCGATCTTGCGATGCGGGCAGCCGCCATGCTCGATGTGTTTGCCGTCTTGGACATCGTTGACATAGCGGAGGGGGCCGGTGAGTCGCCCACCGACATCCTGCCGCTCTATTTCGCCGTCTCGGAGCGCTATGACATCGATCGGCTGCTGGTGCGCATCACCGCTCTCCCGCGAGGAGACCGGTGGTCCGCGCTGGCTCGGCAGGCCCTGCGTACCGACCTCTATGCCGCCCTGGCCGGAGTGACCCGCGGCATCATCACGACGACCCGTGCAGGGGACCCGCCCGAGGCTCGAATCGAAGCATGGGAAGGCCAACACCGCGAGGGTCTGGCGCGGGCGCAGTCCACGCTGGACCAGATCGCGGCACATGAGACCGGCGACCTCGCGACCCTGTCCGTGGCGCTGCGGGTTCTGCGCAACCTGGTCGCGCAGGGGCAGGTATCCGCGGACTAGATTCGGGGCATGCCCGCACTCGATGCTGACGTCATCCGCGCCCTCCCCAAGGTGCTGCTCCACGATCACCTCGACGGCGGCGTACGCCCACTGACCGTTGCCGAGTTGGCGGCTGAGTCCGGCTACGCCGACCTTCCGGTGCAGGACAGTGCCGACCTCGCCGATTGGTTCCGCGCGGCTGCTGACTCGGGGTCGCTCGATCGCTACCTGGAGACGTTCCAGCACACCGTAGGTGTCATGCAAAGCCCGGAGGCCCTCTACCGCGTTGCGGCTGAGTGCGCGGAGGACCTGGCCGCCGATGGTGTTGTCTACGCCGAGGTGCGGTTCGCCCCGGAGTTGCACACCGAGCGCGGCCTGTCGTTGCCGGAGGTCGTCGAGGCAGTGCAGGCTGGGTTCCGCGAGGGGGAGCGCCGCGCGGCTGCTGCTGGCCACTCCATCCGCATCGGCACCCTCCTCACCGCCATGCGTACGGCGGCCATGAGCCGGCAGATCGCCGAACTCACCGTGGAGTTCCGGGACCGAGGGGTCGTTGGCTTCGACATCGCCGGTCGGGAGGCGGGTTACCCACCCACCCGTCACCTCGATGCCTTCGAGTACCTACGTCGGGAGAACGCCCACTTCACCATCCACGCCGGTGAGGCGTTCGGTCTGCCCAGCATCTGGGAGGCGATCCAGTGGTGCGGCGCCGACCGTCTGGGCCACGGCGTACGCATCATCGACGACATCGAGCAGCGACCCGATGGCACCTACCACCTCGGACCGCTGGCGGCCTATGTGCGCGATCGACGCATTCCGCTGGAGTTGTGCCCCACCTCCAACGTCATGACCGGAGCTGCGGCGAGCATCGCCGAGCATCCGATCGGCCTCCTCGCCGACCTGCGCTTCCGGGTGACGATCAACACCGACAACCGGCTCATGTCCGGGACCACGATGACTCGCGAGATGACCGAGGTGTGCGAAGCCTTCGGCTGGGGCGCGCGGGAGTTGCGCTGGCTCACCGTCAACGCAATGAAGAGTGCCTTCATCCCGTTCGATGAACGTCTGGCTCTCATCGACGATGTCATCAAGCCCGCGTACGCCGCCGTGGGCGCGTAGGCTCACGACATGAGCGCAGTGGAGACCTTGCACACGACGGCCATCCAGGTGGGCGACCTGCGAGACGGCCTGGGCCGCGTCCGCAGCGTCCTTGAGCAGGCGGACTCGGTCCTCACCGTGGCCGACGACGTACTCGGCAAGGCCGATGACGTGCTGGAGCAGGCGGCCGAGGCTGTGGAGACATCCCGCCGCTGGGCGCCCCGTGTGGCGCTCGTCGTCGGCGTCGTAGCCGTCGTCGGTGTCGCCGGCTATGTCCTGTGGCGTCGCAGCCGTCGCCGCAGCGACGACGACTGACACTCAGCCCGCTCGTCTGTAGGACACATCGTCGGCGGGGGAGACGCGGTCGGCCTAGCGGGACAAATGGTCGATAACCGCCCTCGAGGAACTCTTTTCGACCGTTTCTCCCGCTAAGCGGGACAAACGGTCGATGGGGGGTGGTTTGGGGCGGTTATCGACCATTTGTCCCACCCGAGGGTGGCTTGTCCCACGCGGGGGTCGGTCAGGCCTCCGGTAGTCGCATCGTCCACGCCGTCTGCTCGACGACGAACCCTGACCGCTCGTAGACCGCACGGGCCCGGGCATTGCTCTCGGTCACGGCCAGTCCCAGCGAAGTGAATCCAGCGTGCGCCAGCGCGGCGCTGCTCCACG
This sequence comes from uncultured Actinomyces sp., assembly GCA_964351035.1. Classification (GTDB taxonomy): domain Bacteria; phylum Actinomycetota; class Actinomycetes; order S36-B12; family S36-B12; genus Mxb001. The sequence continues at coordinate 15,733 of CAYGMM010000032.1, forward strand.
CCACGAGCGCTGCGCCGACGCCGCGGTAGTCGGGGTCCGGCCCGCGCCAGATATCGCTGACCCAGGGACCTTCGCCCGGTCGGTCGACCACAAGGATTCCGCCGACGACGGTCTCGTCGAGCACGGCGAGTCCGCTGGCCGCGCAGATCAACGGTCCAAGGCGGGCCCCGCGCGTGTACGGGATGAGGTAGTCCTCGATGAGTTCTACCCCGCCGGGCAGGTGATCCGGATGGTCGGGCGGGTAGGCCGCGAGGAAATTGGGCAGGACGTCGGTCCACGGTCGCGGGGGTTCGGCCTCGTCGGTGAATGGCAGGATCGTCCACGTCGATGAGACCGCCACATCCGTGGTGAGAGGCCGACGCATTACATGGGCGTGCCGCACGAGTGAGGCACCTTCTGCCAACAGGGCCTGTGCGAGTTCGGGGTCCGCCGTTGCCGCCAGCCAACCGGGCAGGGTCGTACGGATATCCCGTGCCGCATCGACCGCGCCTATACCGGGGCGGCGAACGAGCAGATCGGCGCATGGCCTGCCGTCGCGCTCCTCGCGCACACCGTCGACGGTCGTGAGGTGCTCGATCACACACCGCCCGCGAGATCGGCGCGAATGAGCGAGTAGACGACTAGGTCGTGGTGGACGTCGTCGGCCCGGTGCTGCGCCGCGCGCAGGATGCCTTCGCGGGTGAATCCGGCGCTCTCAAGGGCGCGTTGCTCGGCGACGTTCAAGACATCGGTGGACGCCTCTACCCGCTCCGCAAACGTCAACAGATACTCCGCGAGTATGCGCTGCGTGGCCGAACCGATGCCGTGGCCCCGATGCTCGGGAGCCAGGGCAACACCGATGTTCCAAGCGCGGGAGCCGTACGTCGGACCGTAGTCGGTCGCATGCCACGACATGGTGCCGACGATGGCGCCGTCGTACTCGATGGTGAGGCGACACAGCGTGGGGTCACCCGATCCGGGCAGGAAATCCTCGGGCCAGGCATCCCACTCGGTGGCTACCTCCGGGATCTCATCGTCGACCGCACGCAGGCGAATGACGATGGGTCGACCGTTGAGGTCGGCCCTGATCGGCAACTCGGACTCGGCCGTCCTCATGCCATGTGCCGGAGGATCCCTGCGAGGAGACCGCCCATGCGCTCGGCCGCGGCCTTGCCCGCCTCGAGCACCTCCGCGTGGCTGAGGGGTTCACCGGTCATGCCCGCTGCGAGATTCGTGACGAGGGAGACACCGAGGATCTCCATGCCGGCCTCGCGCGCGGCGATGGCCTCCTGCACCGTCGACATCCCGACGAGTGTCCCGCCGATGGCGCGCACCATGCCGATCTCGGCAGGGGTCTCGTACTGCGGGCCGAGGAATTGTGCGTACACACCCTCCGACAAAGTCGGATCAACCTCGCGCGCGATCGATCGAAGCCGTGCGGAGTACAGGTCGGTCATGTCGATGAACGTCGCACCGCGCAGCGGCGTGACCCCAAAGAGGTTGAGGTGGTCAGCGATGAGGACGGGCGTGCCGGGTGTCCAGGTGGGGTCCAGGCCACCGCAGCCGTTCGTCAGCACGATGGTCTTGCAGCCGGCCGCGGCTGCGGTGCGCACCGGATGAACGACGGGCTCGACACCACGGCCCTCGTACAGGTGCGATCGCCCCAGGAAGACCAGGACGCGGATGCCACCTGCGTCGACGCTGCGGATGGTGCCCGCGTGGCCGAGTGCGGAGGGTGGGGGGAATCCGGGGAGTTCGGTGGCGGGGAACTCGGCCACCGTGCGACCGAACATGTCCGCGGCGGGTCCCCATCCCGAGCCGAGCACGATGGCGACATCGTGCTGATCGATGCCGGTGAGCTCGGCCAGCACGCGTGCGGCGTCGGCGGCTGCGGCCTTCGGGTCGTCGTACAGGTCGGTCATGGTGCGGACGCTAGCAGCGGCGTCAGGTGCAGGGGTGATTGCGCAGCATGGCGACGTAGTCCTCGGGGGCGCCACCGGCCTCGGCCGCGTCAGCGATGATGCCGAGATAGCGGGCCGAGGGCAGGCCACCCTCGTAAGCGTCGAGGACGTAGAGCCACGCCAGCGCGTCACCCTCCAGGGTCTGCACCCGCACCCGGATCTTGTTCCACATGCCGAGGGAGATGCCCTCCCAGGCATCGAGTGACGCCTCGTCCAGAGGGTGCAGGTCATAGAGGACGACGAAGACCGAGGCGGTGGGGTCCTCGACCACGGTGGTGAGCGGTCCCTCCCAGCCGATGTCCTCTCCGGCGAAGGTCAGCCGCCACCCCGTGAGCCAGCCTGTCCCGGCGACGGGGGAGTAGGGAGCGCGCTCGACCATGCGAGCGGGGTCGAGGTTGGAGCCATAGGCCGCGTAGAGCGCCATACGCCAAGGGTACGGCGCGGTGGCACCGGCTCACGGCAGAATGACCGCATGAGCGCCGTGGTGATCATCGGAGCCGGTCCCGGGGGATACGAGGCGGCGCTGGTGGCCGCGCAGTTGGGGGCCGCGGTCACGATCATCGACCCTGCCGGCCCCGGCGGATCGGCCGTGCTCACGGACTGCGTCCCGAGCAAAACCCTCATCGCCACGGCCGACGTGCTCACCCAGGCACGCGACTCGGTGTCGCTCGGCGTGCGCGTGGACAGCCAGACGCCGCGTGGCCACCTCAATGTCGACCTCGGTGCCGTCAACGAGCGGGTACGACGCCTTGCTCAGGCGCAGAGCGAGGACATCGAGTCCCGCCTGGCCCGTGATGGCGTGAGCTTCCTTCGCGGGCGCGGTCGTCTGGCAAGCCCGCAGGAGGTCATCGCCGACACCGTCGATGGTCCGGTGCGCCTCCCGGCCGATGTGGTGCTCATCGCGACCGGCGCCCGACCACGGATACTCGACACAGCCGTCCCTGACGGCGAGCGCATCCTCACCTGGGAGCAGTTGTACGACCTCGATGACCTGCCCGAACGGTTGATCGTCGTCGGGTCGGGGGTGACGGGTGCCGAGTTCGCCTCGGCGTACCGGGTCCTGGGCTCCGAGGTCATCCTCGTCTCCAGCCGGGAGCACGTGCTCCCCGGCGAGGATCCGGACGCCGCCCAGGTCATCGAGGAGGTTTTCGCCGATCGCGGGATGACGGTCCTGTCGCGTTCACGCGCGGTTGCCGCTCGGCGCACGGACTCCGGGGTGGCCGTCGAACTCGAGGGCGGCACGGTTGTCGAGGGCAGTCACGTGCTCATGGCGGTGGGATCGCTGCCGAACACCGAGGACATGGGGCTGGCGGAGGCAGGCGTGGAGACAGATGACCGCGGCTTCATCGTGGTCGATCGCGTCTCGCGGACGACCGCGCGAGGT
>CAYGMM010000033.1:0-13935 GCA_964351035.1 uncultured Actinomyces sp.
GCACACGATCGAAATCCGCGCGTACACCCGCCATGCGGGGTTGCCGTTGCACCATAAGGTCATCCAGGAAGCGCCGGCGATCACTCGGATCTCCCTTCACCAGCGCGAGATCCTCCGGCGCAAAGACCACGGTCCGTACGATGCCGAGAAGTTCGCGAGTCCTGGGCACAGGATTGCGATTGATGCGCGCCCGGTTTGCCTTGCCCTGGGTGATCTCGATCTCAAGGAGGAGCGAGCGATCATCGCGCTGTACATCGGCGCGAATGATGGCGCGTTCAGCCCCGTGCCGGATGAGCGGTGCATCGGAAGCGACGCGATGGCTACTGAGGGTGGAGAGATAGACCACCGACTCGACGAGATTGGTCTTGCCCTGCCCGTTTGCTCCCACCAACACATGCGTGCCCGGACCTAGTTCGACCTCGAGTTCACTGTAGTTGCGCATGTCCACAAGGGAGACATGCCGAACGAATGCCGGTGAGTCGGTCACCTTAGCCAGCGAGGCGCACCGGCATGAGCAGGTAGCGGTAGTCGCTGTCGGCCTCGGCGCCCCCGGTCAAAACCGCCGGACGGGTGGGCTGGGTGAAGTTCATCGTCGTGGTCGCTGACCCGAGGGCACTGAGACCATCAAGGAGGTACTGCGGATTGAAGGCGATCTCGAGGGGCTCACCTTCAAAACCACACTCCAGGCTCTCCGTTGCCTGTGCATCGTCGCCAGCACCCGCACGCAGGATCAACTCCGCACCGGTGAACTCAAGACGCACCGGAGTGTTGCGCTCCGCTACCAGGGCAACGCGCTTGACCGAGTCGGTGAGCGCCTCTGTGGAGATCGTGGCCGACGACAAAGTCTCACTCGGCAGGAGAGATCGGTACTTGGGGAACTCACCATCGAGTAGACGAGTCGTCGTACGCCGACCCTCTCCCTCGAATCCCATGAGGCCCTCGCTGCTCTCCGCAAGTGACAGCTGGACAACGTCAACGCCGGCGAGTGCTTTGGCGGTGTCAGCCAGAATGCGCGCCGGAACGAGCGCGTGCGACTCAATGCCGGGAAGAGCCGGATCCCAGGCGAGTTCGCGCACGGCGAGGCGATAGCGATCAGTGGCGGCGAGGGTGATGGTGCTGCCCTCGACCTCGACGCGAATGCCGGTGAGGGTTGGCAGGGTGTCATCACGGCCAGCCGCGATGGCGACCTGAGCAACAGCCGCCGCAAAGTCTGAGCCGGGAATGGTCCCCGACGACTCGGGCATGGTGGGCAGGCTCGGGTAGTCCTCGACCGGGAAGGTCGGCAGGGCGAACGCCGACTTGCCACACGTCACGGCGACACGTGATCCTTCGAGGGCAAGGTTGACTGGGGCGGCGGGCAAAGCTCGTGTGATGTCCGCGAGCAGACGCCCGGGGACGAGAGCACGGCCGGACTCAGCAACATCCGCTGCTACCGCAACTCGTGACGAAGTCTCGTAGTCAAAGCTCGAGACGACGATGCCATCACCATCAGCCTCGAGCAGCAAACCGGCCAGGATCGGCAACGACGGACGACTCGGCAGAGTGCGAGCGGCCCATGCGACGGAGTCGGCGAGGACATCTCGCTCCACTCGAAACTTCACGGTGACCTCCGGTCTGGGGCGCAGGACGCGTCCGTAGGCGCGCCATCCTGCCATCACGGTGGTGTGTGGGCTAGTGCGGTCTTGGGCTGGTGGGTATGCACAGGGGAGCGGGGTGATGGGTGTTGAAGGGTGAGTACGGATAGGGGTTCGTCGTCATCATCGCGTCGGTGGATGTCGGGGATGGCACAGAAACGAGCACGTCAGCGGGCGTGCCGCTATGCACAGCGGCTGTGGACATCATGTGCAGCGAATCCGTCGGGATGTGGCTGACGGTCCTCAACGGGGTGGATCTCCACGGTAGGGATGTTGGTTGTCCACGGTGTCGAGGACGGATATGGCAGGGGAAGCCCGAGTTATCCACAGGGCGTCCCCAGGTGGGGATGGGGATTAGGCCCTGGCCTGGGATTTGATCCGGGCCGTGAGATCCGCCACCTGGTTGTACAGGCTGCGGCGTTCGCCGATGAGTTGGCGGATCTTGCGGTCGGCGTGCATCACGGTGGTGTGGTCGCGGCCGCCGAAGGCCTGGCCGATCTTGGGCAGGGACAGGTCGGTCAATTCGCGGCACAGATACATGGCGATCTGACGGGCGGTGACCAGGACGCGTGAGCGAGAAGAGCCGCAGAGGTCGTCGACCGTGACGCCGAAGTAGGCGGCTGTTGTCGTCATGATCTGGGCCGCGGTGATCTCCGGGCCGGTATCGGTGGGGAAGAGATCCTTGAGCACGAGTTCGGCCACGCCGATGTCGACCGGTGAGCGATTGAGTGAGGCGAATGCGGTGACCCGGATGAGGGCGCCCTCGAGTTCGCGAATGTTGCTGCTGACCTTGGAGGCGATGAGTTCGAGGACCTCAGGCGGGGCAGACAACTTCTCCTGCGCGCTCTTCTTGCGCAGGATGGCGATGCGGGTTTCTAGATCAGGTGGCTGAACGTCGGTGGTGAGACCCCACTCGAAGCGCGAACGCATCCGATCCTCGAAGTCCTGCAACTGCTTGGGTGGCAGGTCGGAGGTGATGACGATCTGCTTGTTCGCGTTGTGCAGAGTGTTGAACGTGTGGAAGAACTCCTCCTGGGTCTGGACCTTGCCGGAGAGGAACTGGATGTCATCGACGAGCAGCACATCGATGTCGCGGTAGCGGCGCTGGAAGGTGGCGGCCTTGTCATCGCGAATGGAGTTGATGAACTCGTTGGTGAATTCCTCCGAACTCACGTAGCGCACTCGTGTGCCCTTGTAGAGGGTGCGGGCGTAGTGGCCGATGGCGTGGAGGAGGTGTGTCTTGCCGAGGCCGGATCCGCCATAGACGAAGAGCGGGTTGTACGCCTTCGCGGGCTGCTCGGCGACAGCGACGGCCGCGGCGTGGGCAAATCGGTTTGATGAGCCGATGACGAACGTGTCGAAGGTGTATTTCGCGTTGAGGTGTCCCTCTTCGGCGCGGGTTGGACCCGGTGCGACCGGCTCGGTCCAGGTCGGGCTCGGCGTGGCCGGCTCCTGGTAGGTGGCATCGGCCACCTCGTCCTCGTCCTCGTCATGGGCAATGGCTGGATCCACCGTCACCGCGAGGCGTACGTCGTGTCCGAGTTGGGCGGAGAGGGCGGCCGTGACCACCGGGCGTAGCCGGGTCTCCAGCACATCCTTGGTGAACTCGTTCGGGGCAGCGATCAAGGCGGTGTCCTCGACCAGGCCCAGCGGGCGGGTCAAGGCCATGAAAGCGCGCTGTTGTGGAGTCAGGGTGCCGTCGGCGAGAGAGTCCAAGGCCAGTGTCCACACATCGGCCAGGGAGGTTGACTGCTCCACCAGGACCTCCCACTCTTCTCACTCGTCACATGAATCCCACAGGTTATCCACAACTGTGGACAAGACGGGAAAGGTTGTCCACGGCCTGTCACACGGTGCTCGGTGACCCTAGACCCATGCCTGTGGATGACGTCAAGGGGTGGTTGTCCGACCTGTGGAGGACGGCACCGTCCCACACCGTCTGGCGGGGTCCGCATTTGATCGAATCGGCGGTGATCTGTACCCTCAAGAGGCTTGTTCGCCGATCGCGCCACGCGGAGCCGGGCAAGATCCATATCGAGTTCGGGAGTTTGTCATGTCGAAGCGCACGTTCCAGCCCAACAATCGTCGTCGGGCGCGCACGCACGGCTTCCGTACCCGCATGCGCACCCGCGCTGGCCGCGCCATCCTCTCGGCGCGTCGCGGCAAGGGCCGCGCTCGGCTTTCTGCCTAGCCGGTTCGGGGACTTCCCCCTACGGTGCTTCCCCCGCAGCAACGCCTCGCGCCCAGCGCCTCGATCAAGGACACCATCCGTCGTGGGCGCCGTGCCCGTCGCGGCTCCTTGGTCGTGCACGTTCTGCTCAACTCTGCGGCCGGTGAGCCTGCCGACAATTGCTCATCTGCCCGCGCGGCGTTTGCCGTTGGCCGATCGGTCGGCAATTCCGTCGAACGGCATCGGATTACGCGACGCTTGCGCGCAGTGACCGCACCTTTGCTGGAGAGTCTGCCCCCTGGCACACAGGTGGTGATTCGAGCGATGCCGGAGGCCCGTGCGGCATCGAGTGCGCAGCTGGCTGCTGACCTTCGGGCTGCCCTCGCGAAAACCATTCCCCACTGGACGCCGGATTCGTCCGGAGCCCACGAATCAGGAGCGTGTGGGCATGATCCAGCACCCGGTACGGTGGAGCCGGAAGCCGAATTCCGTGAGCCGCGCACCGGATGGCGACGCGTCCTATGGTTCATCGGCTGGCCGATCCGGGCGCTCCTGCTGGCGCTGATCTGGGTCTACCGGAACACCATTTCGCCGATCCTCCCCCCGACCTGCCGCTACTACCCGAGCTGCTCGGCGTACGCCTTTGGGGCGCTTCAGCGGCACGGGGCCGCGAAGGGCTTCGCTCTGGCCTCCTGGCGGCTCTTGCGCTGCAACCCGTTCAGCCCCGGTGGGTTGGATCCGGTGCCTCCGCGCGGCCGGTGGCGGCCGGACATTGAGCCGGACGGCACCCCTCGCGTCACCCCCGCGCAGGCCGCCTAATACCCTTGGCCCCCGACGGCACCGTGCCGTCCGTACCTCGGATTTTCGCGGAGACCTGCGTGTTCATCATCGACTGGATCGGGACCGGCGTCAGCTGGATCCTGGTGCAGTTCCACTCGCTGTTCACATTCTTCGGAATGGATCCTGCGAGCGGTTGGACGTGGACCTTCTCCATCGTCGGCCTGGTCATCGTGATCCGCATCCTGCTGATCCCACTGTTCGTCAAGCAGATCAAGGCCCAGCGCAACCTGCAGATCATCCAACCGAAGATCAAAGAGATCCAGAAGAAGTACGCCGGCGACCGCGAGCGGCAGTCGCAGGAAATGATGAAGGTTTACAAGGAGACCGGCACCAATCCGCTGGCGTCCTGCCTGCCGATCCTGCTGCAGGCACCGATCTTCTTCGCGCTGTTCCGGGTGTTGCAGGGCATCGCCATGTACAACACCACAGATCCGGGCTACACGGCCCCCGGTGTGTTTGCCTGGGACCAGTACGCCTCCCTGTTGCCCCAGGCGCATGAGGCATCGATCTTCGGTGTGCCGCTCTATGGCTACTTCATGGGCGCCGACGAGGTCGCCGCGGATGGCTTTAATCCACTGAACACGCGGATTCTGTCCCTCATCCTGATCATCTTGATGACGGCGACCACGTTCCTCACCCAGCGTCAGTTGATCGTGAAGAACTCGGCTCCTGACAACCCGATGGTCAAGCAGCAGAAGATCCTGCTGTACGTCTTCCCCGTCATCTTCGCCGTTGGCGGCATCAACTTCCCCATCGGCGTTCTCATTTACTGGCTGACCACGAACCTGTGGACGATGGGTCAGCAGTTCTACGTCATTCGCAACAACCCGCAACCAGGAACCCCGGCCTTTGAGGCTTGGGAGGCCCGCAAGGCCGCCAAGACTGCTCGCAAGAACGGCGATGTCGTCGCCGTTGAGGAGGAGGTCGTGGAGGTCGAGCCGGTGCAGCGGGTCCAGCCCAAGCGCAAGTCCCGCAGCGAGCGGAACAAGGGCGGCACCAAGCCGAAGGGAACCTCCACATGACCAGCACCAAAGAGACCGCGGGCCTTTTGGAGAAGGAGGGCGACGCGGCTGCCGATTACCTCGAGGGCCTGCTCGACATCGCCGACCTCGATGGCGATATCGACATCGACGTCGAGGGTGATCGGGCGCAGGTGTCGATTCTCGAGGTCAGCAAAGGCGATCTGTCGAACCTCGTGGGCGAGGACGGCGAGGTGCTCGAGGCGCTGCAGGAGTTGGCACGTCTGGCGGCCAGCCAGGCCACGGGCGAGCGTTCGCGGTTGATGCTGGACATTGCTGGCTTCCGACTCGCGCGCCGCCAGGAACTCGAGGCACTGGCAAAGACGGCGATCGATGAGGTCAAGTCGACTGGTGAGCCGGTTCGCCTGGCGGCCATGAATGCCTTCGAGCGCAAGGTGGTGCACGACGTCGTGACCGCATCGGGACTGCTGAGCGAGTCCGAGGGCGTCGATCCTGACCGCCGAATCGTCATCAAGCCCGCCGAGGGCTGAGCGGGTCGCGGTGTCGCTGCTGCCGGAGGCGCCGGAGATCGCCGCACGCATCGTCCCAGACACAAAAGCTCGAGAATCCCTTGCTGCCTATGGGGAATTCCTCGCGGGGCCTGGAGTTGAGCGAGGGCTGATCGGTCCGCGTGAGGTGCCACGGTTATGGGATCGCCACCTGCTGAATTGTGCCGTTGCGGCGGAATTGGTGCCCGGTGGGGCGCAGGTGATCGATGTTGGTTCGGGTGCGGGGTTGCCTGGTGTGGTGTGGGCGATCGTGCGCCCCGATCTGCATGTCACGTGCCTGGAGCCGTTGCAGCGACGGACGACGTTCCTCGAAGAGATCGTGGATGAACTCGGCCTCCTCAATCGGATTCGGGTGGTCCGGGCGCGGGCCGAAGATGTCGTGCGCGGTCGTGGTCCGGTGACGTCGCTGCGGGCCGGTGTGGTGACGGCCCGGGCAGTCGCGGCGTTGGACAAGCTGGCCGGGTGGACCGTGCCCCTGCTGGAGCCGGGTGGGGTGCTGCTCGCGTTGAAGGGGCGTTCGGCTCCGGAAGAGGTCGAGGCTGCTCGTGACACGTTGAGCAAGTTGGGTGTCGACGAGGTGGACATCGTGGAGTGCGGCGTCGGTGAGATTGAGCCACCGACGACCGTGGTGCGGGCGTGGAGGGCGAGATGACTATTCGAGTGAGCGTCGTGGGCGCGACTGGCTGGACTGGTCGGGCCGTGGCCGAGGGAATCCTGCAGGCACCAGACATGGACTTGGTGAACGCCGTGGCGCGTTCGTCGGCCGGACTCGACCTCGGGGTGGCGTGGGGTGGTGAGCCCAACGGCGTGCCCGTTCTGGGTGATGTGGGCTCCGCTGCCGCCGAGGTGGACGTGGTCGTGGATTACACATCGGCTTCGGCAACCAAGGGAATCGTGCTCGATTCACTCACCCACGGCGCCGGGGTTGTGGTCGGTTCGTCCGGAATGTCAGGTTCAGACTACGAAGACGTGGACGCCGCTGCCCGTGCCGCCGGCCTCGGCGTGGTTGCGGCAGGCAACTTCTCAGTGACAGCTGCCATGGCCAAGGCCGCCGCCACGTTGGTGGCACCCTTCTTGCCTCATCGGGAAATCATCGACTTTGCGTCGTACAGCAAGCCGGACTCCCCGAGTGGCACGGCGCGGGAACTGGCCGAGGCCCTCGGTGAGATCGGCCCGGCCCCCCTGGCACAGCCCATCGCGCAGACACACGGCTTCCCGGAGGCACGCGGTGCGGATATCGCCGGTACCCAGGTGCACTCGGTGCGACTGCCGGGCTTCGTGGTCTCAACCGAGGTGGTTTTCGCCATGCCCGATGAGCGTCTGGTCATTCGACACGATGCGGGTGGCACTGCGGACCCCTACGTCGCCGGAACCCTCTTAGCGATCCGCGCAGTCCCCAGTCTTATGGGACTGGTTCGAGGCTTGGACACACTTCTCCTGCAGTGGAACCAGGAGAGCTGACACTCGACCCCCTGGCGCGCCGTCAGGGCTGGGCGGCAGAATGGCGGCATGACGAAGGAGCGCGCGGGTCTCGGATGGCCTGTTTCACGTGAAACACTCACCGAGGACCCCGTGAGTGTTTCCCGTGAAACATCAGCCGGTCTTGGCTGGCCAGCGGAGCAGGCCGAGATGCCGCCCCCCTCGCACTCCGGGAGCAATGACCCCCGGATCCCCTCGTGACACGCGTCTTCGCGGTCGCGAATCAGAAAGGCGGCGTGGGCAAGACGACCACTACCGTGAACCTGGCCGCGGCGCTGGCTGCGAGTGGACAACACGTACTTGTCGTCGACCTGGATCCACAAGGCAATGCCTCGACCGCCCTCGGTGTGGACCATCACAGCGGCGTGCCGAGCACCTATGAGGTGCTGACCCAGGACACACCCCTGGCACAGATCGTGCAGGAGTGTCCCGAGGGTGAGGGTCGGCTGTGGCTTGCCCCCGCCACCATCGATCTCGCGGGTGCTGAGATTGAACTGGTATCCATGGTGGCCCGTGAAGGCCGGCTCGATCGAGCTATCGCGCGATTCCTGCCCACCTATGCCGAGACGCACGGCCACGAGATAGACATCGTGATCATCGATTGCCCGCCCAGCCTGGGGCTGCTGACCCTGAACGCGATGGTCGCCGCCCGGGAGGTCCTCCTGCCCATCCAATGTGAGTACTACGCACTGGAAGGCGTCTCCCAGTTACTGCGCACCATCGACCTGGTGACGGCCCACCTGAATCCCGAGCTCAAGGTGGGGGCTGTGCTGCTCACCATGTACGACGGTCGGACGCGACTGTCCGCGCAGGTCGTTCAGGAGGTGCGAGCCCACTTCGGCCCCGCCGTCCTCCCCACACTTATCCCCAGGTCAGTACGGCTATCCGAAGCACCGTCGTACGGGCAGACCGTCCTGGCATATGACCCCGGTTCCTCAGGGGCACTGGCCTACGCCGAGGCGGCCCGCGAACTGATCAACAATAACGGACACTGACCAATAATGTCCCATCCACAGAGTTGTCCACAGTCTGATATGTCCCGATTTCTGGACTGTCGACAGAACACATATAGACGCACGTGTGGTGCGGTGAGCAACGGCGAAATGAAGGAGCGGCATGGCTGAACCCCGACGTGGCCTCGGTCGAGGTCTCGGTGCTCTGATCCCCGCCGCTGACGATGGTCCCAACGGCGATGCGGGGGCGACGTACCTCGAGGTGTCCCCGACCGACATCGTGCCCAATCCACGTCAGCCGCGACAGGTCTTCGATGAGGACGCCATGGCGGAGCTGGTGTTTTCGGTGCGCGAGATCGGTCTGCTGCAGCCGGTTGTCGTGCGTCGGCGCTCGGACGGCGCCCCGTTCGAACTCATCGCGGGTGAGCGCCGGTGGCGTGCCTGCCAGGAGGCCGGCCTGGCCACGATCCCGGTGATCGTGCGCGAGACCGCCGATGATGACCTCCTCCGTGAAGCACTGCTGGAGAACCTGCATCGCGCCCAACTCAACCCGCTGGAAGAAGCCGCGGCGTATCAGCAGTTGCTCGCCGATTTCGGTGGCACGCAAGAGGAATTGGCGCAGCGGCTCGGCCGCTCTCGCCCGCAGGTGGCGAACACCCTGCGGCTTTTGAAGTTGCCACCCGGTGTTCAACGCCGCGTGGCCGCGGGTGTTCTCAGCGCCGGACATGCTCGCGCGTTGCTCTCCCTTGACGATGCCGATCAGATGGAGTTGTTGGCCGAGCGCATCGTGGCCGAAGGCCTGTCCGTGCGGTCAACGGAGGAGATCGTCCTGCTCGGTGATGATGGCGAGCCGCGACGCAAGCGCACGACACGCAGTCGTTCGAGTGCCTCACCACAGATGGCCGAACTCGCCGATGACGTGGCGCGCCGACTCGGTGATCAGTTGGACACCCGCGTGCGTATCGAAGGTGCCAAGACGGTCACCTCCAAGGGCCGGCTCGTGATCGAGTTCGCGGACGCCGAGGATTTACGACGAATCGTCGACCTGCTCGACTAGGGAGTCAGCCGCACTACTGCACGCGCGAGGTGATGAACTCCTCGGCGCTCTGCCGGGTGTGCGCGTTCAACGCTACGTCGATCTGCTCCATGGACCCGGATGCGATGGCGGTGACGATGGCGCCGTGGAGATCGATCGCGCGCTGGGGGTCGCCGCGCATGGCCTGATCCTGCGCCAGCACCAAGGTCGATAGCGACTCCAGGGTCGGCCACAGACGGTTCAGGGTGTCGTTGTGTGCCGCCGACCACATGGCGCGATGGAAGGCGACGTGCGCGGCATGTTGAGTGAGGGGGTCGGTGTCGGAACCGAAGGTCTCGTAGGTGGCCCAGGCGGCGTCGAGTTCGGCGAGCCGGTCGGGCTCGTGCGCGATGGACGTGGCCGCGAGCCGGTCGAGCAGTAGGCGGGTCTCTGCCAGATCCCGGATGGCGGTGGCGTCGAGCCGGGCGACACTGAAGCCACGATGGGGCTCCTGCTCGCACAATCCCTCGTGGGTGAGGCGAAGTAGCGCCTCACGGAGCGTCGGTCGACTGACCCCGAGCTCGGCCGCGAGGGCCACCTCGCGAAGTTTCTGACCGGGCGCGAGATCTCCGAGGATGATGGCGCGGCGCACGCCGTCCGCCGCGAGTTCGCGCCGGGTGCGCGGGATGCTCTCGGGAGTGGCCACGGGCAAACTGTATGACAATCTTGACCGCCACGGCCCGGAGTCGTAGTCTCCGGATTGTCAAACAAAATGAAGGAAGGTCTCCATGCGAGTGGTGATCATCGGGGCGGGCCTCCTCGGCCTGACCTTGGGCTATGAACTCGCCCAGCGGGGCGCCGAGGTCGAGATCCTCGATGCGCGTGCTTCGGGCCTGGGCGCCTCCGCCGTCAATGCTGGCTGGGTCGTGCCCGCGGCCGGTGGTCCGGTCCCCGCGCCCGGACTGGTGCTGAAGTCCTTGAAGTGGATGACCCGCAAGGACTCGCCCCTCTACATCAAGCCGTCCCTCGATCCGGCGCACGTCCGCTTCATGGTGCGCATGTGGAGCCGGTGCAATGCGCGCGACTTCCGTGAGGGCTTCGCCGCGCACCTAGCCCTCGCGGAGTCCACCAACGAGATGCTCGATGACTATGCCCGTGATGGCGTGACCTTCGAGTCGCACTCTGCCGGACTGCTGATGGCCTTCCTCGATCGGCACAATCTCGATCACCATCTCGATGAACTCGACATCGCCGCCTCCTTCGGACTTGATCCCCAAGTGCACCTCGGTGATTCGGTGCGCGCCATCGAGCCCGCGCTCCGGGAGGGCATGGGTGGCGGCATCTACTTCCCCCATGAACGGCATCTCGATCCGGTGCAACTGACCGCCAGTCTGCGTCGACGCATCACCGAACTTGGCGGCACCATCACTGAGAACGCACCGGTGGATCGCGTGGAACGCCTCGACGAGGTGATCGTGGCCGTGCGCAGTGGCGAGCGTCGCTTCACCGGTGACGCTTTCGTGGTGGCCGCTGGCGCCTGGAGCGGTCGCGTGACGGGTCTCTTCGGCAGCTCGCTCCCCATCCGGCCGGGCAAGGGTTACGCGGTCGACATCATCCCGCCCCCGATCCACCTACGCGGGGCCATCAATCTGTCGGATGCCAAGGTCGCGGTCACGCCGTACGACGGACGACTTCGCCTCTCCGGCACGATGGAGTTCGCCGGGCTCGATGAGGTCGTCAACGATGCGCGCGTCCACGCCATCGCGCAGGCGCCTACGGCGTACTTCCCCGACTACGTGGCGCCATCACCGGTGCCGGTTGCGGGCGGCGGTATGCGCCCCATGACCCCAGACGGTCTGCCCATCATCGGCACCCTGCCCGGTACCGACAACGCCTATGTCTCCAGCGGCCACGGCATGCTCGGCCTCACGTTGGCGCCCGGAACTGCGCGCGCCCTGGCCACCCGCATTCTTGGCGGAGCGCTCCCGCCCCGCCTCCTTCCCTTCCTCCCCACCCGATTCATCCGCCAGGCGAAGCGCATGCCGGCACTCACCCCTTCTGGAGCACATCAATGAGCATCACCGGCATTCAGGTCGCCCTTGTCACGCCGTTCAACGCGGACCGCAGTATCGACGACGCGGGCATCAAACATCACGTCGATCGCATGGTTGACGCGGGAATCCAGGGCATCGTTCCGCTGGGTACGACCGGCGAATTCACCACGATGACGCACGCCGAGCGCCGCCATGTGTGCGAGTCGGTGATCGAGGCGGCGGCCGGTCGGGTCAAGGTGCTGCCGCACACAGGCGCGCAGTCCACCGACGAAACGGTCGAACTAAGCCGTCACGCACAGGAGGCTGGCGCCGCCGGTGTCATGATCGTGCCGCCGTACTACGACCCGCTGCGACTGAACGAACTCCACGCCCATCTGCGTGCGGTTGGCGAGGCCATCGACATTCCGATCGTCTACTACAACGTCCCTGGCGCGACCGGCATTCAACTCACCGCCGCCGAACTCGCAGATCTCGGCGACATCCCCAATGTCGACTACATCAAGGACACCAGCGGCGACTTCTCCACGGTGACGGCCATGCTCATCGGGTACGCCGACCGCATCACTCTCTTCAACGGCTGGGACACGCTCACATTTGGGGCACTCGCGACCGGCGCCAAGGGGTCGGTCTGGGGGATGGCCAATCTGCTGCCCGAGCAGGCGGTTCGTCTCTTCGAGGCTGTGGCTGTCAAGGGTGATCTCGCGGAAGGGCGCCGCCTGTGGCAGGGACTATGGAAGGTCAATGACCTGCTGGAGTCGCACAATTACGTGGCGGCCATCAAGGGTGGACTGGAAGCCATTGGCGAATCGGCCGGCCCGGTGCGTGCTCCCATCCAGCCGGTCTCTGCGCAGGTGCGTGATGAGATCGCGGCAGCGGTACGGCAGGCTCAGCAACTGTGACACTGCATCTCACCGCGATCGAGGCCCACGCCGAGGGTGAACCCGGCCGCGTCCTCGTCGATGTCGACCACCTGGTCCCCGGCGACTCGATCGCCGAGCGGTTCGCCTACGCCGAGCAGAACCTGCACTGGCTGCGTCGGCTGGTGCTGCACGAACCGCGTGGCTACCCCGGACTGTGCTCGGTGTTGACGCTCACCCCATCGGATCCGACGGCTGATGTCGCCATCATCGTGATGGAGCAGGGCGCCTTCACGCCGATGTCCGGCAGCAACACGATCTGCTCGGTGACCGCGCTGCTGGAGAGCGGTCGGATCCCGATGGTCGAACCGGTCACCACCGTGACTCTGGAGACCGCCGTGGGACTGGTCCAGGTGCGTGCTGAGTGTGCGCAAGGCCGGGTGACGGCTGTCACCATCGAGAATGTCCCGGCGTTCGCGGTACACGTCGGCGTGCCACTCGAGATTCCGGTCGACCCCCGGACTGAGCCCGGTACCGAGTGGGGCCAGACCCGCACCGTGCCGGTCGATGTGGCCTTCGGTGGCCAGTTCTTCGTGCTCGCCCGGGCCGAGGACCTCGGCGTCGGTCTGACTCCGGCCGATGTGCCGGCCCTGCAGAGTGTGGGCGCACGTTTGAAGTTGGCGGTCAATCGCCAGTACCCGGTGAGTCATCCACTCAATCCCGGGATCAACACCACGAACCTGGTGATGATCACCGGCCCCGGTGACGACCGAGGTGCCGACGGCAACAACGCCATGGTGATGGCGACGGACCGACTCAGTGATGATCCGGCCACCTGGACGGGCGCGCTGGATCGGTCGCCCTGCGGTACCGGAACCTGCGCGCGCATGTCAGTGATGCACGCGCGTGGTGAGTTGGGTCTCGATCAGCCCTATGTGCACCGGGGCATGCTGGACACGACGTTCACCGGCCGGCTCATCGGTGAGACGACGGTGGGGGACTACGCCGCGGTGCTGCCCACGATCACCGGTCGCGGCTGGGTGACGGGTCGCTCGGAATGGGTACTCGACGACAGCGACCCCTTCCCCGAGGGCTACACCATCGGTGACATCTGGCCGGCGTAGGCGCTGCGCTTCACGGCGACCTATGGTGGATGTATGGCAGCGCTGCTGATCTTTGATGGGGACTGCGGATTCTGTACGGCGTCGGTCCATGTCATCGAACGCTTCATCCGTCCCCGATGCGATATCGCGCCATGGCAGCACACCGACATCGCCGCCTACGGGCCGCTCTGGGACAAGGCCGCCGCCCGGTCGTTCCAGGTGCGCGAGATCGAGGAGATCAAGAGCAAGGACCAGGTGGTGGCGCGGATCGAGGGCATCGCCGACCGCACGGCGGCGGAAGG
>CAYGMM010000033.1:13945-18015 GCA_964351035.1 uncultured Actinomyces sp.
GACCGAGGCCGACTGCACCGAAGCCGTCCAGTTCGTCGACGCGGATGAGCGCGTGACCTCGGGGAGCCGGGCCGTCATGGCCATGCTCAGGTGCGCACCGCCGCCGTGGCCGCTCGTGGGCGCGATCGGTGATCTGCCGGGCATTGCCTTCGTCGCGGACAAGGCCTACCGCTGGATCGCCCAGAATCGTTATCGACTGCCCGGGTCGACACCGGCCTGTGCCGTCACCGCGGCCTGACATGGACCGCTATGGCGGTGTTTCGCCGACGGCACCGCCGCTCACCGGTCCCGCACTGTTTGACCAGTCCTGGCTGGACCTGTTCTTCCTGCACTGGGCGGTGGATCCCGCGCAGGTGGCACCGTTCATGCCGCCCGGCGTGCGTCCCGATGTCTTTGAGGGAGCGACGTACGTCGGGCTGGTCCCCTTCCGGATGGTCGGGGCTGGCCTCGGTCATCACCATGCGACGCCGTACTTCGGCACGTTCCTGGAGTGCAACGTGCGGTTGTACTCCGTGGATGATGCGGGCCGACACGGTGTGGTCTTCCGCAGCCTGGAGGCGACTCGGAGCGTGACGTCCATGGCCGCCCGCTGGGGGTATCACCTGCCCTACACCTGGGCGCGCATGCATGTGCGCCAGCGCGGTGACCGGTGGTCGTGGCGATCGGAACGGCGCTATCCGCGGGGCGGGGGATCCCTGCGGCTGGAGGCCGTGTCGGGCGAGGAGATCGAGCCGACCGACCTCGAGATCTTCCTCACCGCGCGCTGGGGGCTGCACCACCAGGCATTCGGAGCTACGTGGTGGACGCCCAATGAGCATGAGCCCTGGGTGCTGAGATCCGCACAGATCATCAGCCTGGAGCAGGACCTCGTCTCGCACGCCGGAATCACGGTGGGTGCCGAGCCCACGCAGCGGCCCATCTTCTCGCGCGGTGTCTTCACCACCTTCGGACTGCCGCAGCGCATCGCCTAGAGCGCAAAGCCTGAGGTTCGCACCTACTGTGGTGGGATGCGTCGCCTCATTGATCCGCTGCTCGGCGTACTGGCCGCCTGGGTGGGCATCGCCGTGGGGTCACTCGTTGCCGTGTGGATCGGTCCGGCGTATGCACCGATTGAGGTTGTCGCCTCCACCGCCATCGATGTCCCACCCGCTCCGGTCAAGGAGTGGGCGACCTCGACGTTCGGTACGTCGAGCAAGTCGGTTGTCGTGGCGATCGTCGTTCTGGCGGTGATCGCCATTGCGGCATGGGCTGGGCACGCGGCCCGCCGCCGACTCACCACCGGGGTCTGGGCGATGTTCATCCTGGGTCTTGTCGGAGCGACGGCGGCCTTCATCCGCCCGGTCGACTCCCCACTAGCACCGGTGCCGTCCATCATCGCCGGCATCGTTGCGGCGGGGGCGTTGGCGGGGCTCATCCTGCTCTCCGAACCGCAGGCACCGACCGTGGTGATCCCCCTCGACGATCTCGACGCACCCGCCGTGGAGATCCAACCGGCGGTTGATCGCCGCAACTTCCTGCTCGGCGTCGGTGGTGTTGTGGTGCTGGCTGCCGCCGCCACCGCGAGCGCTCGCTGGCTCGGCACGCAAGCGAGCGCCGTCGCGTCGCGCCTGTCCGCGGTGCTGCCCACGCCGGCCCAGCCTTTGCCGCCAGTACCTGCCGGGGTACAGGCCCCGGTTGCCGGAATGCCGCCGTTCATCACACCTAACGCGGACTTCTATCGCATCGACACCGCGGTTGTGGTGCCACAGGTGCAGTCACAGGACTGGACGCTCACCATCGACGGCATGGTCGGCTCACCGGTCACCATCACCTACGACGAGTTGCTCGCGATGCCGATGGTCGAGCGCGACGTGACCATCATGTGTGTCTCCAATCCGGTCGGCGGCGACTACATCGGCAACGCTCGTTGGCTCGGCACACCGCTCATGCCGCTGCTGGAGCGCGCCGGTATCGATGGAGGGGCGGACCAACTGCTGAGCACGTCGGTGGACGGCTGGACCTGCAGTACGCCGATCGACGGGCTCGCCGACCGGGAGCCACTCCTGGTTATCGGGATGAATGGTGAGCCACTGCCGATCGAACACGGCTTCCCGGTGCGCATGGTGATCCCCGGTCTCTACGGCTTCATCTCCGCGACGAAGTGGGTGACGCGGATCGAGGCGACGACGTACGCGGCCCAGCCGGCGTATTGGACGGTGCGGGGCTGGGCGACCGATGCGCCGGTGCTCACCAGTAGTCGCATTGATGTCCCCGGCGGGGAGATCGCCGCGGGCCCGGTGCAGCTCGGTGGTCTGGCGTGGGCGATGGACGGCGACGGTGTCTCCGCTGTTGAGGTGCGCATCGACGACGGCGACTGGCAACAGGCCCAGTTGGCTGAGCAACTCAGCCCGGTGGCTTGGCGACAGTGGTGGATCGATTGGGACGCGCCCGCGGGAGAGCACACGGTCGCCGTACGCGCGGTCAACGGCCGCGGTGAGGTGCAGACCGGCGAGATCCGCGATGTGATCCCCGACGGTGCGACCGGATACGACATCCGGACGATCACCGTCGTCTGACCGGGGATCTCGGGCGCCTGTGCCATAGGAGACCTGTGGATAGCAACTGGCTGTCCACAGGCTGATCGGCGCAGAGTCCCGCCATGACAACAACACCCTTTGATGACCCGATCGCCTTCGACGAGCGCTGGCCCCGCAATGACGAGGTCCGCAACGCTCGCGCCGACGAGGACCCGCTGCTCTTCGTCGCCGACCATGTGATGCTCGCGGACCGGCGCCCCGGCTCGCTCGCCATCCACGCCGAGTTCACCGACGGTTCGCCTTCCGCGATGATCGTCATCTCAGACGCACCCGAGGACTGCCCCGAAGAAGAACGCCGCACCTTCCTCGGCAACGTGGCGCAGGTGCTGTCGATGTCGGCACCCATCGGGGGACTCGGCCTCGTGCACCATCGGATGGGCCCGAGCAGCATCACCGAAAGCGATGCCGAGTGGTCACGCATCCTGCAGCAGACCTGCGAACAGGTCGATGCCGAATACGTCGGGGTAATTGCCCGCACGTACTCCGGCTCCATCGTCCGGCTCTAGTCCAATCTTCCGCGGAAGATTCCGTAGGAGGTCAGTCGTCGCTCGTCGGCGGCGGAGTTGATCGCACATCGCGCAGAGCCTCATCCGGGAGGACAAAGCTGGACGCGGTCAACTCGGTGGGTTCACGCAGGATGGTGGGCCAACGCCTACCCGGCAGTGCCTGGACGTCGAAGATCTCTTGCACCATGCCTTCGAAACGCACAAACCCGGCGATCTGACCGGTACGGGTGTCAACCACCCAGACTCCACAGTTGCGTTCATCGGCGGTCTGCGTCACCGGCAGATCCTTGAAGACACTCTCACGCACCTGGCTCAATCCGATGACGGCGTACGGACCGAGGAAGGTGAGCCCCCGGGTGAAGCCCGGCAGGGTCGCGACGGTCGTCACCTCTCCGGTGTCGACGTTGACCTGGGCGAGCGTGCCCTTGCCGGATTCGAGAACCCAGAGTTTGCCGTCATGCCAGCGCGGACTGTGCGGCATCGCCAGCCCGTCGACGATGATCGTGTTGGTCGCGATATCCATGATCAGGCCCGCGGTGCCCTTGAGCTCGCGCCAACCATTCGGAGTGTCGGTCTGCGACAGCGTGGTCACATAGCGAGGCCGACCATCCCTTAATGCCAGGCCATTGAGGTGGCAGCGGTCCTCTGCCGCCAGCGAACTGATCCACGGCGGCCGCCAGCGGGGCACGAAGGAGTAGTTGGGATCCGTGGTGCACAGGCAGGAGAAGCGCGTGTTGACGAACCACAGTTGCTCTCCTGCGAACGCCATCTCATGCATCGCGACATCGCCGGTGTTGATGATTGAGCGCGTCGTGTAAACGGCGTCGTTCACGTTCGGCGGCTCGAGTGCTGCGGCGAGTGCGGGAGTGTTGGAGAGGTTGACGATGCCGGTACCGGTGCCGAGCGACAGCCGACTACCGGCGACCGCCACACCCATCGGCCGGTTGTACGACGCGAACTCGGTGTTGAGCTTGCCGGCCTCATCGCG
>CAYGMM010000034.1:0-17821 GCA_964351035.1 uncultured Actinomyces sp.
ATCCCCCTAGGTCGCTACGCGGACCCCCAGGAGATCGCGGACGTCGTGACTTTCTTGGCCGGTGACACTGCCGGCTACATCACCGGGGCCGTCATCCCCGTTGACGGCGGCCTGGGTATGGGCCACTAGGGACGAGAGGGATATCCACCATGGGAATTCTTGAGGGACGCACGATCCTCATCACCGGCGTGCTGACGGATCAATCCATTGCCTTCCATGTGGCGCGCCTCGCTCAGGAACAGGGAGCCCGAATACTTCTGACCGGGTTTGGGCGTGCTGTCTCCCTCACCAAGCGGACGGCACAGCGCTTGCCGGATCCGTCAGTGCCGGTCATCGAACTTGACGTTCAATCGCAAGAAGATCTCGAGTCACTGTCCGGACGCGTGGCAGAGCACGTCGATCGGCTGGACGGCGTGCTGCACTCGATTGGCTTCGCACCAGAGTCCGCGCTGGGTGGTCGGTTCCTCGAGACACCGTGGAGCGATGTCGCCACCGCGGTGGAGATCTCGGCGTACTCGCTGAAGTCGCTGAGCATGGCCTGCCTGCCACTGATGGACGAGGGCGGGTCGATCGTGGGGCTGGACTTCGACGCCACGGTCGCCTGGCCGACCTACGACTGGATGGGCGTGGCGAAGGCAGCGCTGGAATCCACCGCGCGCTATTTGGCCCGTGACCTCGGGCCGAAGGGAATCCGCGTAAACCTCGTGGCGGCTGGGCCCATCCGGACGATGGCAGCCAAGAGCATTCCGGGTTTTGAAGACTTCGAGGATGTGTGGCAGAAGCGGGCACCGCTGGGCTGGGACCTCGCTGATCCGGAGCCAGCGGCCAAGGCTTGCGTTGCACTGCTGTCGGACTGGTTCCCCGCGACGACGGGCGAGATGGTCCACGTCGACGGCGGTGTGCACTCCCAGGGCGCTTGAGTGCGCACGCTCATCCTGCAGCGCCACGCGAAGTCGGACTATCCGCCCGGGGTGATTGATCACGAACGCCCGCTGTCCATGCGCGGTCGTCGTGATGCGCCGGCCGCGGGGGAGTGGCTGGCGGCGCATGACCTGGCACCGGAGCGCGTTCTGATCTCGACGGCGGTGCGCACCCGGCAAACCTGGGATCTCATAGGCCCACATCTCCCGGCGACCTCGCTTACCTTTGACGATCGGATCTACGAAGCATCGGTCGTCGCGTTGCTGGGCGTGCTGGCAGAAGTCTCGGACGACGTCGACAGCGTCATGATCGTGGGCCACAACCCTGGCCTGGAGATGCTCGCGACCTACCTCGCGCGCGGGGGCTCCGCGACCGCGATGGCAGCGATGTCCGAGAAGTTCCCCACGTCTGCGATCGCCGTCCTGCAGTCCGAGGAGCCCTGGGCTCAGTTCGCGTCGGCGGAACTCGTCGACTTCGCCGTGCCGAGGGGTTGATCGGCGTCCGCCTCATCGATCTCGTCGCGCGTCACCCCGAGGAGGAAGAGGACCGAGTCGAGGTACGGGGCATTGAGCGAGGTATCGGCTGCGAGGCGCACCGCCGGCTTGGCGTTGAAGGCCACCCCGAGGCCGGCCCGGTCGAGCATGTCCAGATCATTCGCGCCGTCGCCCACGGCGATCGTCCGAGCGAGGGGGATGCCGAACTCGGCCGCGAATGACTCGAGTGCCTCTGCCTTGCCCGCTCGGTCAATGACCGGCCCACGTACTCTCCCGGTGAGCTTGCCGTCGACCACCTCAAGGCCGTTGGCGCGCACGCCGTCGACCCCGAGAACGTCGGCCAGCGGGGCGATGACTTCTTCGAATCCGCCCGAGACCAGGCACACACGAAAGCCCAGACGGCGGAGGGTCCGGCACAGGGTGCGTGCTCCCGGAGTGAAGCGAACGCGTCGCGAGGCTTCGAGGAGCGCCTCGGCCGGCAACCCCTCAAGTGCAGCCACCCGGGCCCGCAGGGATTCCGCGAAGTCGAGCTCACCGCGCATCGCCGCTTCGGTGATGGCGGCCACCTCCGGACCTCGACCGGCCATCTCCGCGAGGATGTCGATGACCTCGTCCTGGATGAGCGTGGAATCAACGTCCATGACCACGAGGCGGGCACCGCGACGATCGAGGCCGGCGTGCTGCACGGCGATGTCGACACCGAGGCGTGCGGAGCATTCGGCGAGCGTGCGGCGCAACTCCTCGACGTCCTCGCCAGAACCCTCGAACACGACCGCGGTAACGGGGTAGGCGGCGATTCGGCGGATGCGATCGATATTCCAGCCATGGTCGGCCATCGTTCGGGCAAGATCCGCGACGTGGCCCGGCCGTAGGTCCGGGCTCATCACCGTCACGTGGATACGTCGACGCAGCGGGTCCCGGGGAATCTCCCGCGCCCCGGGAACGGTCTCGATCTCCATCCCGACCTGGGTGGCGACCGTGTGCGCGGCGGCGCGAACATCGCCTACGTCGCTGGCGGAGACACCGAGGAGGACAGCGAGGATAAGGCGGCCACGCACCACCAACTGTTGGATGTCGAGCACTTCCGCGCGGTGATGGCGCAGGGCCTCGAAGAACGTAGCGGTGACACCGGGACGATCGCGTCCGCTCAGGATGACCAGGAGGGTGCCGTCCACCCCGGGAGTTTATGGCGCGAGGGATACCGGGTGTGCGTAGGCATCTGGTGTCGCCCCCGTGAGTGGCGGCGCCCGACCCGTACTTCCTGATCTCTCAGGGGATCCGGGAGTAGGCCACTTCGACTCCGGTGCGCACCGCGGGATCGAGTGCCATGAGCGTGGAGCGGCGGGCCTCTTGTGCGTGGGCCGTGACCCCTGCTTCCGGGGCATGGGCGCCGGCGAGCAACAACGGGACGGCCCGTGCGGCCAGGGCGGCGCGGTCGGGATCGAGAGGCGCGTCCGTCCAGGTCCGGACCTCCCGCGCGATGAGTCCTCGTCGTTCCGGGGCATCCACGTGCTGATCGAGCGCGGCCAGGTCCTCGGCGACCCGCAGCACCGTCGCGCGCAGTTGGCGATCGGCCTCGGCCGGGCTCGGCAGCAAGACTGCTACCGGCGGCCCGGGCAGCACGGTCCATGGTCGGTCCTCGGTGACCGTCGTCCAGGCGGTGATGCCATCGCTGCCGATCCAGCCCAGCACTGCGGCGGCCGTAGCGGCAGTGGGATCAGGGCATCGGTGCCCCCGAGGGTCCCCGGGGCGCGGCAGGAACAGTCGAATGCCGAGGGCGCCGACGGAGCGTGCCTCGGCGAGCAGGTCGATCCACTCGACGTGGGTGATTGCCTCCAGATGGGACAGCGCTGTGTCCATCGGGATTCGGCCGGCGAGCACTTCGCCGAGCCAGGCCGATGCCAATGCCCCGTGGCGCATGTCTGTGAGCACCCGCTGACGCTACCGGGGATAGGTTGTCCGGGTGAGCGACGTCCTGGCCATGCGCGGTGTCGGTGTCCGCCGAGGGACGTCGTGGATCCTGCGGGACATTCGTTGGAATGTGCGACCCGAGGAGCATTGGGTCCTGCTCGGTCCCAATGGAGCCGGCAAGTCAACCCTGCTCGGTGTCGCCAGCACCCAATTGCACCCCACGGCGGGTGAAGTCGAGGTGCTCGGCGAACTCATCGGGTTGACCGACGTATTCGAACTTCGGCCACGGATCGGACTCGTGGGTGCCGGACTGGCCGAGACCATTCGTGGACGCGAACGGGTCCGCGATGTCGTTCTCACGGCGGCGTACGGCATGACCGGTCGCTGGCGTGAGGAGTACGACGCCGCCGACGAGCGGCGGGCAGACCGTCTGCTGGAACTGCTCGGCATCGAGGATCTCTCCGATCGGCACTTCGCCTCGCTGTCCGACGGTGAGCGCAAGCGCACGCAGATCGCTCGAGCGCTCATGACGGATCCGGAGTTGCTGCTGCTCGATGAGCCGGCCGCCGGGTTGGATCTGGGCGGTCGGGAGGCGCTGGTGCATCGGCTCGCCACGATGGCGGCGGACCCGCTCGCACCCACCACGGTGCTCGTCACCCATCACGTGGAGGAGATCCCACCGGGGACCACGCACGCCATCCTGCTGCGCGGCGGTGGCGCGGTGGCCCAGGGTCCCGTTCACGAGGTCCTGACCGACGAGGTCCTGTCCTCCGCCTACGGTCTGCCGCTGTCGGTCGAGCATCACGACGGCCGATGGACGGCCCGCGCGAAGCGATGACCACCCGGTGGTTGCTTGCCGACCAACTCGGACCGCACTTCGTGGATGCGGACGTCGATCACGTCCTGCTCATCGAGTCACGGCGCGCCTTTGCCCGGCGGCGTATGCACAGAGCCAAAGCGCATCTGATCCTGTCCGCCCTCCGACATCGTGCCGCGGAACTCGGTAGTGGGGCGACCGTCGTCGCCACCGACACGATCGGCGAGGTGCTGCCCTCGTGGGCCGATCGCCTCGACGTGGTGGCTCCGACGAGTTGGGCCATGCGCGCCCTCGCCCGCCGCCACGACATCCCGATGTTGCCCGCACGCGGCTTTGTCACCAGTGAAGCGGACTTCGTTGCCTGGGCTGAGCGCCGCGCGGGCAAGCGCCTCCGCATGGAGGACTTCTACCGAGAGGTGCGTCAGCGCACGGGACTACTGATGAACGGTGATGAGCCCGTCGGTGGACGCTGGAATTTCGATCATGACAACCGGCTCCCGCCGCCGAAGGGTGCTCGCACCTTGGACCTGCCACCCGCCTGGGCGCCGCAGGAGGACGACATCGATGCCATGGTGCGTCGGGACCTCGATCGATGGGCCGCCGAAGGCATTGAGTTCATCGGTGACGACGGCCCGAGGCGCTTTGCCGCGACGCGCACCGAGGCCCTTGCGGCGCTCGAGGACTTCATCGTGCACCGCCTCGCGACGTTCGGACCCTACGAGGATGCGGCGCTCACGGATGACTGGGTCATGGCGCACTCCCTGATCTCGGCCCCGATGAATCTCGGCTTGCTCGATCCACTGGAGGTCGTTCAACGAGTCATTGAGGCGGGGGAGGCTGGTGACGTTCCGCTGTCGAGCGTGGAGGGATTCGTCCGCCAGATCATTGGCTGGCGGGACTACGTGTGGCACCTGTACTGGTACTTCGGGCCCGACTACATCGGGCAGTCGAACGCCTTGGACGCGCACGACGCACCGCCGGACTGGTTCGCCGGACTGGATAGCGATGGCGACGTCACAGCGCGGTGCTTGAGCGTGGGTCTGCGGGATGTGCGGTCCTACGGCTGGACGCACCACATCGTGCGCCTCATGGTCCTGGGCAACTGGGCCCTTCAGCGCGGATACGACCCCGTCGCCACCACGCGCTGGTTCACGGATGCGTTCGTTGACGGACACGAGTGGGTGATGGCGGCGAATGTGGTGGGGATGGCCCTGCATGCGGACGGCGGTCGCATGGCGACCAAGCCGTATGCGGCCGGGGGCGCGTACATCAAGCGGATGACGGACTTCTGCCGAGGATGTCCCTATCGCCCTGACGTGCGCGTGGGCGAGCGGGCCTGTCCTGTCACCGCTGGGTACTGGGCATTCTTGGATCGCCACCGCGAACGCTTCGCCCGGCATCCGCGGATGGCGCAACCGGTGCGGGGTCTGGAGCGACTCGCCGATCGTGCGGAGCTCGTGGCGGCGGAGGCGCTGAGGGGGAACGCAGCACCGTGACGGCCTGGACCACGTCTCATGTGACGTCGCTGGACGACTTACGGCTGACCCCGTACACGCGGTTGACCGAGGTCGATCTGCGGCGCCAGTGGGAGCCGGAGAACGGAATCTTCATCGCCGAAGGACATCTGGTGATCGAACGGTCCGTGCAATCCGGCCTGTTGGTCGATTCGGTGTTGACGGCGCCGCGGTGGCTCGAACGGCTCCACGCAATTCTTGGCGACTGGTCAGGTGAGGTGCTCGTCGCCCAGGAGGAATTGCTTCAGGAAATCACGGGCTTTCGTGTGCATCGTGGTGCTCTCGCCGCCGTCCAACGTCCGCCGCTAGTCACCGTGGCGGCGCTCCTGAATCAGGACGGACCGCTCCTGGTGCTCGAGGATCTGGTCGATGCCACCAATGTCGGTCTCGCGATCCGTTCTGCCGTGGGCCTGGGGATCGATGCGGTGGTGCTGTCACCGGGCTGTGCCGATCCGCTCTATCGGCGAGCTGTCAAGTCATCTATGGGGGCCGTCCTTCAGGCACGCTGGGCGCGCAGCGAGTCGTGGTCCGACGATCTGTTGTCGATTGCCGCGGTTCGGGATCTCGTCGTGTTGACGCCCGCTGGTGACCACCTCATCGATGAGGTCGTCGCCGACCTCAATCCGCGGCGCGTGGCACTGCTGATGGGGTCGGAGGGACCCGGGGCCAGCCCCACGGCATTGCGCGCAACTGCTCGACACGCGAGGATCCCCATGCATAGCGGGGTGGACTCGCTCAACGTGGCCGCGGCGACCGCCGTCGCCTGTTTCGCACTCGATCAGGCACGGAGGAGAGCATGACCCATGGCCGACTGATCTTGATCCGGCACGGTGAAACCGAGTGGAGTCGTACGGGACGGCATACCGGTCGCAGCGACATCCCGCTCACGCCCAACGGTGAGGCACGCGCGCGGACCCTGGTCGATCGACTCGCACCGTTCGCACCGGCTGTGGTCCTGTGCTCACCGCTCGAGCGAGCGCGGCGCACGGCGGAACTCGCTGGTCTGACACCCGACGCCATCGATGAGGACCTGTTGGAGTGGGACTACGGCGACTGGGAGGGCATCACGACGCCGGAGATTCGCGAACGCCTCGGTGATGCCGCCTGGACCATCTGGTCACGGCCGATCCCCGGTGGTGAGCAGGCGGAGGACGTCGCGGTCCGCACCGCCCGCGTGATTCGGCGCGTGCTCCCAGTGATCAGTGAAGGCCGTGACGTCGTCCTGGTCGCCCACGGCCACCTCCTGCGCATCTTGACGGCGACCTGGCTCGGCCTGCCCGCGGTCGATGGGCGACTGTGGATCCTGGATGCCGGCTCGCTGTCACTGCTCGGCTACGAGCGGGATCAGCGGGCGATCGTGGCCTGGAATACCTGAGCGCGGTCCTGCGCTCTTTGGCCCTTCCCACGTAACATGGCCCCATGCCCGGGACCCGATACGCCGTAGCGGCCGCTGTAGCGGCCATCGCCCTCCTCGCCTCGGCCTGCTCCTCGACGGCGGGCAGCGGAGCGGTGGAGTCCTCGACGGCCACGGTCTCGCCGAGTGTGGCCGATCAGCTCGATGGAGGGTCATCGGCTTCGACCGAGTCCGAGGCCGCGACCGACTCGCAGGCCAATCCGGAGCCGACCGGTCCAGGGATTGTCACGGTGGGCCTGCCCGCGGCGTACACCCCGACCAGCGAGGGCACCGCGACGGACGACTACCGCTGCTTCGTGCTCGCCACCAACATTCCTGAGGATCGGTTCATCACCGGAGTGCGCTTCGTGCCCGGCAACGCCGCACTCGTGCATCACGCGATCCTGTACCGCGTCTCGCCCGGCCAGGAAGAGGCTGCGGCCAAGCGCGATGCAGACGATCCCGGGCAGGGCTGGTCATGCTTCGGCGGACCCGATCTGCCGGCGGCGGCGGATGCTGATGCCCTGTCATCGTTGGATAGTGCGCCGTGGCTGGCCGCCTGGGCGCCCGGTGGACGTGAGGCGCGCTACCCCGAGGGCACCGGAGTCTTCGTGCCGGCCGGCAGCAGCGTCATCCTGCAGGTGCACTACAACCTGCTCGGCGGCAGCGGTGCGGATGCGACTTCCGTCGAACTGCGGACCGTCGGTGCCGACGCGGACCTCAGGCGCCTGGAAACCATGCTGCTTCCCGCGCCGGTCGAACTGCCCTGCCGTGCGGATGAAGTCGCCCCACTGTGCGATCGGGATGCCGCGGTGGCGGACACCATCGAGCGATTCGGTGGCGAGGCGATGCGCACGATCTGGGGCCTGCAATTCCTG
This sequence comes from uncultured Actinomyces sp., assembly GCA_964351035.1. Lineage (GTDB taxonomy): Bacteria > Actinomycetota > Actinomycetes > S36-B12 > S36-B12 > Mxb001. The sequence continues at coordinate 7,929 of CAYGMM010000034.1, forward strand.
TGCGGCGGAGACCTGACGGACCCCAAGGCTGGCGCCACCCAGTCGTGCACGCACAAGGTCCGCGCGCCGATGACGGTGTACGCGGCGGCCGGGCACATGCACCTCCTGGGTCGCAGCATCTCGATCGTCGCCAACGAGGGCCAGAAGGACGAGGAGTTGCTGCTCGATATCGAGTCCTGGGACTTCGACAATCAGGGAGCGCGTCCGCTTACGCCCTCGGTCGACCTCGCCGCGGGTGACACGCTCACGGTGACGTGCACGCACGACACCGCACTGCGTGACCTCCTGCCGGCTCTCGCCGATACCGAACCCCGCTACATCACCTGGGGTGATGGCACTACAGACGAGATGTGCCTTGGCATCCTGACCGTGAGCGCGCTGGAGGCGGGGGACAGCCCCGAATGAAGAAGGCGTGGCAGATCACCCGGATCACACTCGGGGTGATTCTTCTTGTCCTGGGAACCATCTCGATCGTCGGCAGTGTGGCGGCGGCGGGCGCCGTGGCGGGCGTGGACGCCACCGTGGGTCGATCAGGGGTAGTCACGCAGCCGTTCGGGTCCGTGGCGTCAGAGCCCGATCAGGTTGCCGTCATCACCGACGGTGTGACGGCCGCGTGGGAACTCACCGACGAGCCGGATTGGGTGGCAACCGCGTTGACGCTGCTCGGCACCGATGCCGACACGTTCGTCGAGGATGTCGGCGAGTTCGTCTTCATCGTTACGCCGGATACGGCCGGTGACATCTTCGTCGGACTGGCGCCCGTGGATGCGGTCGATTCCTACCTCGACGGTACGCCGTACGCCGTGGCCGTCAGTGAGGGTGAACAGTGGCCGACCATCTCGGTGCCCGGTGACGGAACACCTGCGATAGACCCCGAGGGTGCAGCGTTTTGGACGACGGCCGCGGTGGGATCTCCCGCGGAGATCCCACTCGACTCACTGGCCGGGTCCACGCTGGTCCTGATGAACCCGGACGCTTCGGTGGGGGCCGCCGCGTCGATGCGCATGGAATACCGAGTCCCCGACGCAACGCGCACAATGGAGGGCAGCGCGGTGGCCGCTGCCGCGGGAGCCCTTGGCGGCTTCGCGCTGATTCTGCTCGGCGCCTTCATGGTCGTGGGTCGCCGCCGGCGCGGGCGTCACGCATGACCGCGGGCCTCGCGTGACAACCGACCAGGACGATGGGCGGATCTGGACGGTTCCCAACGCGCTGAGTCTGCTTCGACTGGCGCTCATCCCGGTGTTCCTGTGGCTCGTCCTCGGTCCGCAACAGGATCTGTGGGCGGTGGCCATCCTCGCCGTTTCCGGCATTACCGATTGGGCCGACGGTGTCATAGCGCGTCACTTCAACCAGACGAGCGCACTGGGCCGTCTGCTCGACCCCCTGGTGGATCGACTCACGATCGCGGCGACCCTCATTGGCCTGGCGCTGCGGTCGCTCATCCCGTGGTGGCTCGTGGCGCTGCTCGTCGCCCGTGAACTTCTCCTCCTCGCGCTCGTACCCGTGCTGCGGCGTCGCGGCATCGTGGCGCTGCCGGTGCACTATCTCGGCAAAGCGGCCACCTTCGCGCTGTACTGGGGCTTCCCGTTCATCCTGGCCGGCGCAGGCCCGGATGAGTGGCAGCGGGTCCTCAGCGCGCTTGGGTGGGCTTTCGTCATCTGGGGGACTGCGCTCTACTGGTACGCGGCGCTGCTATACGTGGACCAGGCTCGGCGTATCTCGCGGGGCGCAGCGACAAGGGGGTGACCATGCGGGCGGTAGTCATGGCCGGCGGTCTGGGCACCCGGCTGCGCCCGCTCACGACGGGCGTCCCCAAGCCTTTGCTCCCGGTCGTGGGTCGCCCCATGGTCGAGCACATGCTTCTGCTGGCTCGCGATCATGGCGTGACCGAGGCCGTGGTCACGGTTCAACATCTCGCGCCGATGATGCGACGCAGACTCGGGGGTGGCGCCGATCTGGGCATGTCGATCACCTACGGCACCGAGCCTCGTCCGCTGGGCACCGCGGGTGGCGTTCGGCTCGCGGTGGCAGGCGCGGACGACCAGGCCCTCCTCATCCTGTCCGGTGACGCGGTTACCGATGTCGATCTCGGCCACATCATGCGACGCCACGCGGAGTCGGGTGCCGCGCTCACCATGGCACTGACTCGTCGCGACGACCCGCGGGAGTTCGGACTGGTCGATCTGGACGAAGACGGCTGGGTACGCCGCTTCCACGAGAAGCCCGAGTGGGGTGAGGTGTTCGGCGACACGGTGAGCACCGGGATCTACGTCGTGTCGGCAGAGGTCCTTGCTCGCATTCCACCGGACACGCCCTGGGATTGGTCGACCCAGGTGATCCCCGATCTGCTGAGTGCCGGAGCGCCCGTAGCCGGTGTTGTTGTCGAGGGCTACTGGGAGGACGTGGGGGACCTCACCGCCTACCGACAGGTACAGGTCGATGCGCTGGATCGGCGCGTGCGTCTCGCCATCCCCGGCAGCGACCGCGGGGATGGCGTGTGGATCGGCGAGGGGGTCGAGATCGCACCGGGGGCAGAGGTCGTCGGTCCGTCCTTCATTGGCTCGCGCAGCGTCATTGACGAGGGCGCTGAGCTGTTGCCCTACGCGGTGCTGGGTGCCCACTCGCTCGTCCGCCGCGGTGCCCGAATCGAGCGGAGCACGGTGCACGACAACGTCTACCTCGGTGCCGAGGTGGATCTCATGGGCGCCATCGTGGGTCGGGGGTGCGAGATCGGTGCCGGCACGCGCATCAGCGAGGGGGCAATCGTCGCCGACGGCTGCATCCTCGAACGCGAGGTCGACGTCACGGCCGGGAGTCTGATCTATCCCGGCAAGTCGGTCGAGTCGGGCACGACCGTTACCGGTTCGGTGGTGTGGGATGCCAAGGGTCATCGCAGCGTCATCGACGGTCTTGGCATGCGCGGCGAGATGGGTGTTGAGGTGACTCCCGACTCGGTGGTGCGTCTCGCGAGCACGCTGGGGACGCTGCTGAGCCGCGGCGCCACGGTGGCCCTCGGCCGGGATCACTCGGCGGCCGCTGGCGCCTACCACGCGATCCTGGTCGGGGCGCTGCGTGCGGCGGGTCTCACGGTCCACCTGCTGCGTACCGTGCCCCTCCCGGTCCTGCGTGACCATGTCCGCCACCACGCCGATGGTGGTGTCTACCTGCGCGTCGCGCCCGGTGATCCGGACTCGCTCGACATGGTCATCGTGCGCTCCGACGGTCGCAACATCGGGGACCGTGCGCGCGAACTCAATCGGATTTACTCCCGGCGGGAGTTCCGCCGCGCGATCCCCGGGGCCATCGGCACCGTCGTCTCGCAGCCGCTCGCGGCCCAGCAGTACGCCGACCGCATCCACGAACACGTCCCCGCGGGACCGACGAGCAGCGTCCGCATCGTCGTCGACGCGATGGGCGGTGCGGCCGCCACAACGCTGCCCACCTTGCTGGAGGGGCGGTCTGCGGAACTCGTGCTGCTCGGCACTCAGCCCGACCTCACGGCGGCGACGTGGAGTGAGTCCGAACGGCGTCAGCGCGTGACCGAGTTGGCGGAGATCGTGGTGTCAACGGGTGCCGCGCTCGGTGTGGCGATCGACGCGACCGGCGAACGCCTCTGGCTCGTCGATGAGCAGGGACACATCCTCGATGACGATCGCGCGCTCCTGGTGGTGCTCGATCTCGTCGTCTCCGAATCCCATGGCGGCGTGGCCGTGCTGCCATCCACCGCGTCGAGAATCGCCGAGCAGGTGGCGGATTTCCACCACGCTGCGGTACGTCGCGTCCCGCGAGCCAACACCTTCGACGACGGATCCGATGCCCTGCTCGTGTGCGATGGCGACGGCGGCTTTGCTGTCCCGGGCGCTGGTGGGCAGCGAGACGCGCTCGCGACGACGTACGCGTTGCTCGGGTGGGTGGCACGCACCCGGCTGGCGCTCAGCGCCATCGATGCGCGCATCCCGCGGACGTACGGCGTACGCGAGCAGGTGGACACGCCCTGGCGACTCAAGGCTGCGGTTCTTCGAGAGGTGACTGCACGAGCTGGTGGTCGCGCCGTGGACATGTCCGACGGCGTGCGCATCTCCGAGCCCGATGGTGCTTGGTGCCTGGTACTGCCGCACCCGACGGAGTCGCGCACGCGCCTGTGGGTGGAGGCGACCACCCTGGACCGTGCCCGCGAACTCGCGGACACGTGGCGCGCGGAGATCGCCGCCATCATCGCCGCGAGTCCCTCCGCGCGCGGCTAGCGGACCGTCGGCAGGTCCTCCCCACTCCGGAAGAGACGGGTCACCCTTGCCGTGTGGAAGTGCGGGGGATAGGTTCGCGATGTCATCGCGCGTCAGGCGTCGCACCAGGACGGCCACGAGGAGGCCCCGTGATTCCCGAAGACCTTCGGTACACCAGCGAGCATGAATGGCTGCGCGAGACCGCCGACGGCACGGTGATTTTCGGCATCACCCACTACGCCCAGGATGCGCTCGGCGACATCGTCTATGTCGATCTGCCCGATGTCGGTTCGCAGATCACCGCCGGTGGCACCTGCGGCGAGGTCGAGTCGACCAAGAGCGTGAGCGAGATCTACGCGCCCGTGTCCGGTGAGGTCGTGGCCGTCAACGCTGCGCTGGGCGACAGTCCGGATCAGGTGAATGCCGACCCGTACGGCGACGGCTGGATGATCGAAGTGCGGCCCACCGAGCGGCCGGACACCCTCGACGCTGCCGCCTACGCGGCGCTGACTGGCCAGGGCTAGCGAGTGAACGAGTGCGGTCACCCCGTCGATCCGGGAGATCGGTTCTGCCGCGTATGCGGCGCCGCGGTCATCACCCCGGATGAGACCTTCGTCGTCGATCCGGGTCCCGCCTCCACCGGCAGCCTGCCCGCGGTCGGGCTCGGCACCATCAGCGGCGTCGATGAGGGCGCGGGAGTCCTCGTCGTGCGTCGAGGTGCCGGAGAGGGGACGTCGTACCTCCTCACGGGCGACCTCGTCACGGCCGGACGTGAACCGGATTCGGATCTTTTCCTCGACGACGTCACCGTCAGCCGTCGTCACGCGGAATTCCGGCGGATCGCCGGTGGTTGGCTGCTCACCGACGTGGGCAGCCTCAACGGCACCTACGTCAATCGGCAGCGCGTCGAGGAGCACGCGCTCGAGCCCGGTGACGAACTGCAGATCGGCAAGTACCGGTTCGTGTACCTCGTTGGAGGGGCCACGGGGAACGCCGGGTGACCCTGCGGTCGATCGGGGCTGTCGTCACCGACTTGATGGGTGAGTTCCCCGAGGTCTCCGTTTCGAAAATCCGCTATCTCGAACGACGCGGTCTCCTGCGACCGCAGCGCACCGTGGGCGGGCAGCGCCGCTACAGCGCCGCCGATGTAGCGATGGTGCGCCGGATCCTTCGTCTGCAGCGCGACGAATACCTGCCCCTCGACGTCATCGCCGAGAACCTGAGGCAGGGGCTGTCGGCGGATGAGGTGCCCGAACCAGGAATCCCGACGGCTCGGCTGCGGCGTTCGCGGGAGCGCACCATGAGTCCTGACGAGTTCTGCGAGCGCGCCGGGATTGACGCCCCCCTGCTCGATGACCTGCGCCGTCACGGCCTGGTGGATCGCCTCACCGAGGACGACGTGGCGATTGCGCGGGCCGCAGGGGCACTGGCTCCCTACGGGATCGAACCACGACATCTCCGACCCTTCCGGACCTCCGCCGATCGAGACGTCGCCCTCGTGGAACAGGCGCTCGCGCCTCGTCACGCAACGGGCGGTGCGCGCGACGCCGCAGCGCGACGTGATGAGATCGCAACGTTGCTGGCCCTGCTGCTCGATCTGCACGTAGCGCTCGTTCGTGTCCGGTCGACTACCCTCGAGACATGAGGCGCGTCGAGGTAGTCGGTGTTCGGGTCGAGATGCCATCGAACCAGCCCATCGTCCTGGTTCGCGAGGTGGACGGGGATCGCTACGTGCCCATCTGGATCGGGGCCGTGGAAGCGACCGCTATCGCCTACGCGCAGCAGGGGGTCACACCGCCGCGTCCCCTGACCCACGACCTGCTCAAGGAGGTTCTCGGGGCGGCATCGGTCTCGCTCGTCCAGGTGGAGATCACCAAGCTCGACGCGGGTGTCTTCTACGCCGACCTCGTGCTCGGCAACGGGGCTCGGGTGAGCGCCCGGCCCAGCGACGCGATCGCGCTCGCGCTCCGCACCGGGAGCCCGGTCCTGGTCGCTGACGAGGTCCTCGAGGAAGCCGGTGTGGCCATCCCGGACGAGGAAGAGGACGAGGTCGAGAAGTTCCGCGAGTTCCTCGATCAGATCTCTCCGGAGGATTTCGGGGCCGAGTCCTAGCCTGCTACGGCGGGTCGCGTTGACCCCATCGGCATCGACCCCTAACGTAAAACTCCCGCGCGTTGGACGCGGTCAGCGGCCGCCCCTCGGGCGGCGGAAGGGCGGAACACGTGAGCGCTCGGCTGCCTGACTCGGTGTCCGATGCCGAACTTCCCCGCACCGTGGATCAGCCGGGCCTGTTCGATGATGATCTGCTCCGTTCCGATGCTGTCGGGCTTGGCTATCGCGGCCCCGTGGCCTGCTCGGCCGCGGGCATTACCTACCGGCAACTCGACTACTGGGCCCGGACCGGCCTTGTTGAGCCGACTATCCGCGCCGCCCAGGGATCGGGCTCACAGCGGCTCTACTCGTTCCGCGACATCTTGATCCTGCGCGTCGTCAAGCGCCTGATCGACACCGGAGTCTCCCTCGGCAACATCCGCTCCGCAGTGCAGCATCTCGAGACGCGGGGTGGCGATGATCTGGCCCGGATCACGCTCATGAGTGACGGTGCCTCCATCTACGAATGTCGCAGTGAGGACGAGGTCATCGATCTCGTCCGTGGCGGCCAGGGAGTCTTCGGCATCGCCGTCGGCCGGGTCTGGCAGGAGGTCGAGGGGCAACTCGCGCAGCTGCCCGGCGAGCGCCCCGAGGACCTTGAGGCGGAGTTGACCGTGGCCGATCCCCGCGACGAACTTTCGGCGCGTCGGGCCGCCCGTCACGCAGCGGGCTGAATCACGCGCTAGGCTGCACCTGCTGTTCGACCACACGCGGGAGAGACCCGGCTTGCCGGGCGCCGAAGGAGCAACCGCCCCGGAAACTCTCAGGCAGCAGGACCGTGTGTGGGAGGCGACTCTGGAGAGAGGGTGGTTCGCCACCCCACCGAAGGTGTAGGTCGCGACAGGCGTCGTGGCGAAAACTCTCAGGTTGCGGTGATCCGCAAGACCAGAGGGGGTCGGGTGCGCACCGCGCGCACGCGGACCGGCGCGCACACGAGGGACAGCCATGACGACGTTCGTCGACCGACACATCGGCCCACGGGGCAACGACATCGACCGCATGCTGGCGGCTCTGAACTATCGGGACCTGGACGCCTTCCTTGCTGACGTGGTCCCCGAGCACATCCGATGGTCCGAGCAACTGGCGCTGCCACCGGCTCTCACCGAGGAGGAGTCCCTCGCGGCACTCCGTGCCCTCGCTCACGAGAACAGGCCGGTCCGGCAGATGATTGGCCTGGGCTACTCCGATTGCCACACACCGGCCGTGATTCGCCGCAACGTGCTGGAGAGCCCGGCCTGGTACACCGCCTATACGCCGTACCAGCCGGAGATCTCCCAGGGCCGCTTGGAGGCACTCCTCGCCTTCCAGACGATGATCGAGGACCTCACCGGACTACCGGTGGCGTCGGCATCGCTCCTCGATGAGGCCACGGCAGCAGCCGAGGCGATGACACTGCTCAAGCGCACCGCACGTGGTCGAGGTGATGTGTTCCTCGTTGATCAGGACACCCACCCGCAGACCCTCGCGGTGCTGGCGACTCGCGCCAAGCCCGTGGGGATTGTGCTGCGTACTGTCGACCTGACCGACCGCAGCGGCATGGACGCCGATCATGCATTCGGCCTCCTGGTGTCGTACCCGACCTCGTCGGGAGCGATCCTCGATCCGCGCCCGATGATCGACTGGGCACATGAGGCCGGCCTCGGTGTTGCCGTGGCGACCGACCTGCTGGCCCTCACGGTGCTCACCCCGCCCGGAGAGTTCGGCGCCGACATCTGTGTCGGATCCGCCGGGCGCTTCGGAGTCCCGCTGGGCTTCGGCGGTCCCCACGCCGGATTCATGAGTGTGCGGGCCGGCCTTGAGCGGTCCCTGCCCGGGCGTCTCGTGGGTGTCTCGCTCGATGCCGAGGGTGCCCCGGCGTACCGGCTGGCCCTGCAGACACGGGAGCAACACATCCGCCGGGAGAAGGCCACGAGCAATATCTGCACCGCGCAGGCCTTGCTGGCAGTCATCTCGGCGATGTACGCCGCTTACCACGGGCCGGACGGACTGCGGCAGATCGCCGAGCACGCTCACGCCCAGGCCGTCCGGATTGCCGACGGTCTCCAGGCCGGGGGAGTGGAGCTCGTCCACGAGAACTTCTTCGACACGATCCACGCTCGGGTTGTCGGTCGCACGGATGAGGTCGTCGCCGCTGCCCTCGATCGCGGTATCAATCTGCGTCGCGTGGACGAGAACACCGTCGGGATCAGCACTGACGAGACGACGACGGACCAGGATGTCGTCGACGTGCTTGCCGCATTCGATCTCAGTCCGGTTGCTGGTGCAGGGGAGGGGCAGTTGCCAGCCTCGCTCCAGCGAACGTCGCCGTACCTGTCCCATCCGATCTTCCACGAGCACCGCAGCGAGACCGAGATGCTCCGCTATCTGCGCCGGCTGTCCGATCGCGATCTCGCACTCGACCGCACGATGATCCCGCTCGGATCGTGCACGATGAAGCTCAATGCGACAGCGGAGATGGAGCCGATCACGTGGCCGGGTTTTGCCGGCATCCATCCGTTCGCTCCGCTCGATCAGGCCCGTGGCTACCGCACCTTGATCCAGGGACTGGAGCGCCAGTTGTGCGAGGTGACCGGTTATGACGCCGTCTCCCTGCAGCCCAACGCCGGTAGCCAGGGTGAGTTCGCCGGGCTACTGGCCATTCGTTCCTACCTCGACGCGCAGGGCGAAGGCGATCGCGACGTCTGCCTGATCCCGAGCAGTGCACATGGCACCAACGCGGCGAGCGCCATCATGGCCGGCATGCGCGTCGTCGTGGTGGCCTGTGATGACGATGGCAATGTCGATCTCGACGACGTGCGCGCGAAGATCGCCGAGCACGGCGACCGGCTCGCAGCGCTCATGGTCACCTACCCGTCCACGCATGGTGTCTTTGAGGCCGACATCGTGGATCTGTGCGGTCTCGTACATGACGCCGGTGGCCAGGTGTACGTCGATGGCGCCAATCTCAACGCCCTCGTGGGCCTCGCCAAGCCGGGCAAGTTCGGAGCTGACGTATCGCATCTCAACTTGCACAAGACCTTCTGTATCCCGCATGGCGGCGGTGGTCCGGGAGTCGGCCCCGTGGGTGTCCGGCAGCACCTCGCCCCCTATCTGCCCGGCCATCCACTGCGTCCGGAAGCGGGACCTCTCGGCCGCGGTGACGTGGATGGCGGGGTCGGGCCGGTCAGCGCGGCGCCGTGGGGTTCGGCGGGCATCCTGCCGATTCCCTATGCCTACATCACCATGATGGGTGCCGAGGGTCTGCGCCAGGCCACCTCCGTGGCCATTCTGTCGGCGAACTACGTGGCCCATCGGCTTCAAGCGGCGTACCCCATCCTCTACACGGGCAGCAAGGGTCGCGTCGCGCACGAGTGCATCGTCGATCTGCGTCCGCTGACCAAGGAGACCGGCGTCAGCGTTGACGACGTGGCGAAGCGTCTTATCGACTACGGATTCCACGCGCCGACGATGTCGTTCCCGGTCGCCGGCACGCTGATGATCGAGCCCACCGAGAGCGAGACGCGCGAGGAGCTCGACCGC
>CAYGMM010000035.1:0-5372 GCA_964351035.1 uncultured Actinomyces sp.
CACCATCACCGTCGAGGAGGACGCCGTACCCCTGCCGGAGATCGGCACGCAACTCACCGATACCCCGTGGACCGACACCGAGATCGAGGCCGTCAGCGCCCTTAAGTTGGGCCACCTGATGGTCACGATCGATGCTGACGAACCAGAGGCGGAGCAGCAGTTGCGCGAGGCGGCGCTCCTGGCCTCGCACCTCGACACTCGCCTGCGTGTGCGGCTGCGAGACGCATCACCACAGGACTATGCGCGACTGCATGATGCGAGTCGCGAGATCGCGCCCCTGGTCGATTCGTGGATGGTCCTACGCAGTGACGAGAAGGTCACTTCGCGGGCCTCCCTCGATGCCGCGCGCTTCGAGTTGGGCCCCGACCTGCCCTGGGCGACCGGCACGGACCTGTATTTCACCGAACTCAATCGGGAGCCAGCGGACACGAGTGACCTGACCTGGCTCACCTTCAGCATGAACCCGCAGGTGCATGCGTTTGATGACCGCACGATCATGCAGAACACCGCCACGCAGGAGGTCGTCGCGGAGGCGGCTCGACCACTCGCCGGGCACGCACGCGTCGCTGTGGGCCCGATCACCATGCGCCCGCGATTCAACCCCAATGCGACCGACCCCGCGGCCGACGTCAGCAACGACGCGCTGCCGAGTTCGGTCGATGCGCGTCAGCGTGACTGGCAGGCCGCCGCCTGGACCGCGCTGTCTCTGCGGGGCCTGGCAATGGCGGAGACCGTCTCGGCCGCCACCTACTTCGAGGCACTCGGTTGGCGCGGTGTGCGCGAGCGAGATGCAGGATGCCCCGACCCGGAGAGTTTCGGGTCCGTGCCGGGCGAGGAGTTCCCCGTCTACCGCCTGCTGGCCGGGCTAGCCGATCAGACCGAGGTGCTCGTGACGTACTCCGACCAGCCGGAAGTCGCCGATGCACTCGTCACCCGCGGCCCCGACGCCGCTCGCGCCTGGCTGATCAACCTCGACGACGACTCGCGGCACATCCGTATGACCGGCATCATCGACGCCACCGTTGAACTTCCTGCCCAGTCCATCACCGCTATCGACCTGACAAGGAGTCCGGAGTGAATGACCCGCTGTTTGATCTAGAGGGACGCCGCGTGCTCATCACCGGTGCAGCGGGGGCCATCGGGTCGGTGCTCGCACGTGCCCTGGCCGAGCGCGGAGCGGTGATCGGCGTCCACGACATCACGCCGGAGCGGGTCCACGCGGTGGTGGAGGAGATCACCTCCGCGGGCGGTCACGCGGTTCCCTTGACCGCTGACATGGCGAGTGCTGCCGGTGCCGCCGAGGTTGTGCGTAACGGAGCCGAAGCGCTCGGTGGACTCGACGTACTCATCAACGGGGCCGGCATCAATCGACGCAAGCCCATCGAGGAGGTCACGGAGGAGGACTTCGATGCGATCGTGTCGGTGAACCTGCGCGCGGTCTACTTCGCCAGCCAGGCCGCTCACTCGATCATGCGGACGGCCGGTGGCGGCACCATCGTCAACCTGAGTTCGCTCAGTGCGCGGTTCAGCTTCAACACGATCTCGGTGTACTCCGCCACCAAGGCCGGCGTGACGTCGCTGACACGCAGTTGTTCGCGGGAGTGGGCACGCGACAACGTGCGCGTGAATGCGATCGAGCCCTTCGTCATCAAGACCGAGTTCACCAAGCCGCTGTGGGGTGAGGACCACCGTCAGCGGTGGTTCGACCACATCACTCCGGCGGGGCGTCTTGGTACGCCGCAGGAGTTGGTGGGGTCGGTGGTCTTCCTGGCCAGCGACGCCTCATCGTGGATCACCGGACAAACGATCGTCATCGACGGCGGCCTGACGGCGGGAGCCGACTGGGACGCCTACCGCGACTTCCCGGTCTAGCGACGAGGCCGGGTTGGTCTCACCGCATACCGTTTCAGCCCGCTCAACCGGTACGTAGTGAGACGAACTGAGGTGGTTAGCGCGCAGCGGTGAACGTCGTGCGCTGCTCACCGAGGCCGCTAATGCCCAGGGTCAGCACGTCGCCCTCCTGAACCCACGCGGGCTCCGCCATCCCCATGGCGACGCCGGGCGGTGTGCCGGTGTTGACCAGGTCGCCAGGGTCGAGGACCAGGAACTGCGAGATGTAGTGGATGAGGACGTCGACCGGGAAAATCAGGGACGTCGTACTGCCCGTCTGACGGCGCTGGTCGTTGACGTCGAGCCACAGATCCAAGCCCCCGGCCAGATCGATCTCATCGGGGGTGACCAACCAAGGACCGAGTGGATTGAAGCCCTCGCAGGACTTGCCCTTGAGCCACTGGCCACCACGCTCGAGTTGGAAGGCGCGCTCGGACAGGTCATCGGACAGAACGAATCCGGCGATGTGCGGCCACACGTCATCGGGTGAATCCAGGTAGCGGCAGGTGCTGCCGATGACGATGCCGAGCTCGACCTCGTAGTCGACCTTGGTGGCGCCCCGAGGCATGGGGACGTCGTCGTAGGGACCGACGACCGTGTTGGGAGCCTTGGTGAAGAGCAGTGGCTCATCCGGGATGGCCATGTTGGACTCGGCGGCGTGGTCGGCGTAGTTCAGCCCCGCACACAGCAGATGGCCAGGTCGCGCAATGGGCGCACCAAGCCGGGCGTCGGGATCGAGCGTGGGCAACGCCTGGATCTCACCGGCCGCCCATCGGGCCTGCAGGTCGGCAATGCCTCCTCGGGCGAAGAAGGCGCCATCGAAATCGGCGGTGATGGACGATACGTCGAACCGCTCCCCCGCGGGTCCGAGCACAGCAGGGGTCTCAGCGCCCGGGGCGCCGACACGGATCAACTTCACGAAATACCTCTCCTAATCGCAGACGGCGCCGCGGCTTGCGGAGCCAACCAACTTGGCGTACTTGGCGAGCACTCCGCGTGTGTAGCGCGGGGGCAGCGGGCTGAACTCGGCGCGACGACGCTCCATCTCCGCGTCGTCGATGAGCAGATCGAGGGTGCGCGACGGGATGTCGATGCGGATGCGATCGCCATTGCGGACCAGCCCGATCGGACCACCGTCAACGGCCTCGGGGGCAACGTGCCCGACGCACAGACCGGTGGTGCCACCGGAGAAGCGGCCATCGGTGATGAGCAGGACATCCTTGCCCAATCCAGCGCCCTTGATGGCTCCGGTAATCATGAGCATCTCGCGCATGCCCGGCCCACCCTTGGGACCCTCATAGCGAATGATCACGACGTCACCGGACTGGATCGTGCCGTCTTCCAGCGCCGCCATCGCAGCCTGCTCACGCTCGAAGACGCGGGCCGTGCCCTCGAACGAATCGACCGGCACGCCGGCGTTCTTCACCACGGCACCCTCGGGAGCGAGCGTGCCAGACAGGATCGTGATCCCGCCGGTGGCCGCGAGCGCCGACTGGGAAGCGTGCAGGATGTCGCCGTCCGGGTCCGGCGGATCGATGTCGGCGAGGTTCTCAGCGACCGTCTTGCCGGTGACGGTGAGGCAGTCGCCGTTGATGAGCCCAGCGTCCATGAGTGCGCGCATGATGACGGGTACACCGCCGACTCGATCGACGTCACTCATGACGTAGCGGCCGAAGGGCTTCACATCGGCGAGCAGCGGCACCTTGGACCCGATGCGATGGAAGTCCTCCATGTGCAGTTCCACACCGGCCTCGTGTGCGATGGCGAGCAGGTGAAGCACAGCATTGGTGGATCCACCGAAGGCCATGACCACGGCGATCGCGTTCTCCAGCGACTGGCGCGTGATGATGTCCCGCGTCGTGATGCCCTGACTGATGAGCTCGACGACCGCCTCGCCGGAACGACGCGCGAAGCCGTCACGCCGACGATCCACCGCGGGTGGGGCGGCTGAACCCGGCAGGGACATGCCCATGGCCTCAGCAGCGCTCGCCATCGTGTTGGCGGTGTACATGCCACCGCAGGCGCCCTCGCCCGGGCAGATGGCGCGCTCGATGGTGTCCACGTCCTCGCGTGACATCAGCCCGCGTGAGCACGCTCCGACCGCCTCGAAGGCGTCGATGATCGTGACATCCTTCTCCGTGCCGTCAGAGAGCTTGGCGTGGCCGGGCAGGATCGACCCGGCGTAGACGAAGACGCTTGCAAGGTCGATGCGGGCGGCCGCCATGAGCATGCCCGGCAAGCTCTTGTCGCAACCAGCGAAGGTGACCATGCCGTCGAGGCGCTCGGCCTCCATGACGGCCTCGACCGAGTCGGCGATGATCTCGCGGCTCACGAGGGAGAAGTGCATGCCCTCATGGCCCATGGAGATGCCGTCGGAGACCGAGATGGTGCCGAACTGCAGCGGATATCCACCGGCCGCGTGGACGCCCTCCTTGGCCGATCGCGCGAGACGCTCCAGCGACAGATTGCAGGGGGTGATCTCGTTCCAGGATGAGGCGATGCCGATCTGCGGCTTGGCGAAGTCCTCGTCGCCCATGCCTACGGCGCGGAGCATGCCACGAGCGGCGGCTCGCTCCAGACCATCGGTGACGTCACGACTGCGGGGCTTGATATCGGCCATGCGTGGAAGCCTAGGCCACGACGTTGCGCAGGGGCTCGCCCCTCCGCCAGCGCTCGACCTGATCGGCCACCAGGCGCCGGATGCGCGGAATGAAGGCCGTCGAATCGCCGCCAACGTGGGGGGCGATGTAGACGCCCGGCAATTGCCAAAGGGGATGGTCCGCCGGCAGCGGCTCGGGATCGGTCACGTCCAGGGCAGCACGCAGTCGACCGGCAGCGACCTCGGCCACCAGCGCGTCGGTGACGACCACTCCACCACGCGCGACATTGACCAGCAGGGCACCGTCGCGCATCCGAGCGAGGAAGGCCCGGTCCACCAGGCCCCGCGTGGTGTCATTGAGGGGTACGGCGAGGACCACGATGTCGGCACCCGGCAGAAGTTCCTCGACCTCGGTGATTCCCCGGACGCCATCTCGTGCGGTGCGGCCCACGAGTGTCACTTCGCACTCGAAGGGCTCGAGCCGGCGCTGCAGCGCTTTGCCGATACCGCCCGCGCCGACCACGAGCACGCGTCGATCGGCCAGGGAGATCCCGTTGCCCGCCAACCACTGCCCTTGGGGCATGGCACGCGCAAAGACGTCCAACTCACGCAGGCTTGTGAGGATGAGCCCGATCGCCAACTCCGCCGTGCTTGCGTCATGAACTCCCGCGGCGTTGCACAGGGTGACGCCTTCCGGCACGTAGGTGAAGGCATGCTCGAAGCCCGCGGTCGGCAACTGGCAGACCTCGAGTGCGGGCATGTGCGCCATGACCTCGAATCCAGCGGGCGTGCCCATGTAGGGCGGCACATAGAACCGCACGCCGCTGACGTCGCCAGCAGGGACCCCAACGTAGGACCCGACGTCATTCCCGGCCACGGCCGA
>CAYGMM010000035.1:5472-17504 GCA_964351035.1 uncultured Actinomyces sp.
TCATCGGACGTCCAGCACGAGGATGCGGTCATCGCCGTCGCGCACGTCCCCGCGACCATCGGTGTTGGAGGTCGCGAGAAGCAGTCGGCCGGAGCCATCGACGGTGATCGCCCGCAACCGCCCGAGATCGCCGAGGTCGAGCGCGATCGGCTCCGCGGCCGCATTGCCCACCAGCGGCACCTGCCACAGCACCTCACCACGCAGCGACGCGACGTAGGCGGTCTCGCCGAGGATGGCCAGCCCACTCGGTGATGCGAGTGAGGTGGGCGACCACTGCGCCACCGGGTCGATGAAGCCCTCCACTCCGGCGGTGCCCTCGTACATCGGCCAGCCGTAGTTGCCCCCCGCAACGATGCGATTGAGCTCATCGGCCTCCGATGTGCCGAACTCCGTCGCCCACAGTTGACCGTCGCCATCGAAGGCCAGCCCCTGCACATTGCGATGCCCCAGGCTGTAGATCGGTGAGTCGGGGAAGGGATTGTCCTCGGGGACGCCGCCGTCCGGCGTCACGCGCAGGATCTTGCCGTTGAGGCTGCCCATCTCCTGCGCCAGTTCGGGTGCCCCCGCATCACCCGTCGCCACGTAAAGCATTCCGTCCGGCCCGAAGGCAACACCGCCACCGTCATGGAAGGTGTTCTTGGTGATGCCGGTAACGACGTCAACGGGTGCGCCGAGTGTCGTGCCGTCCCAGGACATGCGCACAACGCGGTTATCGGTCGCGGACGTGTAGTAGGCGTAGACCTCATCACCCTGGGGAGACAGCGCGAGCCCGAGCAGGCCGCTCTCCCCCTCGTGCACGACACCGTCGATCGTGGTCACCGTGGTGACGGACCCGTCGGGCTCGACGCGCTCGATCCGACCAGAGTCGCGTTCGCTCACGAGGGCTGCATCACCGGTCGGCAGGATCGACCAGGGTGATTGCAGGCCCTCGACCCACGTGGAGGCGACCGTGACCGTGGGGGCATCGCTCACCTGATCGACGTACGCCGCCTCCGGCACACTGGCACCGCCACCGCAGGCCGCCAGCGCAACGGCGGCAACGGAGGCAAGGGCAATGCGGCGCACCATGACGTCCTACTCCGCAACCCCAAGTCGCTCAAGGAGCAGCGCACGGACCTTGCCGGCATCGGCCTGACCACGCGTCGCCTTCATCACGGCTCCGACGATCGCGCCGGCCGCCTGCACCTTGCCACCCTTGATCTTCTCCGCAACATCGGGCTGTGCGGCCAAGGCCTCGTCAATCGCGGCAAGGAGGGCGCCATCGTCGGATACGACCGCCAGACCGCGGGCCGCGACGACCTCATCGGCCGTGCCTTCACCGGCCATGATCCCCTCAAAAACCTGCCGCGCGAGTTTGTCGTTGAGCGAGCCGGCCGCGATCAACTCCTCGACTCGGCCGATGTCAGCCGGGGTGACCCCGAGCGCACCCGGCTCCACCTCACGCTCATTGGCCACTCGGGTGAGCTCACCGGCCCACCACTTGCGAGCGGCGTCCGGGGCGACCCCGGCGGCCACGGTCTCCTCGACGAGGCCGAGCACGCCGGCGTTGACCAGCGACGCCATCTCGAAGTCGCCGATGCCCCACTGCTCGGCAAGGCGAGCGCGGTGGACCGACGGCTGCTCGGGCAGGCTCGCGCGCAATTCCTCGACCCAGGCGGGGTCGGGCGCGATCGGGACGAGATCGGGCTCGGGGAAGTAGCGGTAGTCCTCGGCCTGCTCCTTGGACCGCCCGGGCGTGGTTTGCCCGGTGTCCTCGTGGAAGTGCCGGGTCTCCTGGGTGACCTTGCCGCCCGCCGCCAGTACGCCCGCCTGGCGCTCGATCTCCGAACGCACCGCGCGCTCGACCGAGCGCAGGGAGTTGACGTTCTTGGTCTCCGACCGCGTACCCCACTCATCGCCCGCGCGATTGAGCGAAACGTTGGCATCGCAGCGCAGCGATCCCTCCTCCATCTTCACGTCGGAGACACCGAGCCCGCGCATGATGTCGCGGAGTTCGGTGACGTACGCGCGGGCAACCTCGGGCGCCAGCGCACCGGTGCCCGTCACCGGCTTCGTCACGATCTCCACGAGCGGAATGCCCGCGCGGTTGTAGTCGACCAGCGAGTAATCCGCACCGTGGATGCGGCCGGTGGCACCGCCCGCATGCGTGAGCTTGCCGGTGTCCTCTTCCATGTGCACGCGTTCGATGCCAACGCGGAAGACCTGCGGACCATCGTCGGTCGTGACCGTGACGTCGAGATAGCCGTCGACACAGATCGGCTCGTCGTACTGACTGATCTGGTAGTCCTTGGGCATATCCGGGTAGAAGTAGTTCTTGCGGGCCATGCGGCACCACTCGACGACCGAGCAGTTCAGCGCAAGGCCCATCCGGATGATCGATTCGATCGCGGCGCCGTTCATCACCGGCATGGAGCCGGGCAGGCCAAGGCACACCGGGCAGACCTGGGTGTTGGGCTCGGCGCCGAAGGCCGTGGGGCACGAGCAGAACATCTTCGACTCGGTGCCGAGTTCGACGTGGACCTCGAGGCCGATGACCGGCTCGAACTCCGAGACGGCCTGGTCGTAGGGCATGGGTTCGGTCATAGCGCCGGTGCCTCCTCGATGAGCAGGTGTCCCCATCGATCTGTCAGGGCACCCTCGAGCGCCGAGCCGACCCGATAGAGGCGGTCATCGGCCATCGCCGGCGCCATGATCTGCAGGCCCACCGGGAGGGAATCCTCCGGCGCGAGCCCAACCGGGAGCGACATCGCGCAGTTGCCGGCCAGATTGACCGGGATGGTGGCGACGTCGTTGAGGTACATCGCGAGCGGGTCGTCGACCTTCTCCCCCAGCTTGAACGCCGTGGTCGGCGCCGTCGGCGAGACGAGCACATCGCACTGGGCAAAGGCCGCGTCGAAGTCACGCTGGATGAGCGTGCGCACCTTCTGCGCCTGACCGTAATAGGCGTCGTAGTAGCCGCTGGACAGCGCGTAGGTGCCGAGCATAATGCGTCGCTTGACCTCGGCCCCGAAGCCGGCCTCGCGCGTCAGCGACATGACCTCCTCGACCGATCGATCTCCGTCATCGCCCACGCGAAGCCCGTAGCGCATGCCGTCGAATCGGGCGAGGTTGGACGAGCACTCGCTCGGCAGGATGAGGTAGTAGGCACCGAGGGCGTAGTCGAAGATGGGACAGGACACCTCGACGACCTCGGCACCGAGATGCTCGAGGATCTCCACGGCCTCGCGGAAGCGCTGCTCGACCCCGGCCTGGTAGCCATCACCGGTGAGTTCGCGCACCAGGCCGATGCGCATGCCACGTACGTCGGCCTGCGCAGCAGCTGTGACGACGTCCGGCATCGCGTCCGGGATCGACGTCGAATCACGCGGGTCGTGGCCACCGATCGCCGCGTGGAGCAGTGCCGCGTCCATGACCGTGCGCGTGCAAGGCCCGGCTTGATCGAGGCTGGAGGCGAGGGCCACAAGCCCGAAGCGCGAGACACCGCCGTAGGTCGGCTTCACACCGACCGTGCCGGTCACGGCAGCCGGTTGGCGAATCGAGCCGCCGGTGTCGGTGCCGATGGCGAGGGGAGCTTCGAAGGCCGCCACCGCGGCCGCTGAACCGCCACCGGATCCGCCGGGGATGCGGTCCAGATCCCACGGATTGTGGGTCGGTCCGTACGCCGAGTGCTCGGTCGACGAGCCCATCGCGAACTCATCCATGTTGGTCTTGCCCAAGATCACGACATCGGCCGCGCGCAAGCGCTCGACGACGGTCGCGTCGTACGGCGGGCGCCAGCCCTCGAGAATGCGCGAGCCACAGGTCGTCGGGATGCCCTTCATCGCCAGCACGTCCTTGAGGGCGAGGGGTACGCCGGCCAACGGGCCGAGCTCCTCCCCGGCGGCGCGGCGCGCATCAACGGCGTCCGCGGCGGCCAGGGCGCCCTCGCTGTCCACGTGCAAGAAAGCGTGGACGCGATCGTCGACGGCGGCAATGCGATCGAGGTGCGCCTGCGTCACCTCGCGCGAACTCACCTCACCCTCGGCGATCGCCTGGGCCAGGGTGGCGGCGTTCTGGTGAATCAGGTCGGACTCCATGGCGGCGCTCACTCGTCGTCCCCGTCCAGAATGCGCGGGACGCGGAAGCGGTCGTCCTCGACGGCCGGGGCGGCGGCCAGCGCGGACTCGCGGGTCAACCCAGGCTTGGCGACGTCCTCCCGGAAGACGTTCTGCAACGGCAACGGATGGGAGGTTGGGGGGATGTCATCGGCCGCGACCTCCGAGACCCGTGCCACCGAGGTGAGGATGACGTCGAGTTGCTCGGCATAGTGGTCGAGCTCGGACTCCTCGAGGGCGAGGCGGGCAAGGCGGGCGAGGTGAGCAACCTCCCCGCGGGTGATCGCGGACATGGCGGCCAGTCTAGGAAGGACCGTGTCAGCTCGCTCAGCCGGTGGTGATCTGCCCACCCACCTCGAGCGGCCTCGAACTTTGCGAGCAAACGACTCCTACACGACCGTTTGCTCGCAAAGTTCGAGTGTTGCAGCGCTCGGTAGGGCGTACGAGCCGGGTAGGCCCTCGTGGCTGGGGCGGCTCAGCCGGTGGTGAGGGTGCGAGCAGATTCGGGGCCGTCGTCGAGAAGCACCCGGAAACCCTCCACATCGAGGATGGGGATCCCGAGCGCCACAGCCTTCTCGTATTTGCTCGATCCAGACTCCCCAGCTGAGACGAGGAAGTCGGTCTTCTTCGACACCGATCCGGTGACCTTGCCGCCGCGCTCCACCACGGCCGCGGTGGCCTCATCACGGGTGAATCCCTCGAGGCTGCCGGTGATGACAACCGTGACACCGTCGAGAGTTCCCGGGCCGGCCGCTGATCGCTCCTCGGCAAGGCGAACGCCGGCTGCCCGCCACTTGTCCACGACCTCGCGATGCCACGGCTCGGCGAACCACTCGTGCAGGGCCTCGGCGATCACGCCCCCGACACCCTCGACCGCCTCGAGTTGCTCCGGCGTCGCCTCGGCGATGGTGTCAAGGCTGGCGAACTCACGAGCCAGGGCCTGGGCCGCGGTCGGGCCGACATGCCGGATCGATAGCGCCACGAGTGCGCGCCATAGCGGTCGATCCTTCGCTGCCTCGATCTGCGCCAGCATCCCGCGTGCGTTCTCCGTCAACTGCGGGCCCGACTCCCCCTTGCCGGGCTCGCGGGTGAAGAACGGGCAGCGCAGCAGGTCATCCGCGGTCAACGCAAACAGGTCGCCTTCGTCGTGCACGAGTCCACAATCAAGGAGGGCAATCGCAGCCTTCCAGCCCAGGCCTTCGATATCCATCGCACCCCGTGATGCCACGTGGAACAACCGTTCCCGCAACTGCGCGGGGCACGCCCTCGTGTTCGGGCACCGAATGTCGACGTCACCCTCCTTCTCCGGCGCGAGCGCGGTACCGCACTCGGGGCAGACCGTGGGCATGACGAACTCGCGCTCGCTACCGTCGCGCACTTCGATCACCGGACCGAGGACCTCCGGAATCACATCACCGGCCTTGCGCAGGAAGACCATGTCGCCGATGAGGACGCCCTTGCGCTTGACCTCATCGGCGTTATGGAGCGTCGCCATGGACACGGTCGAACCCGCCACCTTGGCCGGTTCCATCACGGCGAACGGCGTCACGCGACCGGTGCGCCCGACGTTGACCTGGATGTCCCGAAGTCGCGTACGCACGACCTCGGGTGGGTACTTGTAGGCAATGGCCCACCGGGGCACCCGAGAGGTGGCACCCAGGCGGTCCTGGATCGCCAGGTCGTCCACCTTGATGACGACGCCGTCGATCTCGTGCTCGACGTCGTGACGGTGCTCGCCGTAGTAGGCGATGTAGTCCTCGACTCCGGCCAGATCAGGCACAAGCCGACGTCGGTCGCTCGTCGGCAGGCCCAGGTCGGCGAGCACCTCGTAGGCGCCGCTGAGCGTCGAGAAGGCAACGTCGGTGCCTTCATGTGCGCCGATGCCATGTACGACGAGACGCAGGGAACCAAGCCGCGACTCGGCGACCTTGAGTTCGGTCCGCAGGCGATCGATGCGGGCGCTCTCCCGCTCGGTGCCCTTCGACCGCGCCTCGACGTCGGCGAGGTCCTCCTGCCGCCGGTCAATGCGCTGGCGCAGGCTGCCCGCCGCCGCATTGCGGGGATTCGCGAACGGTGATCGCCCCAGCGACAACTGCTCGGCATTGACCCGCTCGAACTCCTCGAGCGGGAAGTAGATCTCACCGCGCACCTCCAGCAGCGCGGGGGTGCCACGCAGTGACTTAGGGATGCCGGGGATGAACGAGGCGTTGTAGGTGACGTCTTCGCCGACCGTGCCGTCACCGCGCGTGGCGACACTCTTCAAGCGCCCCTCGACGTAGACCAGGTCTACCGCGAGGCCATCGACCTTCAACTCACATAGCAGCGCGGGCTGCTCGTCGGCGCCTCGATCGACACGCGCAGCCCAGGCCTGAACCTCCTCGATGCTGAAGGCGTTGTCGAGGCTGTACATCCGCATGAGGTGCTGCACGGGCTCGAACATTTCGGCCCGCGAGCCGCCAACCGTTTGCGTCGGGGACTCACCCGATGCCAACTCCGGGTGGGCTGATTCGAGTTCGACCAACTCCCGGTAGGCCGCGTCGTACTCCTCATCGGAGATCGTCGGCGCATCGTGCTGGTAGTAGCGCTCGCGCGCCTCGTTGATGGCGTCGACGAGCTCGACCCACCGTGATCGGGCCTCCTCCGGAACGCTCACGAGTCTTCACTCTCCACCGGTGCATCATCGCGCACCAGACGCCCGGCGATGCCGAGCGCGGCGTACACGGTGCGCACCCACGCAGGGTCAGCACCCGCCAGACCACACGCGGGAGTGAGGGCAACGTGCCCATTCGCAATGTCGGCCGGGATCCCCCAGCGCGAGTACTGTTCGAGCACTCGGGCCGCAACCATCTCCGCGACCATCTGTGGCCCCGACACGCTGCGCGGCAGCGCGGGGGCATAGCCGAGCAGCAGGAGTACGCCGTCCTCCAGCGCGGCACCGAGCGGTTCCTCCGCGGAACCCTCGAGGACCGCCGGATCGATCGACAGCATGCGAGCACCGGCCTTGCGCAGGAGTTCGATGGGTGCACGCGGATGACAGCAGTGCACACCGGCAAGGGCACCCGCACCGGTTGCCGCCGACAGCACCCAGCCCAGGTGAGACTCGGCACGACCGACATCGACGGACCGATAGGTGGCCAGACCGCTCGCCGTGGTGACGCCTCCCGCGAGCACCGACGGCAGGGACGGCTCATCAAGCTGAAGGACAATCTCGGCCGACGGCAGTCGTCGCGAGATCTCGGCCACGTGCCGCATGGCCGCCTCCGCCAGGGCTTCCGCGATGTCGCGGCAGGCCCCGACATCGCGGACGGCGCGCTCGCCATTGCGCATCTCGATCGCAGCCGCGAGCGTCCACGGTCCGACGAGTTGCTCCTTCAGTGGCGTCGCGCGTCCGGCGAGCGCCTGCTCGATGCCGTCGAGGTCCTCGGCGAGCCACGAACGCGCGCGAGTCATCACCCGTCCGGGCGCGTCTGCGAACCGCCAGCCGGTCGGTGTCGTCTCCACCGCGAGATCGGGTGCGACCTCGGCGAGGAGTGCCATCGTGCGGCCCACCATGTCCGCACCCGGCCCACGTGCCGGCAGTTCGGGCACGTGCGGCAACTCGGGAAGTTCGCCGGCGATCGTGCGGGCCCACTCGTGCGAGTCCGTGCCGGGCAGACTGCCGATGCCGGTGGCCGCGGCGGGCGCGATCAACCCGCCCTACCGCTGATCGTGGCCGACCCGACGACGCGGGTGCCGGCGTACATCACGAGTGCCTGCCCGAGCGCCACTCCGTGCACGGGCTCATCGAGATACGCCGACACACGATCGCGCTCGATCACCACCCGGGCATCGACCGGTGCGGCATGCGCGCGGAATTGGATCTGGCCGTGCAATTCCTCGGTGGGACGAGGGCCGCACCAACGCGGCCGCTCGGCATCGATGCGGCGCACGGCGAGCAACTCATGCGCCCCGATGTAGACACGCTGGGACGCCGCGTCGATGTCAACGACGTAGCGACGGTCTCCGGCGGGCGTAGGAACGCGCAAGTCCAGCCCCCGGCGCTGGCCGATCGTGAAGCCGTAGGTGCCCTCGTGCTGGCCGACTACCTCTCCCGTCACGGCATCGACGAGCTCGCCAGGACGTTCACCGAGACGCTGCTCAAGGAAGCCACGCGTGTCACCGTCGGGGATGAAGCAGATGTCATGGCTGTCCGGCTTGTCGGCCACGCGCAGTCCGCGTGCGGCCGCCTCCGCCCGCACCTCGTCCTTGGTGGACTCCCCGAGCGGGAAGAGCGCCCCGGCAAGCTGATCCTCGTCGAGCACGGACAGCACCGGCGACTGGTCCTTGAGTACGTCGACCGCGCGATGGAGTTCGCGCCCCTGCGGTCCCTCGATAAGGCGCGCGTAGTGACCGGTGCACACCGCGTCGAAGCCGAGGGCGCGTGCCCGCTCGAGGACGACCGAGAACTTGATCGACTCATTGCAGCGCAGGCACGGATGCGGCGTGTGCCCCTGGTCGTATTCGGCGACGAAGTCGTCGATCACCTCGGCGGCGAACTCCTCGCTCACGTCCCACACGTAGTAGGGGACGTCGAGGACGTCAGCCACGCGACGGGCATCACGGGCATCGACCGGCGAGCAGCAGCCGCGCGATCCGGTACCGGCTCCGGGCACGCGCGCAAGAGCGAGGTGAACGCCCACCACCTCATGGCCGGCGTCAATGGCCCGGGCGGCGGCGACGGCTGAATCCACGCCACCGGAGAGTGCGGCGATGACGCGCATGGTCACACCCTCGATCGCAGTCGCGGACTCGACGCGCGGGCCGCGCGGTCAAGCGCTCCGGGCAGCACCTCGAGCACCCGATCAACATCGGCATCCGTGCTGGTCCGCGACAGACTGAAGCGCAGGGAACCGCGCGCCGTGCGTGGATCGACTCCCATAGCCAGCAACACGTGGGATGGCTCGGGGATCCCCGACGTACACGCCGAGCCCGTGGAGCACTCGACCCCGGCCGCATCGAGAAGCATGAGCAGAGCGTCGCCCTCGCACCCGGGGAAGGTCACGTGAACATTGCCGGGCAAGCGGTCGACGCGATCGCCGTTGACCACGGCGTCGGGGGCGAGCGCCACGATCCCGTCGATGAGTCGATCGCGCAGGACGGTCATGTGCTCAGCTGCCTCGGCCTGGTGCTCCACGGCTTCGTGCACGGCCACGGCGAAGGCGGCGATGGATGCGGCGTCGAGGGTGCCCGAGCGCACCTCGCGCTCCTGCCCACCGCCGTGCTGCAGCGGGACGAGTTCGGCGTCGCGGTCGAGGATGAGCGCACCCACTCCCACCGGCGCACCGATCTTGTGCCCGCTGAGCGCCACCGAGGTGAGACCGGGGATCGCGAGATCGAGGGGTACGGCGCCGAGTGCCTGGACCGCGTCAGAGTGGAACGGCACGCCGGCGTCGAGGCAGGCCTGGGCGATGTCTCGAATCGGCTGCAGCGTGCCGATCTCGTTGTTGGCCCACATCACCGTGCACAGCGCCACATCGTCAGCAAGGCGTGCGCGCAGGTCGTCGACATCGACGCGGCCGAGGGCGTCGACCGGGATCCATTCGACCGGTTGGCCCTGCTCCTCAAGCCACAGCACGGCATCGAGGACAGCGTGGTGCTCGATGGGCGAGGAGAGGACGCGTTGACCGGGGCCCGCGCGCCAGGCGAGGCCCTTGATCGCAAGATTGTCCGCCTCGGTGCCACCGGAGGTGAAGACGACCTCGCTGGGGCGGATCCCGAGATCGTCGGCGATGGACTCGCGCGACTCTTCCACCAGACGCCGCGCCTGACGGCCCGAGGTGTGCAGCGAACTGGGGTTGCCCACCTGCGCCGCGGCCGCAGCCCATGCGTGGGCTGCGGCCGGCGACAGGCGTGTCGTCGCGGCGTGATCGAGATACACGCGGCGATCAGTCACGCGAAAGAGCCTACCTGCGCCGTCCGTCGACGGCGCATGGTCGCCTCATCCCTTGCGCTTCCCGATCTCCTCGGTCAGCTGGGGGACGACGGCGAACAGATCGCCCACAACACCGAAGTCGGCCAACTCGAAGATCGGTGCCTCGGGATCCTTATTGACCACCACGATCGTCTTCGACGTCTGCATGCCGGCGCGATGCTGGATCGCACCGCTGATGCCGTTGGCGATGTACAGCTGCGGAGAGACGGTCTTGCCGGTCTGTCCCACCTGGAACTGATGGGGGTACCAGCCCGCATCAGTGGCGGCGCGCGAGGCACCCACCGCCGCTCCGAGCGAGTCCGCCAAGGCCTCGACGACACCGAAGCCCTCGGCACCGCCCACGCCGCGGCCACCCGAGACGACGATGGCCGCCTCACTGAGCTCGGGACGACCACCCTTCTGCGCCACCGTGCGGCCGGTCACCTTGGCGCCCTTGGCGGCGTCTGAGACGGCCACCGCAACGTCCACGCGAGCACCCGCTCCGGCGGATGCTTCGGGGGCGGTGGAGTTCGGCCGGACGGTGATGATCGGCGTACCGGTGCTCACCTTCGAATGCACGACGACGGCGCCACCGAAGACGCTCTGGGTCGCGGTGAGGTCGGGAGCGACCGCCACGGCGTCGGTGATGACACCGGAATTGGCCTTGACCGCCAAGCGACCGGCGATCTCCTTGCCCTCTGCCGATGAGGGCAGGAGCACAGCCGCGGGCGACTTCTCGGCGACGAGCTGCGCGAGCACCTCGGCCTTGGGCGCAACGACGAAGTCATCGAGTTCAGCAGCATCGGCGACGTAGACCGTCTGCGCGCCGTACTCGGCCAGCGACGCCAGCGCATCAGCGTTCGCGCCGCCACCCAGCCACACCGCCGACGGCTCACCCAGCGAGCGGGCGAGCGTCAGGAGCTCGAGCGTGACCTTCTTGACCGCGCCGTCGGCGTGGTCGACAACAACCAGGATCTCTGCCATGACCATGCCTCCTAGATGAACTTCTGCTCGACGAGGTAATCCGCGATACGGGCGCCGCCCTGACCGTC
Source organism: uncultured Actinomyces sp. (assembly GCA_964351035.1). GTDB lineage: Bacteria > Actinomycetota > Actinomycetes > S36-B12 > S36-B12 > Mxb001. The sequence goes on from CAYGMM010000035.1 coordinate 16,569, forward strand.
ATCGGACACGACGGTGCCGGCAGCCTTCGGCGGCCGCTCAGCGAAGTCGGCGACGGCGCTCCATGCCCCCGACAGGCCCACTACGGCCGGCTCGATGCCGAGGTCAGCAAGGGTCAGGGTCTCGACCGGCTTCTTCTTGGCCGCCATGATCCCCTTGAACGACGGGTACCGGGGCTCGTTGATCTTCTCCACGACGGACACGACCGCGGGAAGCGATGCCTCGACGGAGTCGAAGCCGTACTCGGTCTGACGCTCAGCGCGCACGGTCGAACCGTCGACCTCGACCTTTTGACTGAACGTGACCTGCGGCAGCCCGAGTCGCTCGGCGACCATGGCTGGCACGACGCTCATGCGGGCGTCGGTGGACTCCGAACCGAAGATGATGAGGTCGAAGTCACGGCCCTCGAGCGCCTTGGCGAGGACCGCCGACGTGGCGAGCGCATCCGAGCCGTGCAGGCTGTCGTCAACGACGTGGATCCCCGCATCGGCGCCCATGCTCAGCGCCTTGCGCACCGTCTCACCGGCGCGCTCCGGACCCATCGACACCACGACGGCCTCGCCGCCGTGCGCCTCGACCAGACGCAACGCCTCTTCGACGGCGTACTCATCGAGTTCATTCAGCACACCCTCGGCCGACTCACGGTCCAGGGTCGAGTCGTCCGACTTCAGCTTCTTCTCGGCCCAGGTGTCGGGGACCTGCTTGACGCACACGGCGATCTTCACGCGGCACTCCTTGACAGCTTTCGCCCCGCTCCGGGGCACTGCGGCTATGTTACTCGCCAGTAAGTCCGCTGTCGCGTCGGCCGCTCCGAGGTCAGCCGCACGACCGAGATCCTCGAGTGCCGCGGTCCATGACCCGGCCAGGCGGCTAAGTGTCCGCACGACGTCAAGGACACCAGACGGACAGTTACGTCGGCCGCTAAGTGTCCGCACGAC
>CAYGMM010000036.1:0-11280 GCA_964351035.1 uncultured Actinomyces sp.
CGGCTAAGTGCCCGTACGGCGTCGAGAGCACCGGACGGACAGTTACGGCCGCGGCTAAGTGTCCGTACGGCGTTGAGGACGCCGGAGGGAGAGTTACGGCGACGGCTAAGTGTCCGTACGGCGTCGAGGGCACCGGGCGGGAATGAATCGGACCGGGGGAGTGTTCCCACCCCCATGCTCATCGGAACGGCATCGACCCCCTCGGTGGAGGGCCTGCCCTCGAGCCTCGCGCCGCTCACAGGCGCCGCGGAGCCGACCCCGATACCCTCGACAGTGATGATCGAAGACGCCGTAGAGACCGAGGAGGAGCGCGCCGCCCGCTTTGAGCGCGACGCGCTGCCCTACCTCGACCAGTTGTACGGCGCCGCCCTGAGGATGACCCGCAACCCCGCCGATGCCGAGGACCTCGTCCAGGAGACCTACGTCAAAGCGTTCGCGGCGTTCGCGTCGTACACCGACGGCACCAACCTCAAAGCCTGGCTGTTCCGCATCCTCACCAACGCCTTCATCAACACCTACCGCAAGAAGCAGCGTCAGCCGCTACATACGCACACGGACGACCTCGACGACTGGCAGATGCAGCACACCCAGGCCTACACCACCGGGCAGTTGCGCAGTGCCGAGGCCGAGGCACTCGATCGCCTGCCCAACGACCTCATCAACAACGCGCTGTCGGAGCTTTCCGAGGACCGCCGGGTCGCTGTCTACCTGGCCGACGTCGAAGGGTTCTCCTACCAGGAGATCGCCGACATCATGGATACGCCGATCGGCACCGTGATGTCCCGCCTGCACCGCGGGCGTAAGCAACTGCGTGGTCTTCTCGAGGAATACGCCATTGCCGAGGGCTACCTCCCCGCGCCCGACGGGGGTGAGGAGTCATGAGCGAGCAGCACGCATGTTCGTGCAATGAGGCCTTGGCCAGCGTGTACGACTACCTCGACGCCGAACTCGACGCCGGTGAGGCCCAGGCGATCGCCGGGCACCTGCAGTCGTGTCCGCCCTGTGCCGAGCAGTACCGCATGGAGCAGATGGTGAAGGCCCTGGTCCATCGGACCTGCTGTGAGGAGCGCGCCCCGGAGACCTTGCGCGTGCGGATCGTCGCCCAGATCTCCCAGGTGCGGATCACCTACCGCCGCGACCTCTAGAGGTTCCCTTTCACCTTCTTTGCACTTCCCGCGGTTTTGCGGGCGATTTGCCCACGGCAACTGCAAAGAAGGTGAGTAGTCCAGGGGGTGTGGGGGGCGGTGAGGGGCGATATGCCACGATGGGCGGCCGCTGGACGGCGTACTGTTCGGCCTAGCGGATGAGGCGACCGGTTCGGCCGGAGCCCACCCACCTGGAGTATTGAGGAGCCACCATGAGCAAGCGAGGCCGCAAGAAGCGCGATCGTAAGAAGAAGGGCGCGAACCACGGCAAGCGTCCCAACTCCTGACGTGGAAATCCGCGCCGAGATGGTGGCGCAGGTGCACTCGGTCCTCGTCGAGGTCGGCACCGCAGTCGCCGTGGGCGACACCCTGGTCATCTTGGAGTCCATGAAGATGGAGATCCCCGTCTTCGTGGAGCAGCCCGGCACCGTGCGCGAGATCGCTGTCGCCGCTGGTGATGTCATCCAAGAGGGTGACCTCATCGCTGTCATCGGCTGACTCGCTCGAACCGCCGATGGTCGAACACCGCGCCCACCTCGAGTACGTCGTCACTGACGCTGACACGGCCATTGCCGTGGGCAGCGGCAGTCTGCCTGTCCTGGGGACTCCGCGGCTGATTGCCTGGATGGAAGCCGCGACGGTGGTGGTCGCCGATGCGGTGGCGGGGGAGGGTGCGCCCGTAGGCGGCACCGAACGTCCCTCAGCCGGTGTCGGCGTGAGCACCTCGGAGGGGACTTCGGCCTCCGCGCAGACCTCGGTCGGAACGCGCGTTGATGTGGAGCACCTCGCGGCCTCTCCCGTGGGGGCGCACGTAGAAGTCACCGCCGCCCTGACGCATCGCGATGGCCGCCTCCTGCGCTTCGCCGTCGCCGCCCACCACGATGTGGGCGACGGACCGGTCCTGATTGGCCGCGGTGAGATCACCAGGGTCGTCGTACAGGTGGACCGCTTCCTGGCCCGCCTGCCGCGCCCCTGACGCGCGACATGCCGTAACCCGCCGGAAAACCACGTTCCGGGGCACCCAAAACGTGGTTTAGCGGCGGGAAAGCGAGGAGGAGGCGGCATCCGGCCCCCCTTGAGCCCGCCCACAAAGCCCCAAACGTCACATGAGCCACACCTGCCTCAAGAGGCTCCTGAGACCCTTCCGGGAGGGGCGCGCGACATTGTCGTGATCTTTCTGTTATCTTCTCCGGAACGGCCAGCCGGGCAACCAGCTGGCCTCGTCCGTAAGCACCACCGGTTCGCGATGGAGGCCTGATGACGACGACGATCCGCCGCATGGCAGCACTGGGTGCCGCCGCTGCGCTCGCCGCCACCACCCTGATCGCGATGCCGACGGCCGCGAACGCCGCCAAGGCCAAGGACAAGCCCGCCGCCTACGCCGTAGCCGCACCGGTCCTCAAGACCGGTGACCGGGGCGAGGCCGTGAAGGTCCTCCAGCGCGCGCTCAAGATCGATAAGGCGTCCGGCTACTTCGGCCCGGTGACCCGCATCGCGGTGAAGAAGTTGCAGAAGGCCAACGACCTCGGCGCTACCGGCGTCGTAGGGGTGGAGACCTGGACCGTCCTCGGCAAGTCGATTGCCCAGGAGGCGGCCAAGGCCGACAGCTCGTTCGGCGACGTCCAGGTCAACGGCCGCTACTGCCCGGCCGTGGACTTCACCTACGCCGACGGCATGGGTGCTGGCCGCAACCACATGGGTTTTGACCTCATGGGCAAGAGTGGCTCTCCCATCTACGCCGTCGACGCCGGCACGGTGACGCGCAGCGGCTACCAGGGCAATGGCGCACTGATCTTGGACATCACCGACAAGAAGGGTTCGATGTGGTTCTACGGCCACTTCTCGAAGATCTTCTTTAGCGAGGGTGACAAGGTCCAGGCCGGCCAACTCATCGGCTACATGGGCGACACCGGCTCACCGGGCGCCGTGCACCTGCACATCGAGCTCCGCCCGAGTGGCTGGAGTGGCGGCGCACGCGACGCCGAGCCGATCATCCGCGAACTCTGCGCCGACGCGAAGTAGCGCACGCTCCCTCCGCAACCCGACGGTCCTTCGACCAAAACGACCTGCGAAACGTCGAAATCGCGTCGGCTTGCGGGAGTGACCGTCCCTAGACCCCGGTGGTCGAGCGCGGGTAGGCAATCTCCGGGTCGGTCATCACATTGACCAGGTAGGGCACACCCGCGGCAAACGCCCGATCCAGTGCCGGACCGATATCCCCGGGCGCCGTCACCGTCTCGCCGGCGCCACCGAGAGCCCGCACCACCTCGTCGTACGCCGTCGGGCGCAGGTCGGCGACCACGTCGTACCCGTAGAGGAAGCGCATCGGATGGCGCTCGAGGTTCCAGCCGGCGTTGTTGCCCACCACCATGACCACCGGCAGGTTGTGCCGTACCAGCGAATCGACGTCCATCAGTGAAAAGCCGGCCGCACCGTCGCCGAGCAGGAGTACGACCTGCGATGACGGATGCGCGAGCCGGGCCGCCATCGCGTAGCCCGGCCCGGTGCCGAGGCAGCCGTACGGGCCGGGATCAAGCCAGTGGCCGGGGAGTGCGGGTTCGACGTATCGACCGGCAAAGGACACGAAGTCGCCACCGTCACCGATCACCACCGCATCCTCAGCTAGGCGCGGCAGCAACTCGCCATAGATGCGCGCGGGATGGATCGGATCGGCATCGCTCGCGAGATCAGCCGCATCGCCAGCGATGGCCGACAGCGCGCGCTCGCGCAGGGAGGTCGACCACGTCGGGTCGGCCACCGGCTCGGCGAAGGCGCCCGCCAGTGCGAGCAGGATTGAACTCAGATCACCGGCGGCACTCGCGGCGAGTTCGCGATGCGTCGCGAGTTGCGAAGGAGCGTCGGCGATGTGCACGACGGGTGCGGGCGGATCGCCAAAATTGCCGTAGCCCAAACGGAAATCCAGCGGCGTGCCGACGACGATGACGAGGTCGGCACCACCGAACGCCGCGCCGCGGGCGCGAGTGACGAGCATCGGGTGCGACGGTGGCAGGACCCCGCGCGCCATCCCATTAGCGATGGTGGGGATGCCCGTCGCATCGACGAACGCGCGCGCCGCAGACTCAGCACCATCGGCCCACACATCACCACCGAGAATGAGGACGGGACGCTCGGCTCCGCGCAGCAGGTCGATGATGCGATCAAGATCGCCAGTCTCCGCAGCGATAAGCGGTACCGGATCAGTCGATGGCGCGGGGGCCGCGCCCGGAGTGAACAGCACATCCATGGGGACGTCGATGAACGTCGGTCCGCGGTGCGCCGTGCCGGCAACACGGAAGGCGTCATCCACCGCCGGGCCCACGCCTGCCGGATCATGCACGGTGACCGCGGACTTCGTCACGGGGGCGAGCAGCGGCACGTGATCGATCTCCTGCAACGCGCCGGAGCCCCATCGTCCGTCCGGTGCCCGCCCACCGATCAAGACGAGCGGTGAGCCGCCGACATAAGCCCCCGTCACCGCGCTGATGGTGTTGGTGACGCCCGGGCCCGCGGTGACGACCGCAAAGCCCGGAGTGCGCGTCAGCTTGCCCATGCCCTCCGCGGCGAAGACCGCCGTTTGCTCGTGGCGCACGTCGATGAGTTGCATCGGTCCGTCATCGCCCGCCGTGACCTGGGCCGCCCCACCCACGGCTGCGTCGTACAGGGGAAAGACATGCGCACCGGACAGGGTGAAGAGGTGGCGCGCACCGTGATGTACGGCGGCCTGCACCGCCTGGATACCGCCGTGAACGGGCTGCGCGTCAGGCATGCCGACCGCCTACAGGATGAACAGGGTCAGGGCCGCACCCACAAGGGCCACGATGGCGATGATCGCCGTGACGGTGATGAGGGTCTTGTTCTGCACAGTACGTCCCTTCACGTGCTCCGTTGGTGTCGGACGGGTGGCCCGGCGGGATGGCCTGCACCACCCCTTGGGGTCCCTCCGACGATAGCCTCAGCGGTTATGAGCAGCCTCGAGCGTATCGCCGAGGAGCGCACCGATCTCGACGCCGACGAACTCGACCGGCTGCGCTCCCTGGTGGGGGCGTGGGCGCTCGTGGCGGATCTCGCGGTGTCCGACCTCGTGCTGTGGCTGCCGACCTGGAACGGGGCGGGCTGGATCGCCGCCGCGTTGGTTCGCCCGGCGACGGCGCCGACCTCGGTGCCGGTGGATCTCGTCGGCAGTTTTGTGCCGAGGGGTCGGGAGGTGGCGATGGATCGCGCCCTTGCCACGGGCCGCATCTCGCGCAATGGGATCGAGGCGGTGCCGGTGCGGGGCACCCGTCGCGTCATCGGGGTGCTCGCGCGGCATGCGGTCTCGCGCGCGCCCGGACATCTCGATGAGTCCTACCGTGAGATCGCCTCGATGCTGCTGCAGATGATTGCGGAGGGGTCCTTCCCGCCGCCCGGGTACGGCGTGGATCCGGGTTCGGCGCCACCGCGTGTCGGTGACGGGATCATCCGACTGGACGACGAGGGGACGGTGTTGTTCGCCAGCCCCAATGCCATGTCGGCGTTCCGACGGCTCGGTCTGGCGCCCGCCCTGCAGGGCAGCAATCTCGCGCATGTCGCCACGCGCCTGTGGCGTCGACCGGGTCCGGTGGATGAGCGTGTGGCCCTGGTGGCCGGGGGACGCGTCAGTGGGCATGCCGAGATCGACAACGCCTCCGGCAGCGTCACGGTGCACTCGGTGCTGCTCAATCCCGGGGGCGTGAATCGCGGTGCCGTCGTACTCACACGCGATGTCACCGACCTGCGCCGGCGTGAACGCGCACTCATCAGCAAGGATGCGACGATCCGCGAGGTCCACCACCGGGTGAAGAACAATCTGCAGACGGTCAGTGCCCTGCTGAGACTGCAGTCGCGTCGGGTGGATGCGGAGGAGGCGCGTCAGGCGCTCGCCGAGGCGGGGCGGCGCGTGTCCGCCATCGCTGCGGTCCACGAGATCCTCGCGCAGGAACCGGGAGAGGCCATTGACTTCGACGCCGTGGTTGACCGGCTACTCGTGTTGGCGCGAGACCTTGCACCGGCGTTTGGCGCTGGCGCGATTGCGATCACGCGGGAGGGCTCACTCGGGGAGGTGTCGACCGATGTTGCCAGCCCGCTCGCGATGGCCGTGTCCGAACTCGTGCACAACGCGGTCGAGCATGCGGGTGCCAGTTCGGTGTGCGTGGCACTGACCCGCGAGATGGACGCATTGCGAGTGGACATCGTCGACAACGGGGGTGGAGTGCCGGATCCGCTCATTGAGGGATTGGGGCTGCAGATCGTGCGGTCACTGATTGAAGAAGACCTCGAGGGGACGTTCAGCCTGGGTGTGGCCGAGCCGCAGGGCACCCGTGCCATCGTGGCGATCCCGTCGTAGCCGGATCCGGGTACGTCGGCGGAGTCGAGGAAGGCGCCTAGGCGGTGGTGCGGGCGCGCAGGCGTGCGTTGCGGCGCTTCAGGGCACGACGCTCGTCCTCGCTCAGGCCGCCCCAGACACCGGCATCCTGGCCAGTCTCGAGGGCCCAGCGCAGGCACTCATCGATGACATCGCAGCGGCGGCAGACGGCCTTGGCCTCTTCGATCTGCAAGAGCGCGGGACCGGTGTTGCCGATGGGGAAGAAGAGTTCGGGATCTTCGTCACGGCAGGCGGATTCGTGGCGCCAGTCCATGCGTCCCTCCTAAATCAGTCACGAGTTTGTGACGTCGTTCACCCGCGCTCTCGAGCTGATCCTCGGTAGGCAAGCACTACTGCGGGGTGGCTGTTCGGTGATATCCGGCTTCCAAGGGTCGCAGAGCCCGCGGGATCCCACAAGGCCAATTGCCCAATCTATGGCCATGTTCACGTGTCGTCTTCGTCACAGGACGATCACCGGCGCGTCCGATAATCGTTCAGCAGACGACGCCCAGGGCATCAGGGACCGACTCCAGGACCACTCGCGCCATGGGGGCAAAGCCCTCCCCATCGATCTGCAAGCGCGTGGCCGGGTCGGCTTGGAGTTCGATCCGGTCCTGGTCGTGGAGCACGGTCAAACTGCGTTTGGTCGAGCCGGCCTCGCTCCCGGCGATCATTCGCCGGGCCAGGCGAAGGGCCGCCGGAACGCCGAGGCGGCGTACCGCGAACAGGTCGAGCCCGGCGTCATAGGAGGCCTGCGGGCACGGGTTGATGGCCTTGGCGCCGAGGTAGGTCCACGGTGCGGTGTTCTGCACGATGGCGAGGAAGACACCTTCGATCTGCCCGGGAGTCGTCCCGTCGTCGGGCTGCTCCTCGGGCGAAGGCTCACCCGGCGTCGCCTGCACGGTCAAGGCCGGGTGCCGCCGATCCGTGCCGGCGAAGTACTGCCGCAACGTCGTGCGCAGATAGCGCGACGGTGTGGCCTCGCGTCCGGCCGAGCGCTGATCCTCCATGGCCGCGATGATCTCCGCGTCGATGCCCATGCCCGCGTTGGCCAGGAACCACTGTGGCGCGCACACGACACCCTCAGCATCGGTCGCGGTCGCCGTCGCGATACCGATCCGTCGGCGGCGACCCTCGCGGAGCGCTTCGAGGATCTCGCCGGTGGCTTCCACAGGATCAGGGGACAGCCCGAGCGATCGCGGGATCACGTTGGCGCTTCCGCCGGGTACGGTCACCAAATCGGGTACGTCGGCCCCAAGTCCGTCCGCCAGCAGACCATTCACGGCCTCGTTGATGGTGCCGTCTCCGCCGAGCGTGCACAGCAGGTCCAGGCCCTCGCGGCGCGCGCGCTCGCCGAGTTCACGCGCGTGACCGCGGTGCTCGGTGCGCACGACGTCGAGCTCGATCTCATCGGCCAACGCATGCACGAGGACGTCGGTGACGCGGGGGGATGTGGTCGTCGCGTGCATGTTGACGATGAGGAGCCCGCGCACACCGCCACCCTAAGCCGCCTACCCTGGGCACATGCACGATGGTCCCTCGCGCACCCCGCGCCCGGTCACCTCGCTCGTCGTCGGCGCCGTCGTGGCGGCACTGGAGGGAGTGGCGCTGGTCCTCTACTCCCTCTACATCGTCATTCAACTCATTCGCCTCGGCATCACCGGGCCGGCGGACGTGTCCAACCCGGTGAGTGTCGGGCTGGAGATCGCCATCTTCGCCGTCTTCGGTGCGGCGATGCTGCTCGGCGCCTACGGACTGTGGCGGGTGCGCGGCTGGGGACGCAGCCTGCTCGTGCTCGGGCAACTGCTCGCGCTCGTGATCGGCGTACCGCTGGCGACGGCCGAGGGCGGGTGGGATCGCTTCGCCGGCATCGCGATCGTGCTCGCGGCGATCACCGGACTGGTCGCCGCGTTCTGGCCGACGACGACGCGCGCCATCGCAGATTCCTAACCCGCATTCCGACCGTTGTGGTCGGGTTCGGTCGGGGGAACGCAACCATCACCGTCGTACATCGGTGGGTGGGGACATAGTCTGCCGACATGCAGATGCGCCTTGACGTCATCCCCACGGGCAAGACGACAGCGACCGTAATCATGTCCCAGGAGCAGGTCGACGCGCTGCGTGGCGCACCTGGGATGGGTCGCGTCATGCTGCGCATCGAGTACGCCGGAGATATTTATCGGACCAGCATCTCGCGCTATCGCGGCGAGTGGATGATGGTGGTCAACCGTGAGATGCGCGACGGCGGTCTCGCCCCGGGGGCGTCGTACGACGTCGAGATCACTCGCGACGACGACGTGCGCACGGTGGAGGTGCCGGAGGATCTGGCGCAGGCGCTGGCGGCCGCCGGGCTCACGGAGACCTTCAATGCGTTGGCCTTCACCCATCGCAAGGAGCACGTGCGGGCGATCGAGGAGGCCAAGAAGGCGGAAACCCGTACACGCCGAATCGAGAAGTGCCTGGGGATGCTGCGCGGCCACTAACCTGTTGATGGCACCAGGTGGACGCTTGGGGCGAGACGCTCGTATGCATCGCCGAAAGGGAGGCAATGTCGTGACCGAGACCATAGGGCAGCGTCGACTGGTCGGAGTCATCTGGTTCATCGCATCGCTTGTCGGATTGGTGGTCGCCTTCGTCCTCCAGCCGGTTGCGGACTGGGGCCTCTTTGGCACGGTGATCGGCATCCTCGTGGCCCTCCTTGGTCTCGTCGGACTCTGGATGGCGGTGACCGGCAAGGGACGCATCATGAACAGCAGACTGAGCGTCGGCGCCCAACGAGCAATTGCCATCACCATGGTCGTCGTGGTGACGTTCATCCTCATCGTGAATGTCGTTGTGGATTGGGCCAACTGGACAGCCGTTGACGTCCTCACCATCTCCGTCTGGGTGTCACTCGGTGCGATGTATGTCGTGTCCCTGTTCATCATGAATCGTGCGACGACGGAGTAACCGCTAGCTCGCTTCGACGGGCGCTCGCGGTGCGCGGACGAGCGCGACACCGATCGTCGCGATGGCAAAGCCGATGAGTGCCAACACCGGCAGTCGCTCGCCGAAGAGGATCGCAGCCTCGGCGAGGGTGACGGGCGGCACGAGGAAGTACAGGCTGGTGAAGCCCGACGCCGTACCGCGTCGGATGAGCCAGAACATCAGCAGGATCGCGCCGACGGACAGCACCAGCACCATGTAGGCCAGGACCGCGACGAAGGTCGGCGTCCAGTCGACCGTCAACGGCTCGGTGAGCGAGGCGACGGCGAGTAGCACGATGGCGGCCGCGGCATACTGCACGGCCGTGCCACTCACGGGCGGGATGTCATCGCCCCACTTCTTTTGCAGCAGCATCGCGGCGGTGGTGCCGAAGAGCCCGACGATCGCCGCGCAGGCTGCCGCCACCGAGGTCTCGCCCGACGTCAATCCCGGGGCCAGGACGATCGCTGCGCCGATGAAGCCGAGGGCGAAGCCGAGCCATTGCCGCGCGTGCACCTGCTCGCCGAGGACAGGGCCGGCGAGGATGGCCACGAGAATCGGCTGCAGGCACACGATGAGTGCAGTGACGCTGACGGGCAGCCCAAGATCGATCGCGATGAAGAGACCGCCGAGGTAGACGGCGTGCAGCAGGATGCCCACGATGGCCGACCGCGAGTACTGGCGGTGGCCGTTCAATCGCGGCGCGCGAAGGGCGAGGACGAGCAGGGCGAATACTGCGGTGGCGATCGCCATGCGGACGCCGAGGAGCGTGAGCGGGGCGGCATAGGGGAGTCCGTAGCGGGCCCCGATGAAGCCGGTGCTCCAGATGATGACGAAGGCGCCCGGTGCCAGTCGAGCCCATAGCGTCACGGGCGCAGGCTACCGGGGTGATAAGCGATGTCGACTGTGCACTCCCGTGCCCGAAATCCCGCGATTTCGTGTCCGCGAGTGCACACTCGGCGATGGGGTTGGTCAGTCGTGGCCAGCGAGGCGGTGGAGTGCGTCGCCGGTGACGCGCTGGACGGTCCACTCGTCCATCGGCTCGGCACCGATCGAGCGATAGAACTCCAACGCCGGAGTGTTCCAGTCCAGCACCCACCACTCGAAGCGGCCGTAGCCGCGATCGACGGCGATCTGCGCCAACGTCTGCAGCAGCGCCTTGCCGTGACCGGCACCGCGATGGTCGGGACGCACGTACAGGTCTTCGAGATAGACGCCGTGGCGGCCAAGCCAGGTGGAGAAGTTGCGGAACCACAGGGCAAAGCCGACTACGTCGTCGGTCGCGTCGTCCTGCGCCATCAGGGCAAAGACCGCTGGTTCAGGGCCGAAGAGCGCCTCACGCAACATGTCCTCGGTCGCCACGACCTCGTCAACGGCGCGCTCGTACTCAGCGAGTTCGTTGATCATGGCGAGGATCTCGGGTACGTCGTCGGGGATGGCTTCGCGGATCGACATGTCCGCGATTGTGCCGAAGCCGCGGCTCCTGCTGTCATCCGCACCGGGTGACGACGCGGCGACCCGCGCGTGAACATGGCCGAGCACCGTGCTGATGGCGCGGAATGACGGCATGCCGTGTGTATCGTGAAGGACAACCTGCCGAACGCCGAGCGATGATTGAGGAAGCCGACATGTCGACCACACCGCAGAGCCCACCACCGCCGAACCCGACCGGTCCCTCGGCGGGGGATCCCAAGAGCGGCAGCAACACCGGACTGATCGTCATCGTCGTCATCCTCATCCTGCTCGTCGGTGGCGTCGCCGGGTACTTCATCTTCCGTGGCGCGCAGAATG
>CAYGMM010000036.1:11290-16668 GCA_964351035.1 uncultured Actinomyces sp.
GCCCGAGCCAGGCAATATCGCGGTACCCAACGTCGTCGGGGCTTCGGTCGACCAGGCGAGTACGCAGATCGAGTCCGCCGGCCTCGTCGTCGGCAAGGTCACGGCAGAGCCATCGGATGCCGCCGAGGGCACGGTCCTGGAGCAGGATCCGGAGAGCGGCGCCAAGGTCGCGGAGGGCACCAAGGTGGCGCTGACCGTTGCCGGGCCGCCGGAGCCGAAGGTTCCCTCGGTTGTGGGCATGGATCAGACGTCCGCTGAGAATGCCCTCATCGACGCCGGTTTGCAGGTCGGCAAGGTGTCCTCGCAGCCGGATCCGCAGCCGTCCGGCACGGTCCTGGATCAAGATCCGGCGGCCGGCTCGCAGGTCGCCAAGGACTCCAAGGTCAACCTCACCATCTCCAACGGCAAGACCGAGGTACCGGACGTCCTCGGCCTGACCGAAGAACGCGCGACCGCGAAACTGCAGGACGCCGGCTTCCAGGTGCAGTCCCAGCCGGCCAAGCCGGATGAGGGCAAGAAGGGCACTGTCGTGAAGACGAATCCGGCGGCGGGCAAGTTTGCCGAGATCGGGACCACGGTCGTTATCAGCGTCGTGCCGCAGTAGGTCGCCGTCGACTGCACGGCATCGTCTCCACGCCGTCGACTGCACGACGTCGTCTGTGCGGCATCGTCTGCACGACGTCGACATGTGCCGGTAAACCGCGGATTCATCATTCAGGAACCGCGGTTTTCCGGCACATCGGGCAGGTGGTGGATGAGGGCGCGGCGCGTCGGAGCCGAATGAGAGCGCGCCTTGCCTAGTCTTCGCTGACAGGAGCCACGGGGGCCCCGAAGGAGGCGCAGATGTCCACATCCCTGACCCGCAAACTCATCGCAGAGTTCGTCGGCACCTTCCTGCTGGTGTTCCTGGCGGTTGGTACGGCGGTCTTCGGTATCGCCGCGGTGGTGGGCGTCGACGGCAAGGGCCCGGGCTCCGGCGTCGTCGGCGTCGCGTTTGGCTTCGGCCTGGTGCTGCTGGGCTTGGCCTACGCCTTCGGGCCCATTTCCGGCGCACACGTGAACCCGGCGGTGACCCTGGCCATGCTGCTCGGTCGCCGCATGCCGGCGAGTGAGGCGGTGGGCTACTGGGTCGTGCAAATTCTCGGCGGTATCGCCGGCGGCGGGCTGCTCGCGCTCTTCGTGTCGTCGTTCGGTGTGACGGACTACACGGGCGCTCTGGGGACGAACTCCTATGACAATGGAGCGATCAACATGGCTGGCGCGTTCGTGCTCGAGGCGACGCTCACGGCCGCGTTCGTGCTCGTGATCCTGCTCGTCACCGAGCGGGTCGCTGCACCGGGTTTCGCCGGCCTGGCCATCGGCTTCACATTGACGCTGGTGCACCTCGTCGGGATTCCGCTGACCGGCACCTCGGTCAACCCGGCGCGTTCCCTCGGCCCGGCCCTCTTTGAGGGCGGCACCGCACTGTCACAGGTGTGGCTGTTCATCCTTGCCCCGCTCGTCGGCGGCGTGATCGCCTGGGCGTTGTGGCGACTCATGCGCACGACCGAGGAGATGCCCGAGGAACTCGTCGCCGGCTCCGAGCGCGAGTAGGCCGGACACCCAGCACCTGCACGTCGTCTCACTACGTACCGTTTTCGGGCCCCGAAACGGTACGTAGTGAGACGACGTTGCCCGAGGACATGAAAGGGGCCCGAACCGAATCGGTCCGAGCCCCCTCCCTGGTGCGAAATCAGGCCTTCTTGGTCTCCCAGAAGATCTCCGCGATCTCGTCGATCTTGCCGAGCAACTGATCGGCCACGGCGACGTCGACAGTGCCCTTGGTGCCACCGGCACCGGCCAGCTTGGTGGCCTGGTTGAACAGGTCGTTGAGCTGCGGGTACTTCTCGAAGTGCGGCGGCTTGAAGTAGTCGGTCCACAGCACCCACAGGTGCTCCTTGACCATGTGTGAGCGTTCCTCCTTGATGGAGATCGCGCGCTCCTTGAAGATCGGGTCGTCCGACGCGTGGTACTTCTCCATGCAGGCCTTCACCGACTCGGCCTCGAGGCGGGCCTGGGCGGGGTCATAGACGCCACAGGGCAGGTCGCAGTGGGCGTGAGCCGTGGTGCGCGGCGCCAGCCACGCGGTCAGGCGATTGAGCATGTCTCCTCCGTCCGTGGGGCGCGGGACCAGCGCCCGATGAGTCTCACCCTAGTCCGGAGCACGCGGGACGGCACCTGCTGGGCGGCGCGGGCCCGCAGGGTCAACGACGCATTTCACGGTCCAAACTCGCGGCCGGCTGGCCTGAACGCCGGCCCGCGGGACAAGATGGGGCCGTGTCCCATTCGCCGTTTATGCGAGTCGCCATCGCCGGTGACTCCATGGCACCCACGCTGACGGACGGTCAGTGGTGGGTGGCGCGGCGTACGTCGACCTGCCGGCCGGGGGACGTCATCGTCTTCGATCACCCCACGCGGTCGGGGATGGTCGCGGTCAAGCGCGTCATCCGCCGCGAGCCGGGTGGCTGGTGGGTCGAGGGGGATAACGGCGACGCGAGCACCGACAGCCGCACGTTCGGTGTCCTGCCCGCCGACCATGTGCTCGGGCGGCTGATCTGGCGCTACCGCCCGCTGCCGTGGCGAGCCGGGTCGCTGGCTCCAGCTACCGGTGGTCGCGATGACTGAGAGTGGCAGCCCGATCACCTTCGGCTTGCTCATCGTGGCCGGGTTGGTGAGCGTGCTGCTCGCCGTCCTGGCGTGGCGGGGCAGGAATCACTCACGCAATGCCGCCGGCCTCGTGGTCGTCCTGCTGGCGATGTCCGAGATCCTGCTGGCCTACGCCTTCAGCTTTTCTGGAGCGCTCACCTTCGAGCAGCAGGTCGGTGCCATCAAAGCGAGCTATGTGGGGTGGCTCGTGGCGCCGATCGCGCTGGTGATCTACCTCGCGCGGTTGACCGGCCGCGATGGCTGGCTGCGTCCCTGGGTCAAGATCATTCTGGGCGTGGTCCCGCTGATGTTCGCCGCGGTCATCTTCGGTCCGGCAAGCAACGATCTGTTCTTCGGTGGTGGCATGGATCCGGAGACGTTCGCCTTCCCGCGCACAAGCCCGATCTACATCGTGTTCTTCTTCTGGATGTATGCCCTGCTGTTGGCCTCAGTGGTCATCACGGTCATCAGCGCGGTGACCTCACGTCGACTCCATCGCTATCAGGTGGCCCTCGTCCTCATCATGATCCTGCTGCCCGTTGCGGTTAACAGCATGTCCTTCTTCAACGTCCGCATCTTTGGTGTTGGCCCCGCGATCCTCAGCCTCGTTCCCGTGATTTTCGTGGCCTTTGCGATCGGCAACTTCCGTGCCTTCGATCTTCGGCCGATGACCGAGGCCGAATCGCTGCTGGCCTCCGACACCGGCGTCGTCGTGCTCGACACGGCCGGTCGCGTGTCGGCCATGAACGCCTCGGCCGCCCGGCTCCTCGGCCCGGGGCGTTCACCGGCGGCCGGCCTTCAGATCGAGGAGGTGTGGGCGCATCGGCCCGACATCGTCGCCGTACTCCGCGGTGCGGCGGTCGGTGACCTGGTCATTGACAGTGCCTCGGGGGAGGGGACGCTTGAGTTCCAATCGGCACCCATGACGGGGCCCAGCGGTCGTCCTTCGGGATCACTGATCTTGATACGCGCCGCCGCAACCCATGGGTACGTCGATGCGTGAGTGGTGGGCGAGTGGCCTGGCGGGAGCGCTGTCGCTGCGCACCCTTTGCGTTGGCGCGCCGCTGCTGATCTTCGCCGGCGCTCTGCTGGCCGGACCTTCCACGGACGCGGGCCTCGTCGTCTGGACCGTGTTCGCCGTCGGTGGCTATCTCGCGGTCATGATCGGCGTCCTGCTCCTGCGGCCGGCCATTGACCGACTTCCGGCTACTCAATGCCGGTGGATCACCCTGGGGACGCTTTCGCTCGTGGGTCCGGTGGGCATGCTCGCCGCCATCGGGGTGGGTGCCTTGGCAGGCCTGCAAACCGATCTCATCGGGCTGCTGCCCGAGATCGTCCTCGCCGCACTCCTTGGCGTGTGGCTGCTCGTCGGGGCACGGCTGAGCAGATCGCTCGACGACGACGCGCACGATCGTGAAGACCTCTTGCGTGCGCTGGCGCGGGAGCGGGCCCTGGCCCTGGAGTCGACGCGGGTGGTGGAAGCTGACCGCAGACGACTCCTGGAGGACGTGCGGTCGACGGTGACGAGCAGGGTGCAGGCGATGTCGGAGGCGCCTTCGTCGTCGCGGGATGCCGCCGATGATCTGCAACGCCTGATCGACGAGGCCGTGCGCCCGCTGAGCCACGAGTTGCACGATGCTCAGGTGCGCGAGGACGAACTCGTCGAGCAGATTGCGACGATGCGCGTGCCCAACCCGCGGCCCCTGTGGTCCTACACGCGGAGCCTGGCGACGGTCGACCGGGGCGACGTCGGTCTCGCCATCGGGATGGGGGTGGCCGGTGTCATCGCGATGATCGTTGGCTACGTCGCTGGGGTAGGTCCGGCCGTGGCTGTGCTGCCCCTCGTTTACTCCCTCGTCCTAGCGGTCGTGCTGCTGCTGTCGAGTGCCCGCTCATCAAGCACCCGTGACGAGCGAGTGCAGGCGGTGCGCGCCGCGGACTGGATGTCGTCCCTGGTGCGCCAGGCGGCATGGGTGACGCGACGCCAACTCGCTAACACGATGCACGGTGAGGTTCAAGGACGCATCCTCGCGTGCGCGCTGCGAATCAGGGATCTGCCGGCACCGGACGGTGCCCGCGAGATTGAGCAATTGGCCGACGATCTGCATCGCGTCATCGGTTCCGATCTTGGTGATGGTGATTGGCGGATTGCCTGGGACCGCCTGGTCACGATGTGGGAGTTCACCATCGACCTCACCGTCGAGTGGAGCGAGGTCGTCGACGCCCGCTTGGACAGGGATGCGGTCGCCGGCTCGGCGCTGGTCGCCGTGGTGGGCGAGGCCGTCACGAACGCCGTACGGCACGGATCGGCGCGGTCGATCCTCGTAGCGGTGGCTCCCGAGGGGGAGAGTGCGCTGGTGGTCGACGTTGTGGATGACGGTGTCGCGGCAAGCCTCGGCGAACCGAGCCTGGGATCGGCCACGCTTGACGCCGTCTGTCTCCGCTGGCGGCTCGCGACCCACCCCGCCGGACACCACTTCCAGGCGACACTCGCACTGCGGGGATCGAGTGAGAAAACCGAACACCAGCCGGAGTTCGTGTGACGGCGAGGTTGAATCAGCGAATGGACTTCGTGCGACGCGTGCTCGTGGTTGAGGACGACGAGTTCGTGCGCGGCCTTGTGGCCCACACGCTGGGCGAGGCCGGGTTCGAGGTCGAGGCCGTGGGAGGCGTGGTCGAGGCCACCAAGGCCT
>CAYGMM010000036.1:16678-17381 GCA_964351035.1 uncultured Actinomyces sp.
CCTCGGATGGCCCGAACCGTAGCTCGCCTCGTTAATCTCCAGCGCCCGCCGCATCAGCGGCTCCGCCTCCGCCAGGCGGTCTGTGTCCTGGAGCAGCTGCGCCATGCTGCCGAGGCTCACGGCGACCCCCGGGTGGTCCACGTGCACCTCGGTCCGGGACCGACCGGCATCGAGTTGGCCCATTCCCTGGTGGCGCGTTCACCCGGGGTCGCCGTACTCGCGATGAGCAACTACCCCTCGGCCGCCTCGGCCGGAGTGTCGATCGGTCTCGCCGATGACACGCCCTTTGTCTGCAAGTCCGACCTCACCAGTCCGTCGGTGCTCGTGGATGCGCTTGAGGCGGTGCTGCGCAATTCGCGCACCGAGGTGATGGCGGTGGCGGGCAGTATGGCGCTGCTGCTGGTCGGGCGGGTCGTGGGCGGGATCGCCTCATGGCCGAGGGCTGGACCAACGCTGACATCGCCGAGAAGAGGAAGTCGAGCCTGCGGTCGGTCGAACAGATGGCGCATCGACTCTTCACGCGTCTCGGTGTGAGCGATGATCCGCGCAAGTCCGCCCGGGTGGAGGCGGTCAAACTCTACGCGCGAGTGTTCGGCATCCCCGGGGGGTAGCGAACCGATCAACGGCAGGCACGGCTGACGTCACCCTCGCCGCATGTGGCGTTGCTCACCTCGAGCCGCAGGGCCGCCCGTTTGGTGGTTGA
>CAYGMM010000037.1:0-17362 GCA_964351035.1 uncultured Actinomyces sp.
CCTTCTTGTCCGCCTCGGCGTTCGCCTCGGCCTCGCGCATCATGCGGTCGATCTCTTCCTTCGGCAGCGCGCTGCCGCCGGAGATGGTCATCGACTGCTCTTTGCCCGTCGCCATGTCCTTGGCCGACACGTGCACGATGCCATTGGCATCGATGTCGAAGGTGACCTCAACCTGCGGGATGCCACGCGGTGCCGGCGGCAAACCGGTCAGTTCGAAGGTGCCCAGACGCTTGTTGTACGCCGCCATCTCACGCTCACCCTGGTAGACCTGGATGAGAACGCTCGGCTGATTGTCATCGGCCGTCGTGAAGATCTCACTGCGCTTGGTCGGGATCGTCGTGTTGCGCTCGATGAGCTTGGTCATCACGCCGCCCTTGGTCTCAATGCCGAGGGACAGCGGCGTGACGTCGAGCAACAGCACATCCTTGACCTCACCCTTGAGGACACCGGCCTGCAGCGCCGCACCGATGGCAACGACCTCATCGGGGTTCACACCCTTGTTGGCGTCCTTGCCCGTCTCAGCCTTGACCAGATCGGCTACTGCCGGCATGCGGGTCGAGCCACCGACCAACACAACCTGATCGATATCGCTCAGGCTGATACCCGCGTCCTTGATGACGGCCTGCACGGGCGCCTTGGTGCGCTCCAGCAGGTCGGCGGTCATCTGCTCGAACTGCGCCCGGGAGAGGGTCTCCTCGAGGTGCAGCGGGCCTTCGGCGCTCGCGGTGATGTACGGCAGGTTGATGGAAGTCTGCATCGAGCTGGACAGCTCGATCTTGGCCTTCTCCGCAGCCTCACGCAGACGCTGCATCGCCATCTTGTCCTTCGACAGGTCGACGCCGTGGGCGTTCTTGAAGCTCGTGACCATCCAGTCGACGATCTTGTTGTCCCAGTCGTCGCCACCGAGGTTGTTGTCACCACTGGTGGCCTTGACCTCGACGACGCCGTCGCCGATCTCAAGCAGGGACACGTCGAAGGTGCCACCACCGAGGTCGAATACCAGGATCGTCTGCTCCTTCTCGCCCTTGTCGAGGCCGTAGGCCAGGGCTGCGGAGGTCGGCTCGTTGATGATGCGCAGGACATTCAGGCCCGCGATCTCGCCGGCCTCCTTGGTCGCCTGACGCTGCGCGTCACTGAAGTACGCCGGGACGGTGATGACCGCGTCGGAGACAGTGTCACCGAGGTAGGCCTCGGCATCGCGCTTGAGCTTGCCCAGCACGCGTGCGCTGATCTCCTGCGGGGTGTAGGACTTGCCATCGATGTCGATGGTCCAGTTGGTGCCCATGTGCCGCTTGACCGAACGGATCGTGCGATCAACGTTCGTCACAGCCTGACGCTTGGCCACCTCGCCGACGAGCACCTCGCCGTTCTTCGCAAAGGCCACCACGGACGGGGTCGTCCGGGCGCCCTCGGCATTGGTGATGACGACGGGGTCGCCGCCCTCGAGGACCGAGACGACCGAGTTGGTCGTGCCCAGGTCGATACCCACTGCTCGGGACATGGATTCCTTCTTTCTTTCGGCTCTCGCCGACTTTCTGTCCGGCGGTCGCCGGAGCTGTGCGTTGTGGCCTGATGGCCGTGGTTTGTGGTGCCCGTCGAGGACGGGACATGGTTCAAGTATGCCGACTCAGACAAGTTGAGTCAAATTGACTCAATTAACCTTCCACCCACGACTCAATCTCACTATGAGCAGTGGCTCTCCCTATGAGCAGTCGCTCCGAAATAGGTCACGTGCGCGGCCCCCGCCTGGCGTAACTTGGGCACCGGCCCTGCCCAGGGGCTACGGCGGAGAGATGTGGGGTGCCTCAATGAAGAAGTCGGTGTTCCTGCATGCGGCGGTGGCCGGTGCTGTGGTGGTGGCGGTCACGACGTTTGCTGCAGCGACCCCCGCGATGGGCGAGGGAATGGGCACGACGGGCGAGATGCCGGACGCTTGCGTCCTGGGTCCTTACGCAAACTGCGCGGGGGTCGTGGATCCAGGGTTGGAATTTCACGGAAACCTCCGGGGCGCAGATTTCCACAAGGCAGTCCTCACCGGCGCTGACTTGCAACAGGCGCGTCTGCAGAGGACTGACTTCCGAAAGGCGGATCTCACGTTCGCGAACTTCGATGGTGCAAATCTGAGCAGGGCAAATCTCCGCGGCGCCGACGTGAGCTTCATGTCAATGCGTGGCGCTAAGGCTCGAGGATTAATCCTGGGCTCAAGAGTTCGGGTCCGAGGCGATGTACGACAGATTTCCCTCCGCGACTCGCCCGTGTACTGTCCTAAACCAAAATACTCGTGGCAAATCACTCATCTCAATGCCGACTTCGTGGACGCGCCCGACGCCAACCTCAGCCATGTCAGTTTCGGTGACGTCTCAGCTTTCGACTCAAACTTGACCGGTGCAAGTTTCGAAGGATCTCGACTGTTCGATATGAACTTGAGTGCCGCCCACATGAACGGCGCAAATTTCACCTGCGCGATCTTCCTCGGCACCGACCTCAGCGGCGCGGATCTGACTGACGCGAACGTCTCCGGAGCGGACCTGTCTGGAGCGACACTATGCGAGACGACCATGCCGGATGGATCGGTGTCCGATAGAGATTGTTGACATCGCGCTCGGTTCTGATGAACGTCCGAGGGGCGTTCGATATCCGCCACAGGTCCTGCACGGGGTACGGCCTCGTTTCTGAGGCCACCTAGGCGCGAAGACCCGACGGGCGGATAGCACGTGGCCACCCACCGTGCGCCCTCATGAAACGCATACCGGCCGGTAGTAGCCTGCCCCTCATGGAGAACCTCGACGTCCTACGGATCTTGCTCGGTACGGCGATCATCGCGGTGGCCGCCTTCGTGGCCATCCGACGGATCCTGTTCCTCAACGGCTACATCCGATCGGGCCAACCGGCAGTGGGCCGCACCAGCCACGTCGGCAAGCGCGCCGAACTCGAGGGCACCCAGGTTCTCGCCCAACGCAAGTTGCTGCAGTGGGCCGTCCCCGGCACCGCGCATGTCTTCGCCTTCTGGGGCTTCCTCGTCCTCGGCATCACGGTGGTCGAGGCCCTGGGCGAGGTCTACATCGAGAACTTCTGGTTCCCCATCATCGGCACCTGGCCGATCGTGCTCTTCCTCGAGGACCTCTTCGTCATCCTCGTCTTCGTCGGCATCGTGATCTTTTCGATCATCCGACTGCTCAACAACCCGGCCAAGGAGGGTCGCAACTCCCGCTTCTTCGGCTCACACACCGGCGCTGCTTGGATCGTGCTCTTCATGATCTTCAACGTCCTGTGGACGCTGGAGCTCTACCGTGGCGCCAAGATCGCCCTCGCCAACGAGGAAGGGATCGAATACCCGGGCGCGTTCTTCACCAACTGGGTCGCGTCACTCCTCGCACCGCTCGGGACGAGCACCCTGGAGATCCTGGAGTTCCTCGGCGTACTGCTGCACATCGGCGTCATCCTCGGCTTCCTGCTCATCGTGCTCTACTCCAAGCACCTGCACATCGGCCTGGCCCCCATCAATGTCGCGTTCTCGCGTCTGCCCAACGGACTTGGACCGCTGCTGCCGATGTACTCCGGTGGTGAGCCGATCGATTTCGAGGACCCCGCGGACGACGCCACCTTCGGTGTGGGCCGCACCGAGGACTTCACCTGGAAGGACAACCTGGACTTCGCCACCTGCACCGAGTGCGGTCGTTGCCAGTCCCAGTGCCCCGCGTGGAACACCGGCAAGCCATTGAGCCCCAAGCTCATGATCATGAATCTGCGCGAGGCCTCCTTCGCCAAGGCGCCGTACGTGATGGCGACCCAGAAGGCGAACGACGGCAAGAACCCCGGCCTCGGTGAGGTCGACGAGGCGGTCCTGGAGAAGATGCCCGAGGCAGTCAAGGCTGCCGTCGAGCGTCCACTGGTCGGTTCGCGTGACGGGATGCCCAACAAGGACACCGACGGCTACGACGCCGCCGGCCACCGCGACCACGACGGCCCGGTGATCGACGAGGACGCCCTTTGGTCCTGCACCACCTGCGGCGCCTGCGTCTACCAGTGCCCGGTCGACATTGAGCACATCGACCACTTCATGGACATGCGCCGCTACCAGGTCATGATCGATACGTCGTTCCCCGCTGAGCTCAACGGCATGTTCAAGAACGTCGAGTCCAAGGGCAACCCGTGGGGCATGAACGCCTCGCAGCGCAACGCCTGGATCGAGGAGGTCGACTTCGAGGTCCGCGTCTTCGGCATGGATGGCGAGGACACCATCCCCGATGACGTCGACTACCTCTTCTGGGTCGGCTGCGCCGGTGCCTACGAGGACCGTGCGAAGGCCACCACCAAGGCTGTCGCCGAGTTGCTCACCATCGCGGGCGTCAACTTCATGGTGCTCGGTGAGGGCGAGACCTGCACCGGCGATCCGGCACGTCGCGCCGGCAATGAGTTCCTCTACCAAATGCAGGGCATGCAGAACGTCGAGATGCTCAACGAGATCAAGGCCAAGAAGATCGTCGTCACGTGCCCACACTGCATGAACACCATCGGTCGTGAGTACCCGCAGATTGGCGGCAACTACGAGGTCGTGCACCACTCTCAGTTGCTCGGCACCCTGGTCAAGGAAGGCCGTCTCACCCCGGTCAACGCACCCGAGGCTGGCATGAAGGAGGTCGTGACCTACCACGATCCCTGCTACCTCGGTCGCCACAACAACGTCTACACGCCTCCGCGCGAGCTCATCGAGTCGGTGCCGGGAGTACAGCTTGTGGAGATGGAGAAGCACGGCCCCACGTCCTTCTGCTGCGGCGCCGGTGGTGCGCGCATGTGGATGGAGGAGAAACTCGGTACCCGCGTCAACGACACGCGCGCCGAAATGGCCATCTCCACCGGCGCGTCGAAGGTTGCCGTCGCCTGCCCGTTCTGCAATGTGATGTTGAACGACGCGGTGACGAGCAAGCAGCAGGCCGGCCAGGCGGAGGGCTTCGAGGTCGTCGACCTGGCGAGCATGCTGCTCGCCGCCGCCAAGCCGAACGCCTAGTTCCTCCGGCACGCCGTTCAGTGATCGGGCACTGATCTGCCTACTATCTGCGCGTGCATACGCTGAGGGTTCTCGGGCTGTCCACGACGGCTGCCGTCCTGCTCGTCGCCTGCCAGGCCGGTACGTCGGGGACAGGTGACGGCAGCGCCTCCATTGAGGTGCCCGATGGAGCGTCGTCGGTGTCAGCTGGTCAGGACGACGTGCGCAGCACCATCGCCGTTGCTGAGTTCACGCCAAGCACCAAGGTGCTCACGGTCACCGGTGACGAGAAGATCGAGTTGTTCTCGATCGACGTTCCCATGGGCGAGGCGGGTGAGCGGCGCGTGATCCGCTCAGCCATCGTGTCGACCAATGTCGACAACCGCCTATACCTGGGTCAAGAGATCATCTGCACCGGTCCCTCTGGTCAGAAGGAGACGGGCATCCAGACGGGTGAGAACTTCGTCAAGGGCACGGACCGCCAGGCAGTCATGGCGCAGTTCAACCTTGAAGGCGACGAGGCTGGGACGTGGAACTGTGTCACCGAAGTACGCGTCTGCGAGCCTGGCCAGTGCTCATCCAAGGATGCCAGCGGCTCCATCGAAATCGCGACCGTGGACGATGTTGCCTACCGACCCACCGAACTCACCGCCAGCAATCCGCTGCCCGAATGGACATCGACCGAGCGACCAGGAAGTGACCCCCTCATCATTCAGTCCGGCTCATCGGACTCGTTCAGCGCCACCTTCGATGATGTTCCACTCGACCAGGGCGGCGTGATGCTCATGGGCACGATCTCGCTGTCCAACTGCATCGAGGACTCCTACCCGAGTGAATGTGCCAAGGTGAAAGACCGGGATTTGAAGACCGACTCCACGGTCGTGCCCACCTTTGTGATCTCTCAGCTCGGCGGCGACAACTGCCCGAGCATCACCCTGAACGGCGACCAGGGTGCGCATGAGCAGACCATCACCTGGCAGCAGCATCACGGCACCTTCTGGTTCATCTCGCCCAACCTGGATCTGGACCCGGACTGCAAGCCTGCGGTGCGTGCGGATCTCACGTTCGAAGTGACCGACGGCAACGGCATCGTTGTCGAGCGTGGTACCGCCGCCAACCCGACCTCGGTCGTGAGCATCGCGCCGGCTCGTCCGGAGTAGGACTTCGCCCACGTGTTGCATCCCATCCTGGGTCCCATTTTGGTATGCTCTCCTCATGTCAACCCAGATCGCCGTTCGCCTACCTGACGACGTGGTGCAGGAGTTGGACTCGCTGGTCGCGCGCGGTTCGGCACCGAGCCGAGCCTCCATCATCGAACAGGCCCTGCGCCGAGAGTTGCGACGGATCCTGGCCGAACAAGATCTGCAGATCCTGGCCCAATCAGGGGACGACCAGGCGATCGCCGACTTCACGGCGTCAGCGCTGCAGCGCTTCACCATGGACGACTAGTGCGAGCAATTCACGTCGTCTTCCTGGACAAGCCACGACCGGCCGTCGTCCTCACGCGCGCCGCGCTGGTGGGCCGGATGACCCGCGTCACCGTCGCACCGATCACCTCCACCATTCGAGGTCTGTCGACGGAGGTCGAGGTCGGCCCACGCAACGGCCTTGATCGGGCAAGCGTCATCTCCGTGGACAACATCACCACGGTGCCGTTCGACACACTCGGCGATCGCATTGGATTGCTCCTGCCCGATCAGGAGGACGCCCTCGCTCGCGCGATCTCGATCGCCTTCGACCTCGCACCGGCCCCCTAGACCCCGGAGCGACCGGTCGTCCGCGTCAGGGCGGGGACCTGGATCCACGGGAACCTGATCCACCGGGCCGTCGTGCGCCAGGCAAGGTCCGGTGGGTAGG
The DNA here is from genome assembly GCA_964351035.1 of uncultured Actinomyces sp. Taxonomy (GTDB): domain Bacteria; phylum Actinomycetota; class Actinomycetes; order S36-B12; family S36-B12; genus Mxb001. Next base: position 6,845 of record CAYGMM010000037.1, read on the forward strand.
TCGACGACGGCTTGCCGTAGAGCACGGCCACACGTACGTCGGCATCCTCCGGCAACAGAGCCCGCACGAAGTGCAGTGTCGCGCCAGTGTCGGCCACGTCATCGGCAACCAGCACCCTGCGGCCCCCGAGGTCTGCGAGATACGGCTCCTGCCCAATGAGCACCGGCTCGGGCAACGTCTCACCAGCGCCGGTGTAGAACTCAACATTCACGTGGCGGACATCCTTGATGTCCAGTGCGTAGGCGATCCCGGCCGCGACGAAAAGTCCGCCACGTACGACGCCGAGAATGCAGTCGGGCAGCCAATCGTCATCGACGAGATGCTGCGACAACCAGGTAATGCCTTCGCCGAACTCGGCGTAGGTGAAGACCTCGAGGTCCTCACTCACTAGTCACCCAGCGGCGTGACGTGGAAGTTCGCGAAGGAGCGGCTCGGTGTGGGACCGCGCTGATCCTGGTAGCGGGATCCGTAGACGCTCGACCCATACGGATGCTCGGCCGGTGACGAAAGCCGGAAGAGGCAGAGTTGGCCGATCTTCATCCCCGGCCACAGTTTGATCGGCAGCGTCGCCACATTCGACAACTCCAGCGTGACGTGACCGGAGAAGCCGGGATCGATGAAGCCCGCCGTGGAGTGCGTCAGCAGACCCAGGCGACCGAGTGAGGACTTGCCTTCAAGCCGCCCAGCGATGTCGTCCGGCAGCGTCACCACTTCGTACGTCGAGGCGAGGACGAACTCACCGGGATGCAGGATGAAGGCCTCGTCAACGCCGGTCTCCACCTCGCGCGTGAGGTCGGGCTGCTCCTCCGCCGGATCGATGTGCGGATAGCGGTGGTTCTCGAAGACCCGGAAGTAACGGTCTAGGCGCACGTCGACGCTGGAGGGCTGGATCATGCCGGGGTCGTAGGGGTCCAGCCCCACCCGGCCGGCGTCGAGTTCGGCCCGCAGGTCGCGATCGGAAAGCAGCACGCGCCGAGGCTACCGAACCATGCCCGGCAGTGCGTCCTCCTCCTCATCCTCGCCGGTGGAGATGCGACCGAATCCCCTCATCTGTCGTACGACGTACTGCAATCGACCGAGGAGCGACACCGACTCCAGCACGTCCCCGGGGCGGTCGGCGGCGAGCTCATCGGCGATGCGCCGTAGTCGCGTGTCGAGCAGATCGGCGAGGCGATCGACCTCGGCGACGGATTCCGATCGGACGGGGGCGCCGGTCTCACCGAGGGTCGCGCGGGCGAGCGCCTCCAGGTCTTCCATGAGGCTGGCAAACCGCTCCGGCGTAAGAGCGGGGGGCTCACCACTGCGGTCGTACTGCAGATTGGCGGCGCCGGCGATACCGCGAATCTGCACACCCATGCCGGACAGACGTCGCAACCGAATCGCGTCGTCCTCCAGGTCACCGCGCAATCGACGACCCCGCGGATTGAATGCGTGACTCTCGGCGAGGCTGACCAACTCGGTGCGGGCCTTCTCCGCCGCACTGCGTAGACCTCGGCTTTGCATGACGAATCCATGACTCGTGCCCGCAGGGATCGGCGTCTCGTGCGACCCGCACTCGGCGGCCACCGTCGACAACAGCGCACAGATGTCGTCGCGATAGGACTGCAGAGCGGCCTCGAACTTCTCCGGCTTCGGCCGCGACGGCGGCAGATAGACCGCGAGGATGCCGATGACGCCACCAATGACGACGTCGATGATGCGCCACAGATCGCGATCCCAGGACCCCGGACCGAGCGCGAAGACGAAGAGCACTGCCACCGGGATCTGGAATTGCCCACCGAGCGACAGCGGCAGTCGGCTCGCGACGAGCAGCGACACCACCATCGCGATGAGGACCGACCACCACGAGATGTCGACCCAGTTGACCCACAGGGAAGCCACGAGTACGCCGCCTGCCGTGCCCAGGATGCGCTGGACCGACAGACCCAGGGCGCTCCACGGCGAGGCACCGATCACCATCAAAGTGGTGAGCGGGGCGAAAATGCCGAAGGTGCTTGGTGAAATCCAGGCTCCGACCGCCCACGACACCGTGACGGCGACAGCGATGCGCAGCGCCTGCCATGGTGACTTGAAAGCCGCGGGTCGTTGCAGGAGTACGTCGGACAATCGCAGGACGGGCAGGATCTCGCGCCCGTCGTCGCGCTGCCGTGGACTTTCCGAGCTCACGGTCTCACCCTAGATTCCCCGGTAGGGTCGCCGCGTGCGGTGGCCCATCGAAGACCCCGGGCATGTTGCCCTCCGGCGTGCCATCCGAACGACCCTGGGCACCGCCATCGCGGTCACCGCCGCACTGTGGATCATGCCGGGGTCACCCGGCGTCGTTCTCGCGGCCTTCGGTGTCTTCGCCCTGCTTGCCTTCGCCGATTTCGGTGGCACCCTGGGCCGCCGCTTCGTTGCGCTCGTCTCCACCGGTGTGGCGGGCGTCATCCTGATCACCATCGGCACGCTCGCCGCTGGCATCGTCTGGCGCGAGGTCGTCGTCACCTTCCTCATCACCGGGATCCTCGCCTACATCGTCGTCCTGCGCGGCGCCTTCGCCAACGCTGCGCCCGCCCTCACGGTCGTCTTCGTGGTCACTGTCATGGTGGCCACCTCCACGGAGCAACTGCTCCCGCTGCTCCAGGGCTATGCACTCGCTGTCGTCATCGCTATCCCGATCACACTCTTCGTCTTCCCGCGGCGCACTCCGGCACGCGTACGCGCCGCCTGTGTCCTTGCGATGCGCACGCTCGCCGAGCATGAACGCAATCGACTCGCCGGCCATCCACGCGATCTGATTGCCCTCGACGGTGCCCTTCAGGCACTTCGCTCGTCGTACCTGGGAAACCCGTTCCGCTCCACAGGATTTCGCGCCTCCGATCGCGCCCTGATGAGTTTGGTCGGGCAACTCCAAGCCCTGATCACGGCGACCCGACGTACCGCCGAAGTGCCCACACCCTTGAGCGATCTGCCCGGCAACATCGACTACATCCATAAGACAATCGCCTGCCTCGACAGCCTCGCTGATGCCCTTCATGGCGATGGCCTTAGCAATCCGTCCGGCAAGGAACTGGCGCAGGCGTGGGCGGCGGAGTGGGACGTCGCGGTGCGATCTCTGCAGGACTCCACCCCGGAATCACTCGAGGATGACCTACGCAAGATCGCGCACGCCTTCCCCGACCGCGCTCTTGGCATCTCGTCGGTGCGGCTGTCGATCCTGGTACGACGTGTGCTGCAGTTGGCACCCGAGACTTTCGATACCGGGACGCACACCGTGCCCGAGCCGCCGGACTACAAGCCGTGGACCGCCCTGCGGACACAGTTCACGTTGAAGTCGCCCTGGTTGCGCACGGCGCTGCGCACCGGTGTCGCGCTGGCCGTGGCGGCCGGTGTCGTGGAGACGTTGGGCTTGGCCCATGGGTTTTGGGTGTTGCTCGGTGTCATCGCGACGCTGCGCCAGGACAGTCTGGGCACGCTGCGCACCGCGCTCCTTGCCGTCGGCGGCACCTTCGGTGGTGCTCTCATCGGTGCCGGTGTCCTGCTTCTCTTCTCCGGGGACGAGCCGGTCATCGTCGTCGCCTTCTTAATCACGGCGTTCCTATCGGTGTACTTCCAAGGCACGGCTCCCTTCGCTCTTGCCCAAGGCGTGTTCTCGCTGTACGTCGTACTCGTCTTCAGCATCGTGGCGTGGCCACCGGATCTGTCGACGGCAACTGATCGCGTGCTCGACATCGCTATCGGCGCCGGGATCAGCCTGGTGACGGCCTTCCTGCTCTGGCCGCGCGGCGTCGTCGCGGGGCTGAAGGGGAACGTGCTCGACGCCATCGATCGGGCTCGACTGGTGCTGCAGGAGTCGTTCGGTGAGTTCTTCCACGGGGCCAAGTACGACGGCCAACCACCGGACATCAAGCAGATGCAGGCGGCCATGGCGCGTACCAAGGAGGTGGTCGAGGTCGAGTTGGGTTCGCACGACCCTCGACAGATCGAACGCGCCATCCTGTGGGAGCGCCTCATCGATGACCTGCGCGCGCTCGCGGTGACCGGAAGCCTGGTGTCCACCTGGGCCGGCGATGGCCCGGCACTTGAGGACGTCGCTCCCGCGTTGATGGAGCCGATCCGCGAGGACTGCGAGGCGGTGGTGCGCGAGTGGGAGTTGGTTCGCTCGATCTTGGCCGGTGACAAGGGCTCGCAGGACCCAACCTTTGACCCGATCGTGCCCCGCACGATGGAGGCCGTGGGCGCGGCCGATCTCAACGATCGTGTGGTGGCAGATCGGGCGGTGGCCGCGATTTGGGCGCACGGCTGGCTCTCGCTGACCTACGGCGCGGCCCTCACGGCCCGGCAACCGGCCTCCGCGCTGGCGTGATCGGCTGGCATAATCGCCAAAGCACCATCGCGGGTGTAGTTCAATGGCAGAACATCAGCTTCCCAAGCTGACAGCGCGGGTTCGATTCCCGTCACCCGCTCGCGAAGCGAGCGCACCCCGGGAATCGGGAGGAGCAGCGCGACGGATCCCGTCACCCGCTCGCGAAGCGAGCGCACCCCGGGAATCGGGAGGAGCAGCGCGACGGATCCCGTCACCCGCTCAAACTCTTCGTTGTTCTTACCTGAAGTGCTGCTAAGTCGGCGAGTTAACGACACTTCGGGTAAGAACAACGGTTACGGATAGCGGCGGTCGATGGCGGCCGCGATGAACTTCGCCCTCTTCCGGTAGCCCTCATCGAAGTAGTGCAGGCCGTCCGATGATGGGATCGCATTCCGGCGCCGATAGCCGCGCCAGTCGAGCACGTGCAGGTTCCCTCGTTTCGCCGCCTGCTTCTCCAGGAAGGCGTTGAGCGGTCGATCAAGGCCAAACGATGGCGGGTACACCGGTGATATGTAGAGGTTGACCCACAGCACCTGGTGCTCGGTGAGTTCAGCCATCACCTTCTTGTACGTCGCCCGGAAGCCCTCGGGATCGTGCACGTCGTTCGTGCCAAGGGCCACGATGACAAGCGCTCCGACCGGTGGCGGATAGCGGCGTAGTTGCTCAAGCCCCCAGGCGATTCCCTGCTCGCCCTTGGCATGCACCTCGTAGGCCAGGCCGAGCTTTGCCACCCGCTTAGCCAGATAGGGATTTGTGCTGTGCGGCCCGAGGTCGGGATCGTGGAGTGAGTCGCCGAGAACATAGACGGTGGGCGGGGACTCCTCCGCCGACGGGATAGCGAGCGCCGTCGGCGCGGGGATGACGAGTGCCGCAGCCACGGCGATTGCTGCCACTCGCACCGCTCGCTTCATGTCACCCCCAGGGACACCATCAACCCTAGGGCGAAACCGGACGGGCGGAGGGCGGAAAATGCCGAAGCCCACCGAGCGGACTCGGTGGGCTTCGGATCAGTCGTGGGTCAGGCGGCGAGGGCGTGCTCGCTACGCACCGCACCGGACACGGCGCAGGACACCAGCACGAAGGCGCGCTCGCGCACAACCTCGCCAGCATCGGCATCGTTGAGGACCTCGAGGAGGACCGGGGACACGCCGACCGCATTGGCCGTCTCGGACAGGGTGGCCAGATCGGCCGAGGTGAGCGCCGTAAAGCCTGTGTCCGCCACCCGGCGGGACAGGCCCTCGAGCGAAACGCGGGTGAGGCCCATGGCAGTTCTCCTTCGTGTCGAATGCCGCCTTCGGCGACCGGATCACCTTGCCGTGATCGCGTAATACGACATTACGACGACATTGGTAATCGCGTAAAGCGATGAAAACTCATCGTTTCCATCGCTTATGCTTATGTTTATGTCGTTTGCTCCACCACGCCCCGAGGTCCGCCACCTCGAAGCGCTCGTCGCCGTCGCTGAAGAGGGCACCTTCCGCGGCGCGGCCGATCTGCTCGGCTACTCCCAGGCAGCCATCAGCCAGCAGATCGCCGCCCTCGAGGCCGTCGTCGGCACGCCGGTCTTCGATCGCCCCGGCGGACCCCGACCGGTCGTGCTGACCCCGGTCGGCCGGGTGATGCTCCGGCACGCCCACGACATCCTCGACCGACTCGACCGCGCCCTCGACGAGACGATGCAGACCGGCTCGGGCACCGGTGGCCGACTCACCATCGGTACCTTCCAGAGCGTGTCGGTGGAGTTGCTGCCGCAGATCGTCGGCCGCATGCGCACCGAGGTACCTGACCTGCAGATGCGCGCGGTCGAGGAAGACGAAAACGAGGAACTGCTGGTCGGCATTCAGCAGGGCCAACTCGACCTTGCCTTCGTGGCCGGCCCGGTGAACAGCCCGGACCTGCAGGTGATCGAACTCGGTATCGATCCCATGCTCGTCTGCGTCCCGCGCAACATCGGCTTTGATGACCTCACTAGTGCGCCGCTGCGCGACATCATGGATGTCGGACTCATCGGTGAGCATCACGGCAGCGCACAGTCGTACGTCGAAGAAGGCATCCGCAGTCACGGCATGGCCCCCCGCTACGTCTTCCGCACCAACGACAACGGCGCGATGCAGGCCATGGTGCGCAGCGGATTGGGTGCCGCGATCATGCCGCAACTCGCGATCCAGCTGAATGATCCCGAAGTCCTCGTCATGCCGACGGATCCACCGATGCCCTCGCGCACCATCCTGCTCGCCATGCCCGGTGGTGTCCGCAATTCGCCGGCCGCCGAGCACTTCGCCCGCGTGTCCCGAGAGGTCTCGGCTCAACGACTCGAGCAATCGCACGCCGACTAGGGTCGAGAGCATGAGTGAGAACGAGGTGGGCTGCTACGTGCCGCTCGAGGTTGGCCTCGACGGCTACGAGGTCTTCGAACCCACCTCCCACGCGGGCAGTGGCTGGGGCCCGAACATGCAGCACGGCGGCCCGGTGAGTGCTCTGCTCACGCGCGCGATGGAGCGACATATCCACGACGGCTCCCGCATCAGCCGCGTGGCTGTCGAGATCCTCAGCGCCGTTCCGCTCACGACCATGCGCGTGCGGTCCTGGGTCCAACGCCCCGGACGCCGTATCGAGTTGCTCGGTGCGGAGATCACCGCCGAAGTCGCCCCCGGCCAGTGGCGTCCAGTCGCCACCGCGAGTGCCTGGCAGTTGGCGACGCGCCCCACCGCAGAGGTGGCGCACCATGCCGATCCCGGCGTGCCCGTGCCGACGTTCGACGGGTCCACCGACGCCGGCTTCCTCGATTCCTGGCGCATTGGCTTTGTGGGCGCTCTCGAGTGGCACATCGATGGCCCCGTAGGCCAGCCCGGCGTACCCACGATGGCCTGGCTGCGCCTGATCCAACCGATCGTCATCGGCGAGGAACCCACCGATCTGCAGCGGATGATGGCGATCGCCGACGTCGCCAACGGTGTGGGTGCCCGGCTCGACCCACAGCACTGGACCTTCCTCAACACCGATCTATCCGTCTATCTCTTCGAGCCACCCACGAGTTCGTGGATCGGCCTACAGGCAGAGACCTCCGTCGGCCACGACGGGATCGCGTTGAGCAGTGCCGTGGTCCATGGTGAGCACGGCCCCATCGGTCGTATCGCGCAGAACGTCCTGGTGCAGGCGAGGTAGAGCCGGGACTAAGGTCGCCACATGGGGGATTCACGGGGAAGTGTTGTGTGGCGCCGCGTCACGGCCGTAGCAGTGGCGGGCCTGATGGCCTGCACATCCATCGTGGTGAGCGCACAAGCAGCAGAAGCGAAGAAGCGGAGTACGTCGTACCTGCTGAAGTCGCTGCGCGTGGCCGCGGAGAACCCGAGTGGTTATGACCGGTCACTGTTCCCGCACTGGGTCGTCATCAAGGACGGCTGTGACACACGTGAGGTCGTGCTCATCCGACAGGCGAAGTCGGGGCCGACCGTCGGTGCTGGTTGCCGAGTCGGAACCGGTCGATGGTTCTCGCCGTTCGATGGTGTGACGGTGCGCAATCCGAGCTCGCTCGACATCGACCACCTGGTTGCTTTGTCGGAGGCCTGGGCGTCGGGAGCGCGGACGTGGTCGACTGATCGGCGTCGCGCGTTCGCCAACGATGTGTCCTACCGCCGTTCGCTCATCGCCGTTACGGCGTCGAGTAACCGCTCGAAGGGGGATCAGGATCCGGCGGAGTGGCTGCCCCCGCGGAGGTCGTACCGCTGCAAGTACGTCAGTGACTGGATCGCGGTGAAGTACCGGTGGCGGCTGTCGATCGACGTCAACGAGCGTTCGGCGCTCACCGTGTTGGTTCAGGGGTGTGGGAATCCTCGGATCACCGTCCCCAAGCGCACCTAGCTCCCTTTCACACGAGTGAGGATGACTAGTTGCGGCGATGGTCCACGCGAGGGGCGCGGTGGCCCCGCCGGGGCATGGACACGGTGAGTTCGAGCAGTCGAATGACGAGTTGGCGCATCGGCCGATACGGCTCGAGCAACTCGATCATCTGCTCGTCATCACCATCTGTGGCTCCGGTGAGCGCGTAGACGATGAATTTGCCGAGGTGGAAGTCGCCGACCGACACCGCATCGGTATCGCCGAGGGCGACCTTGGCCGTCTCCGCCGCGGTCCACTCGCCAATGCCGGGAACGGCGGTCAATCGCGCGTACGCCGCATCGCGATCCATGTCGACGGTCTGCTCGAGGCGCACCACGTGTGAGGCAGCGCGCACGATCGCTCGGGAGCGAGCCGGATCGACGCCGGCGCGATGCCACTCCCAGGACGGGACTAACTCCCATTGACGGGCCGGCGGAGGCACCAGCATCCCGGTCGGCGCGGGCCCGGGGGCTGGTTCACCGAGCTGACCGAGGAGTTGCCGTCGGGAAGTGATCGCATCGGCTCCCACGACCCGCTGTTCGAGTACGGCCGGCACCAGGGCATCAAAGACGCGTCGCGTGCGGGGAACTCGGAGTCCCGGGAATCGTCTCTGGGCGGTGTGAATCACACCGTGCAGTTGTGGGAGCGGCGTGAACTCCTGGTGACCACCGAGGAGTTCGGGTAAGTGCTCGGCCTGCCAGGCGGCACCCGCGCCCCACATCTGTGCGTCGATGTTGTGGTCATCGACCTGATCGAGTCGACACGTCACGGGGCCCTCGGGTGTGCGGGCGACGTACCAGATCACTGATCCGTCGATGCGCACTGCGTGATCGCGAGGGCCGCGGCCGATGATGCGCAGGGTGACCGCGGCATCGAGAGGTCGTGCGCTGCGCACTCGACGTTGCACCGACGTCATCGCAGGCACCCCGCAGACGTGCGTTCCACAACCGTCATCGTCCATCACCGGACTCGAACACCGACGCGTGACTAGAAGGGCAGGTCATCCTCAGCACCGGACACATCCTCGGCGTAGGCGAGCAGCGAGACTCGCGACGGCTCAGGTCCGCTCGCGATCGTCTCCGCCGCGTCCACGGCGGTCAACTCGATCACCTCGGCGCCAGCCCGCGCGCGGCACCAGCGCGAGACCGGACACCAACTGCACCAGCGGCCGACGTTGGGGGTGGGTTCGGTGTAGATGATCGTGTCGACGGCCTCGGCCACCACGGCACGGGCGCGCAGCACCACATCCGGGTCAGCAGCATCAAAGGTGCGGACCATCTGGCCACCCGGCCACAGCATCTCCAACTGGACGACCGCGGGAGTCGACGACGCGGACACCTCTCCGGTGAGCGGATCGAGTCCATCCGCCAGCATGCACAGCGTCACCGCGACCTGCGGATAGCGCTCGAGCAACTCCGCGGTGGAGGCCTCCTCGGGGGCTTCGGCCAAGCTCTTCGTCTCGCGGACGACGATGCCAGCGGAGGTGTCGAGGACGAGGTCGGCACGGGTGCTGATGATGACGTCGGCATCGGTGTCCCACGCGGTGAGTGAGCGCTCGGGCCGCACCTCGGCGACATCATCAGCGCGCAGCGGGCAGCCCTGTTGATGGGCGACGAGATAGGGACGCAGCGCGGCGTACTGCTCCGGGGTCCAGCCCAGCCGCTCGGCCACCTCACCGATGCCCTCGCCGGGCATCGGAAGGTCCTCCTCCGAGCAGGGAATGAAGCGGCCGTGCGCGTGCTCGAGCCACGTATGCAGATTGGAGCCGCGCTCCATCGCCGCCGTGGTCTCCTGGCGCGCCCGCGGCAGTGAGAGCTCGCGCTGCAGGTGCACCTGCCAGGTGCACACCCGGGCCGCCGTGAGGTCATTGGGCGCGAGGGCGCGTGTCCAGGTGCTGGATCCGGCGACGCCGAAGACACCCGGCATTCGTGGGAGCGCCGGACAGGTGTTGCGGGCGGTGCACTCCGCGCACCGGCTGCCGGGATTGAAGGAGCCGCCGGCGAGCACGGGCAGGGCCGGGGTGACCAACTCCGGGAACGCCGAGCGCAGATCGTCCGGTGCGACGTCGATGAGCAGTTGCTCGGTGGAATCGAGAACGCCGATCTCGCGGACGCGCACGCGCGTCGCGGGCGGCGGCTGATGGGGTGCGGGCTCGCGGCGTTCGCGGTGTCGTTGCTCATCGTCATGCATGATCGCGTCGGCTGCCACCCGCGCGTAGACGGCGAGGTAGGAGTCCGGGCGAGCGCGCAGGCCGGCGTTGTCCCACGTGAGGATGTGGAACTCGCGTGCGCCGC
>CAYGMM010000038.1:0-17261 GCA_964351035.1 uncultured Actinomyces sp.
CCAGCAATGAAGTTGCTCGAGTCCGTCGTGATCTCGAGGACAGACGCCTTGCCCCAGTCGGTGTCGATGTTGGTCTTGCTCTCGCTCCAACCGGTCGGTGCGACCGTAGTCAGGCGACCGCTGGCGTCCGTCACGAGTCGATAGCCCGACGGGACCGAGGTCTGGTTGTTGTTATCGGTTCCGCCGTTGTTGTCCGGCGTGTCCGGCGCGGTCGTACCGGTCACGACCAGCGGCTTGGCCGCATTGTTGATCTCACCCTCGAGGAACTCCCCGGTGGACGGCCGATAGACCGTGATCTCCATGGCGCTGGTGTCGCCCTGCGTCCGCAGGACGTCGCAGTAGCCGCGCTTCGTTGCATTGTCGGAGGCGTTCACGACCTCGCGGCCGGCCAGCGACAGCAGGATGTCACCCGGCTCCATGCCGACGTTGCTTGCCGCGCTACCCGCGCGAATGCCGGACACCCAGATGCCGCCCACGTCCGCCTCGGCGTCGTACCAGGCGAATCCGTTGATACCGAGGGACTCGACGTCCTCACCGGTGATCAAGGTGGCGACGACATCTTGGGCCACGGTCCCGGGGATCGCGAAGAACTGCGAGGTGTTGGTCGGGCTCGACGACGCATAGTTGACGCCCACCACACGTGCCTCGGAGTCGAGCAGCGGTCCACCGGAATTGCCTGGCTGGATCGCGGCATCATGCTCAAGCGCGAAGGGCAGCGAGGCCCAGTCGGAGTCGCCGTCCGCCTTGGCCTTGGAGATGATGCCTCGGGTCAAGCTGTACTCGGGATCGCCGAGGGGGAATCCAGCGACGTAGATGTCAGTGCCCGCCTGCACGTCGCCCTCGTGCCAGGCCAGGTATGAGTAGCCATCGCCGCTGAGATCAAGTACGGCGAGGTCGTTGCACTCGGAGACTCCGAGCACCCGCGCGGTCACCGTGCCGCTCTGCCCCTCAACGCTCACGCGGAGCAGGCCCGCGCCCTCAACGACGTGAGCATTGGTGACGACATGACCTTCGGAATCGACGATGAAGCCGGACCCGGACCAGCCGGAATCGATGCGCCCATCAACGGGATCGACATAGGAACCTTCGGCCTGAATCCGCACAACCGCTGGTCGCGCGTTGTCAATGCCGAGCAGTGCGCCATCAGCGGGCGCAGATGAGGTGGGCGGAGTGCTGGACGTCGTACTCGAGCTCGAACTCGAACCAGACGACCCCACGCCACCGAACGGGAACACACATCCGCTCATGACCAGCGCGGTCGCCGTGAGACCCGCGCCGAGCGCGATGCGCTTCAGTGACGGCGTCGAAGTACGCATACCTCCGGTGTACGCCGGAAACGTGGGCAAGCCAAGGGCCAAAGGCACGCGATAGACGAGTGATTCACGGGGACGGGTTCCATGCAACGAAATCGTGAGCAACACCGGGGCCTATCCGCCCACGGCAACCGGGACCAAGGTCCGTCGGAAACGAATCAAGCACCCTCTGCCGCGTCTTCGCGTGGTGCAAGCGCGGCAGAAGGTGCTTGATGGAAGACCGGCTAGGCCGTGGGGGTCGGCTCAGGCGTCGGCGTGGGTTCGGGAGTCGGCTCAGGAGTCGGAGACGGCTCGGGGGTGGGCTCAGGCGTGGGTTCCGGAGTGGGCTCAGGGGTCGGCGTGACACCGAGTGCAGCGACAAGCGCATCTCGGGCCGCCTCGATGGCAGTGGTCTTGTCCGTCCGCGCGGTGGCCTTCGCCTCGCGATACGCCGAGTTCGCGGCCTTCACCGCGGCGCGGTAGCCCTTGGCTGCCGCACGGCGCTCCTCCGGAGTTGTGGCAGCAGCCTTGGCCGCCTTGAAGGCACTCTTGGCGTCGGCCTTGGCCGCCTTGAAGGCCGCCTTGGCCGCATCATCAGCATCGGACTTGGCCACCACTGCTGCAGCGATGGCAGCGCGGTAGTCGGCAACCGGTTGTACCTGATCGGCCGGCAGCGTCGCAGTATCGAACGCGGTCACCGCAACCTGGACTGCGGCGCGGTAGGTCGACTTGGCGGCGTCGCGGGCATCGCGATCGCGGCCCGCCTCGTCAAGGGCAAGGTCAAGTGCGTCGTGGGCCGCGTCAACAGCGGCATCGAAGGCGGCCTGCGCCTCCGGCGTCACCGTTCGCGTCACAACGCTCTCCAGCCACCGATCACTGGTCGGGTCGCCCGGCTCGCCGACAGAGTCATGGGGACGATCCTGGTCATCGGGACGATCAGGCTTGCCCGGCTTATTGGGCTTGTCCGGCTTTGGGCGATCATCACGATCCTGAATGGAGAGGCCATTGGACGACGAGCCAGCCTGGGCAACGCCCACGCCGACAGCGACTCCGGTGAGCACAAGAGCGCCAGCAGCGACCGCTGCCACCACCCGGGATGTTGATCGATGACCGGTCATGCTGCCTCCCAGCGATTCCACCCGACGTTCGACGGGCTCACTTCGACTATCGGACCGAATTCGCCGTAGCACGTCAGCCGGCGGTGTTTCCGAGGGGAATCCGGGGAACCTCAGCAGGTGCCCCAAGGGAGCAGCACTCATCGCACACATGCGACAGACTGCCAACATGACCGACGATCCGCGGTGGCCTCGAGCCCGCCACTGGTTCACCACCGACAACATCCCAGCGTCCGACTTCACGCTGCTGGGAGTTCCGGCCTCGCGGACGTCGCTCAGCCCCACTCACGCACACCTCACTCCGCACGCCATTCGCGAGGCGCTGGCGCGCTACTCGACCTACTCGTGGACCCACGACGCCGACCTGCTCGATCTGACCGCATTCGACGCGGGCGACGTGCACGAGCCCGACGGGCCCGAAGGTGAGAGCCGCGTCATGGCGAGAGTGGCGGATCTGACTTCTGCCTCGCAGTTGCTGGTCGCTCTCGGCGGCGACAACTCGATCACCTACGCCGTGGCGCGCGGCGTCTTCGGTAATGCCCTGGCCTCGGCCGGGCTCGTGACCCTCGACGCCCATCATGATTTGCGCGATGGCTCCAGCAACGGCTCCCCCGTACGCCGCCTGATCGAGGCCGGCCTGCCCGGGCGCAACGTCGTACAAATCGGCATTGCCGACTTCAGCAACTCCCGCGAGTACGCCGCCCGAGCGCGCGATCTCGGCATCACGGTGATCACTCGCGACGAACTCCGGCGCCGCTCGGCCCAGGACGTGATGGCGCACGCACTCAGCATTGCCACACAGGGAGGTGGTCCAGTGCACGTCGACCTCGACGTCGATGTGTGCGACCGGGCCGAGGTCCCCGGCTGCCCCGCGTCTGCGCCTGGCGGCATCGGCGCTGATGAGCTCCGACAGTTCGCGTACTACGCCGCACACTCGCCCAAGGTGCGGTCGGTCGACATCACCGAGATCGACGCCAACGCCGACGCACCGGATGGCCGCACCGTGCGTCTCGGCGCACTGCTCGTGCTGGAAAGCGCGCTGGGTCTGCTGATGCGACAGGCCTAGTCGACGAGCCCCAGCAGCACGTCGAACTCAGGGGCACCGAGCCCGCTGGCCGTGTCGTACCCCCGCACGGCCGCACAGCACGCCGGCTCAGGGTCCACCTGATTGTTGCCGTCGACGATGTCGAAGAAGGCTGGTCGGACATCCTTCTTCACCAGCGAGTACAGCCACGGGTTAAGGAATCCCAGCCGACCCTTCTTCGCCACGAGGAGGGCGAAGTTCGCCGCGGTGAATGGCGAGGCCGCGCTCGTACCGCCGACCGACCCCATCCCCCATGTCGCTCCGCCCGCTGGCGGGCGGCCGGTGAAGGTCTCGAACTGCTCGGCCGTCATGGCCACCGGCCACCCTGGGCTGATCGCGGCATGCGCCACAAAGTCCGGCACCATGCGGCGGTCGGCGTTGCTCACCGATCCCTGGTACCAGGGCGACGGGTAGGGAGTCGGCGAGCCTCCGCCCCCGGCGAGAAGGCCGGGCGCCCACGTGGTCGAGTTCCACACGACCTCGTTCACGCGCTCGTTGTCCTGACCCAGGATGATGCGGGAGCCACCCACGGCCGTTGCCCACGGCGACGAAGCCGGGTAGGCCGCCTGCAACGACGCATCGGTGCCGCCGCCGTGGAGGCAGCCGCTTGAACCACTATCGCCCGCGGCGATGAGCACCGACGTACCGACGATGCCGGAGAGCGCGAAGAGGTCGTCGAGATACTTGCGCGCTGGCCAGTCCCCGCTCTCCTTCAGTTCGGCGACGCACGCCCCGTAGGACAACGTGATGACATCGGGATGGACCTTGGCCAAGGCTGTCGTGTAGCCCTGGATGAGGTTCTGGATGAACGACACGCCCCCCATCGTCTCGATGAAAGTGACGGCCTCCGCAGCCGGAATCACGGCGCCGGAGGCCTGCACATCGAGGTTGCTCTCGATACCGGTGCCGGGGCCGCCGTAGACGGGCTCAGACCCGATCCCCGACGCGCCGACGAAGTTGATCGGTGCCGCGCGGTAGTCGAAGCAGGCACCGGCCTCCTCCGCCATTCCTTCACTGAAGGTCTCGCCGACGCCGATGATGGCGAGGTTGGTGCCCTTGCCCTGCATGCCGCGGTCATGCAGGTCGGTCGTGCCATACGGGACGTGGAGTTGGTTGGGCGAATACGTGTACGGCAGCGTCGTGTCATCAAAGCAATCGGCGCCCGGACCGAAGGGCGTGCCCTCATTGATCGGTCGGTCCATCGCCGTCGATGCCTGCGGCACGATTTGCGTGTCGATCGGGAAGATCTTGCTCACGACCCCGCCGAGAGCGGCGGGCACATCCTGGGCGTATATCGACTGGTTGTCCTTCTCCGGGAGGTACGCGGAGATCGCACCCGCCGGTGCGGCGTACACATAGAGGAACTCCTGACCGTAGATCGATGTCCAGACGCTCTCGGACGCCGTCAGTTGCGCGGTCAGCCCCGTCGCGTCGATCACCGCCGTAATCCCGAGGTCTGCCGCGCGGTCCTTCAGGGCTCGCCGGGCTTGGGAGCTGGCACCCACCTGCGTGGCCGCCTCCGACACAGTGAGGAACGAGCGAAAGCGCTTGTTGCCGGGAGCCGAGATCTTGCGGGCTACCCTGCGCAGTTCCTGGGCGTCGTACGGCAGCACGGCGGTGAAGGTGACGTCGTCGCCGGTAGCCACCGCCGCCCTAGGTGCAGGGCCGGCCGTCGGCTCAAGGGGCGAGGCCGCCATCGTCGCCGGAGCCGCGAGCGCGGTGCCGGCGAGAACGCTGGAGGCCAGGACAACGGAAGCGATGGCAACGCGACGGGGGGACATGCCCTCATCCGATCGGCTGTGCCCGGGACTGTCAACCCACTCAGGTGACCCGCGCGAGCAGATAGTCGTGCCGGGCCACGAGCGTGTCGTAGTCGGCGACCGAGGTCGGGGGGCCGGGCACCGCCTGACGCACCTCCGCGTGCACCTGACTGTGCGGCTTGCCACTCTTGGCCGCCAGCACGCTCACCATGCGATGGATGTCCTTGCGCACGCCTGCCGTGTCACGCCAGGTGCTCGGTGCGGCGCTCGGCTCATCACTCACCGCCTCGATATGTCGGCGCAGTTTGGCATCGCGAGCCGCCAGAACCGTCGCCATGTCCTCCGGGCTGAGCAGTCCCGGAAGGCCTAGGTAGTCGACGGCGTCGTCGTCCATGTCGAGGGTCGCGGCAGTGATCGCGCGGCCACTGGTCAGCACGTGCGCGAACTGAGCGTCCGCATCGAGCGCGGTCCAGCCTTCACCGCCGCCCTCGATCCGCTCGATCTCCGGCTCCATGTCATGGCCATCGCTCGGCTGAACCCGCACGACGGCGTTGCGCGCCGCCTCCATTTCCGCAGCAAGGGCGAGCAGTGGTCGCACGGCCGGCAGGTAGACCGACGCGGACTCGTGTCCACCCCGGGAACGAACCACACGACCCACCGCCTGGGCGAAGAAGAGGGGCGTGCGCGCCGAGCAGAGGTAGCCCAGAGTCGTCGCACGCGGGATGTCGACACCCTCGCTGATCATGCGCACGCACACCACGAGTCGCGTGCGGCCGTTGGTGAAGTTGCTCAGCCGCTCGGAGGCATCGGCGTCCTCAGAGAGCACGACGGCGGGAGCCTGACCAGTCACCTTTTCGGCGATCGCGGCATACGCGCGGGCGGTCTCCTGATCGTTGGCCAAGATGATGCCGGCCGCATCGTCAATCCCCGCAGCCCGCTGTGCCTGGACCCGCTCGTCCACGGCCGCGATGACATGTGGGACCCAGCGACCGGTCGGTGACAGAGCCGTGCGCCACGCTTTGTCTTCGTCGCGCTTGGTGCCGCTGCCCAGGGTGGCGGCGAAGGCATCGCCGGCGTCGTTTACCCAGCGCGAGACACCGGTGTAGGCCGCGAAGACAACCGGGCGTACGACGCCATCGGCGAGCGCATCGCCGTAGGAGTAGGAGTAGTCCGAGAGCGAACGGACCTCCTCGTCGTCCTCCTCGTAGCGCACGAAGGGGATGCGCTCGTCGGCCTTGGTGCGGAAGGGGGTGCCGCTGAGGGCCAGTCGTCGCTTGGCCGGGTCGAACGCCTCGCGCAGCCCATCGCCCCAGGTGAGGCCGTCTCCGGCGTGGTGGATCTCGTCCATGATGACCAGCGTCGACTTCGCCTCGGTGCGGCTGCGATGGAGCATCGGCTTGGTCGCCACCTGGGCGTAGGTCGCGACATAGCCCTGGGTGCCGTCACGGACCGGCCCGACCGAGTTGGGCAGGTCGGGGTCAAGCCACAGGCCCAGCCGGGCCGCAGCGTCCGCCCACTGGCCGCGCAGGTGGTCGGTCGGCACCACGACGATGACCCGCTGCACGGCACGCTGGTGGAGGAGGCGGGAGGCGAGAGTGAGCGCGAAGGTCGTCTTGCCCGCTCCCGGCGTCGCGGTCACGAGGAAGTCTCGGGCACCGGCCTCGCCGTACCGGCGCAACGCCTCGACCTGCCAACGACGCAGCAGCGGGCCGGTCGGCTCAATCGTCGGGGCGGTGGCGGTCATGGGAGGTTCGACCCTGCCATAGGCCTGCGGCGCGTCGCCGGAACGGCACGCCGATGGTGGCTCGAGGCAGGAGGTCCGGGGGTCGGCTACCGCTTGATCGGCTCGTCCGCGCGGTCGGGGACCAGTCGGGCGATCGCGCTGGCGACCAGCATGCCGATGGTGATCGCGATGATGGTGCCAGCCGCGACGGCCAGCACGTCGGTGCCGGTCGTGAGTCCGATGACCGATGATGAGTTGGCCCCCTGGCTATCCACCTGTTGAGTCAGTGCCGCATCGCGCGCGGCGAACTCCTGGGTGAGGGCTACGAGGCCGAGGGAGCCGGGGACCAGGAGCCAGAAGACCGGTTCGAAGAGCGCGAAGGCCGGGAATCCGCGCCGGGATCGACGTTGGACGAGCGTCGCGCCGAGCAGGGCCGCACCGGCAGCCACACCTGACGCCAGGATGGGGTCGATCGTCGCTGAAACCAGGGTCTGGACGCCGTACGTCGCGAGCAGGAGCAGAACGACGATGCGGATGGCTCCGCGGGGCTCGTTGGAGACGATGGATTGGCCGACGGCGAAGACCAGCACACCGATCCATGCGGCCCACCACGGCAGCAGGGCGTCGGTCAGGTCGACGAAGTTATAGCTATCCAGCGGCGCGAGACGGGCGCCGGTGAGGATGCCGAAGGTGAGCACGAGGATCTGCACCGTGGCACTGACCAGCCGCGAGGCGCCGGAGACGATCTGATTGTTGGCCAGTTCCTGGGTGCCACGCGTCAGTCCGACACCGGGGATGAGGGTGATGATCGGTGCGGCCACCACGCGCACGGGTTGAACTTCGGCGTCGAAATATGCGCTCGCGGTGAAGACGACGAAGGAGGCGAGGAACGCCGAGGCAAAGGGGACGAGAGCCGACAGGGTCGGGCGACTCGCAGTGAGCGCGAGGGCGAGCGCGACGAGTGCGCCGAGGACGCCGGCAATGAGCACGCCCCACAGGCTCACCCGGAAGACCAGGGCGAACCCGGCCGCGGTGAAGCCGTTGGCCACGACGACCATCCACTGCGGGAAGCGCGCGGGCATGGTGTCGATGTCCGCGATCTTGCCCATGGCCTGGACCGGCGACAGGACCTTGTTGATGACGTCGCGGGTGACGCGATGCACCTGAGTCGCCTGATCCAGACGCATCGAGCCGATGTCACTGGTGAGCACACGCGCTCGACCGGTCCGCTCGTCGTCGACGAACACCGCGTTGGGTAGGACATAGCCGGTGAGTTGCGGCCGGTCGTAGGCCTTGGAGATCTTGCCGAGGGTTTCGTTGACCTCGTTGACGGGATATCCGGCGGAGAGTTGCGCCTGTCCGACCGCGGCCATGAGCCGCTCGATGTTGTCCGTCTGCGTCTGTTCACTGGTGCCGGCGTTTAGCTCCGAGGATTCGTCGTGTGCCACGTGCCCTACCGTCGGGCCCCCCGGCCGGTGATGCGAGCAGACACACGCGGTCTCGGACATCTGCGACAGGATCGTGACCCGGCGTTCAGGTCGGAGCCCGTTCCGCGCTACTGGCCGGTGCCGAAGAGGGCCATGAAGCCGCGTATCCACAGGTAGAACCAGTGGCTGCCGCCATCCCAGATGACGCCGACGTAGAACAGGACGAACCCCGCAATGCCGATGGGTGTGGCGACGACCCAGAAGCGGCCGCTACGCAGGGCGGGCAGGCCGCCGCGTCGCCAGCGCACGTAGACCTCACCGATCGCGGAGCAACCGATCTGCGAGCCCATGGCCGCCACCACCATCGGGTTGAGTACGTAGTACGCAGCCTGCGCGGGCGGGAAGTAGGTCAATGAGCCAATCGCGCCGACAATCCCGAAGGTGAGAGCAGAGGATAGGGCGCCTACGGCGGCCCAGGGAATGCTTGCACCGCGCAAGCGCATCGCCGGCCACACGATGAGGGCGGCGAGGTAGACGGGACCGAGGCGGGCGAGGACCGCGATATTCATGACGGCGCGATAGACACCGTCGGTACCAAATCTCTCCGGTTGCCCCCAGCCCCAGGTGATGACGAGGGTCAGAACGACGATGGTGGCAACGCTGATGATCGCGGGCGCCGCGATGTGCCACGGGCGCGGTCGCGCCGGTGCTACCACCTCGTCGATCACCGACGTCATGACGCTGTCGCCCGCAGTTGTGCGAGTGCCGCGGAGAGTTCGCCGACGATCTGTTCGGTTCCGGGGTCGCCGTACAGATTGGCGCGCTGGTCGGGATCGTCGACGCGCGCGTACAGCTCGGGCGGTAGTCCGCGTTCATATTCGATGTAGAGCCACTCCGGCGTGCGGATCGCCTGGTTGGGGGGCACCTGGTACGGATAGTCAGCGAAGTACTCGTAGTAGGCGGCCGGTCGCCACTGCGGGTCATCGGTGCCGAGCAGGGGGGCCCAACTGCGCCCCTGC
Organism: uncultured Actinomyces sp.; assembly: GCA_964351035.1. Lineage (GTDB taxonomy): Bacteria > Actinomycetota > Actinomycetes > S36-B12 > S36-B12 > Mxb001. The sequence goes on from CAYGMM010000038.1 coordinate 9,421, forward strand.
ATAGTGCCCGGGATCGAGAGGCCGGCCATGTCGAGCAGGCTCGGCGCGAGGTCGATGTTCTGTACGGCGCCTTCGCGCACGGTGCCAGGGCTTTCGATGCCGGCGGGCCAGCGCACGAGCAGGGGAATATCGGCGCTGACGTCGTACGCCCAGCGTTTGCCGGTCAGCGTTTGCTCACCCCAGGAGTAGCCGTTGTCACTGGTGTAGATGACGACGGTGTTGTCCGCCCGTGCACTGGTGTCGACGTACTCCAGAACGCGGCCGATCTCGCGGTCCAGGCCGAGCAGGGTCTCGCAATAGCGGCGGTAGACATCCTCCAGGCGACCGGCGGTGCCCTCCCACACGTTGCGTTCGAGCAGGGTCTCCCAGGTGAAGCCCTCGGGCGGCGTCGGCATCAGCGGCACATCGTCATAGACCCCGGCCAGGTCAGGGGGCGGGAGGAACGGCTGGTGCACGGCCTTGTGCGCCAGCACGAGGCAGGTCGGTTGATCTGGATCACCTGCCGCAAGCCACTCCAGCGCCAGATCGGTGAGGTCGGTGGTGACATAGGTATTGGGCCGCGGTGTCTCGACACCATCAATCACGAGCGGGCAATCGAAGTAGACACCCTGACCTTCGTCGACGGTGAAGGTGATGAAGGTGTCGACACCGCGCAGGTCCGGAAGGCTGCCGGGCATGTGCCACTTGCCGATGTAGCCGCAGCGATAGCCGGCCGCAGCGAGGCTCTCGAAAAAGGTCGTGTTACCGGGATTCCAGTCCGTCATGTTGTTGACGACACCGTGGCGACTCGCATATTCGCCGGTGACGAAGCTGGCGCGCGAGGGGCTACACAGGGCTGTGGTCACCGTGGAGTCGGTGAAGCGCACTCCCTCGGCCGCGATGCGGTCGAGGTTGGGGGTGCGCAGACCGGGCGCGACACCGGTCAGGCCCAGGTGATCGGCGCGATGATCGTCGCTCAGGATGATCACGAACGACGGGGCATCGGTGCTGGCGGCGGCAAGCGTCGCATCGACGGGGACGTCGATCGGCCTACCCCCTGTCGTCGACCCGCACGCACTGAGGCTCAGGGTCGCGCCGGCACCTGCCGCACCGGCGAGGACCTGACGGCGAGTGAGGTTATTCACGACGTCGCGCGGAAGGCCGCGTCGAACTCCGCACGGGTCATGGTCTCCAGGCGTGGCGCGTAGTCGCCGAGGTACTCGTCGGCGTACTCGTTGTAGGGCACCCGGGTGACGGCCCCGGCGAAGTTCTTCGCGGGGAGCAGGTTGCGGTAGAGGAGGAAGGCGTCCTCCTGCACCGGGCCCGCGACGGTGCTCCAGTCCAGGAAGTCCACCCCGGCGTACTGGTCTCGGTCGGCCGATGCGATCTGGTCCGGGGCCACGACCGCAATGCGATAGGTGCCATCGGCATCGGTGCTCACCTCGTCGTCACGCAAGCAGTCCACGACGGGGAGTTCACCGGCGTTGACGTTTTGACACAGCGACCAGTAGCGCACGTCCTTGGGAGCGCGCGGCGCCTTGCCGGTGACGACCAGGATGGACTCAGGGTCGTAGGCCTTTTGGGCGGCCAGGTAGGAGGTGTCGGCGTTGGCGTAGAAGCGCTCGGCTTCACCCCGAATGAATCGATCGGATGCACCGACGGCGGGCTCAAGCACCGGCCGGTTCTCCGGAGGACCCACCTGGGATGGATTGCACGTCTTGAGCTTGATCGTCTTGCCCTTCTTGCCCTTGCCCGACTTGATGGTGACCTTGGGCAGCGGGCCGCCCGATGCGGTGCTGGTCTCGGAGACGTAGACGCGCATCATGACGACGGTCAGATTGCTCAGGTCGGTGCCATTCCAGGCAGAGGCCGACAGGACGTTGGGATTGCGTCCGTTGTCGTCCGCCTGCGGGACGACGGTGACGGTCCACTTGCGCTTCTTGCCCTTGCCGGTGCGCTTCACCTGCGTGTCGTTGACGGAGTCGACGAGTGAGGAGTCGGAGAAGCGGTAGGTCTGCATGGACCAATAGCGGGCCTTGGGGTCCTTGCCGGTGATCACGATCTTCTCGCCGGGATCGTCCATCTGGAAGACGGCGGCCTGGACGAAGTAGGCGGCGTTAGTGTCGGGGTAGGCGTAATTGGCATCGCCCGGGTAGGCGATGGGCCAGCCGCACTGTCGGTTCGGCTCGGTGGGGGTGAGCAGAATCGCCTGCGCGGGGAGTGGCAGCAGAGCGACTCCGACGGCAAGTGCCGCTCCGCCGATCAGCCAGCGTCGCATGCCGAATACCTCCCACGTTGACCCGTGCGGTGAGGCTACCGGCGGCTTGTGGCGGGTGTCATGCGCTCGCGAGGAACGACAGACGGACCTCGCGCTGGGGGTTATCGGCGTTCGAGTCGACGAAGACGACGCTCTGCCAGGTGCCAAGCGTGAGTCGACCACCCAGGACCGGGATCACCATGCTCGGCGAGATGAGGGCCGGTAGGACGTGGTCCCGCCCGTGGCCCGGTGAGCCGTGGCGGTGCTGGTACGCCGCCGATCGCGGAAGCATGGACTCCAAGATGAGCTCGAGGTCCTCCTCCGAACCAGCTCCGGTCTCGAAGATGGCGACACCGGCGGTGGCGTGGGGGACGAAGACACTGCATAGGCCATCGCCCTTGTCGGCACAGAACCGCGCGACCGCTCCGGTGATATCGGTGGTGAGGCGATCGCCCGTGGTCAGGCGTAGGACTTCGGATTCCATAGCCGCCATTGTGGTGCCGCGATGCCCAGCGCCGCCGTAACTCTCCCTGCGCCGTTCCCGACACCGCACGGAGACTTAGCCGCTGCCGTAACTCTCCCTCCGCCGCTCCCGACACCCCACGGACACTTAGCCACCGCCGTAACTCTCCCTCCGCCGCTCCCGACACCCCACGGACACTTAGCCCCCGCCGAAACTCTCCCCCCGCCGCTCCTGGCACTGGGGTGCGCGATGGGGAGGTCTCGAGGGAGGGACAAATGGTCGATAATCGCCCACCAACAACCCCTATCGACCGTTTCTCCCGCTTAGCGGGAGAAACGGTCGAGGGGTAGTTCTTTTGGGGGGTTATCGACCGTTTGTCCCCGTGGACTCGCCCCAGATCCCGGCAGCGGACCACTCCATCTCATTTGTTCGCGATAACAAGGGTTAGCGCCATCACTAAGTCTCGTTTTCGTGTACCGATGTCACATCTCGCTAGGACGACGGGCCATCCGCTGAGTCCGACGGCCGATCTCCGGGGGTGTCGTCAGCAGACGCGGGTCGGGCCTCGCCGCCGGTCCGGCCGCCGTTGGGGACCCAGCCGCGCCACAGCACGAAGGCGCCGCCAGCGAGGAAGATCACGCCGAGGCCGGTGCCGATGGGACTATTTGACAGAACGCTGCCGTCGATGACGCCGATGCCCATGAAGAACCAGAAGCCGCCGATCATCAGCAGCACGAGGCCGATCGCCCGGGTCAACGGGTTCATCTCGTTCACGCCAACACTCTGACACGCCGGCCGAATCCCACTGAGCAAACCGACTCGGCTTCCGATAACCGGACGATTCACGTTGACACGCCCCGCGAGGGGTCCCTACCGTTGACCTGTCACCAATTGACGAGCGCCACGGGTGACGCCTGCTACCGGCCGGCGGGTGCGCAACATCGCGTCTGGGGGAAACTCCTCAAGGCGTGCCGGGGACCAAGTTGTTTTTGGACCTCGGGAGGGTCGCGTGAATCGCATTGTTCTTGCCGGCGCCGCAGGCATTGTCGCCGTCGGGGCAGTCTCCGCTTCTGCTGCATCGCTGGGCGGCATCACCAGCGAGAGTGTTGGCGTAGACAACGCCGTCGTCGCCAGTTGCCAGACGACACAGAACTCGATAGATGTCGACTACACCGTGGCCTACCAGCCCAGCCTCAGCACCTACAAGGTGGCCACTATCGATCTGACCGGCCTTGACTCTACGTGTAACAACTTGAGTTACTCACTGACCCTGAGCGGAGCAGGGGGCAGTTCCCTGCTCGATGACACGGGCACGACCACCATCGTTGGTGGCGCCATGTCAATCAACGTGAGCGCAGACAACGTAGACGGCGAGCTCGTAACGGGCATCGCCGTGGCGATCGTGGGCTAGTCCCGTGCCCACGAGGATGGGGGTCGTCGGCGGGCTCGGGCTCGTCGGCGCCCTCATCCTTTTCCCCACCACCACCGGATTCGCCGCGGGGCTCGGCGGCATCAGCAGCGCCGACCTCTACGCCCAGCACGGCGAGCCCGGCGTCATCGGCTCCATGAGCGACGGCTTCGCCGGATCGGGCAAGAGCGATCTCGACGGTCGGACCCTCGCAGATGGCCAGATCTGGTCAGCGCCAGCGAAAGTCTTTGATGTCACCGGAGGCCAATGCGAGGCCGCCAAAAACAACACGCCCATGAGTATTGCGACACTCCCCTGGATCTCCATCCCCACCACTCGCATTACCTCCCAGATCACCCTGGAGGGTGCTGGCCAATTTGGACTCATCATGCAGGCGGACCAAGCAACCCAGACCGGCGTCGCCCTTCGCTTCCTGAGCACTGGCGACGTTGAGATCGCGCGTCTGCACAACGGCAACTGGGCCACGCTGGATAGTGCTACTTCCTCCGCGATAGGCACGTGGACCTTCACCTACGACCATGGCACCTACACCGCGACCAACGGATCGACAACGCTTAGCTACACCGCATCGCCCTCGCAGGACTCGGCGTGGCGCACATATGGGGACGTGGGCCTCTTCGTGGACGGACCGAATGCAAAGAATGCCGCCTGGTCTACCTTCATCGTGGAGACGCCATGACGCTGCTGCAGGAGATACGCCGCCCCGGCAGCAAGGCCCGCCGCATCTGGATGATCGCCAGCGGACTCTTCACCGCCGCATTCGTCATCAGCATCGGCATCTTGGCCTGGCCGGCAACACTCGGCGGCAAGGCCACCTGGGTGTCGGTCTCCGGTACGTCGATGGAGCCGAACTACCACACCGGCGATCTCGTCCTGGCCTGGAATGACGAGGGTTGGCAGATCGGCGATGTCATCCTCTACGGCATCCAGGGCTCGACGGACGGCTTGATCGTCCACCGCTTGGTCTCCGGCAACGCCGAGGATGGCTGGTACGCGCAAGGTGACAACAAACCGCGCATCGACCCCTGGTTGATCCAAAATGACGCCATTGGCGGGCGCGAGATCCTGCACGTGCCAAACGCCGGCACCGCTCTCACCTGGGTGCGCAGCCCGCAGGTGCTCGCCATCATCTGCGGCCTGCTCGTCTTCTGGGCCGTGCTTACCGGTCCGCGCTACATCAAGCGCCGGCTCGAGCGCGTGCCCGTCACCGAACCCGCCGTCGTCGATGGCCATGCGGCCCAGACAGTCGACCTGCACCGCGAAGGTGGTCGCTTCTCGCTTCCGCTCGAAGTTGAACTCGAGGGCACGGTGCCCGTTGAAGTGTGGGTCAGCCGCAACGGTACGACGCAGATCGCGCGCGGCACGCTGACGATCGCGCACGATGTGGCCGCAGACGACAAGCGCCTGGTCGGCGGGCCCATCGTCTGGGACGACGACACGCACCAAGAGTCGATCGACAGCCTCGTCAAGGGCGCGAAGACGTCCACTGACGCGCAGGCCTAGACCCCCACGAGCGAGAAGACCGCACCCTCCGGATCAGCGAGGGTGGCCATCCGTCCGAATGGTGTGTCCTCGGGGCCATTGAGCAACGTCCCACCCGCGGTCGTCGCGCGAGCCACGGACCCATCCACATCGGCCGAGGCAAAGTACGTCATCCAGAACGACACCGGCACGGCGAAGGCCCCCATCGATCCGAGGACCGGTCGCCCACCGATATCGAGTTGCCGGTAGTCCGCCATCGGTGGCGCCGGATCAGGCACGGACTCGGTGTAGCCGAAGAGCTCACGCAGGAAGGCCCGTGTCGCGTCGACATCGGTTGACTGTACGTCGAACCACGCGGGGAACCCGGGCTCACCCACGCGAGCGAAACCACTGAAATCCGCGGCCTCCCACAGCCCGAAGACCGCCATCGCGGGATCAGCGAGGACCGCCATCCGGCCGAGCGGTCCGATCGTCATCGCTGGCGCCAAGACCTGCCCGCCGAGTGCCGACACCGAGCCCAACGTCGCGTCCAGATCCGGCGCCCCGACGTACACGGTCCACGACGGCGGATAGTCGCCGTTGATAGGACCGACCCCGGCCACGGGCACGTCATCGGCGAACCACATCGCGTAGCCGCCGAACTCCGGCCCGGATCGCTCACCGGCACGCCACCCCATCACGTCGGCGTAGAAGGCCAGAGCAGCATCGACGTCGTTCACCATGACGTCGACCCAGCACGGCACCCCGGCCTCGAAGACCGCCTCGCCCATCGGCTACTCCTTCTGCAGGAACCACACCAGATCGGTCAAGGTGTTGCCCTCGAACTGGGTCGTGCCGACGACGACCTCACCCATCCAGTCGCCGGCCCGGACGTCAAACGCTGACGCGCCAATCCGAATCGCATCAGGGTCGACGAGTTCGAAGCCGGCCACCTCCAGGGATCCGCTCATGAGGTAGTCCTGGATCTCCTGCAGGCGGTCACCCTCGTAGCGCCACCGTACGGTGACGAGACCCTTGCCCGCCGGGAAGTAGTCGATGAGGACCTCCCCGACACCCTCCCCCACGGCGGAAATCTCACCGCCCTCCAGGGCGGGCAGCGTCGCGATCCAATCCGGTTCGGCGATTGCCTCGGCGGTCGTCTCCAGCCACACCTGGGTCGTGGGTCCGCCCTTGTCGGGCTTGGAGTACGTCGAGACCCCCAGCCGGAGACCGTCCGCGGTGCGTGTGGCCACCAGCGTGGCCGTGGTGTCCGTCGTGCTGATGGAGTTGAACTTCCACTCCTCCGGCAGCCCACCGCCGAACTTCTCCAGATCACCGCGGGAGAGTTTGACGTCGAGGCCGAGCAACTGCTCGTCCGTGACCCGACCCTGCCAGGCGTCCATTGAATAACCGGCGCCGGAAATGTCCCCGGCAGGCATTGGTACGGAATCGGCAAAGAGTGGGAGCGCGGCGGTGAGGTCCGCCGTCGTGGGCTGACCGATCAGTGCGTTGAACTTCTCCAGATCGACCTCGACGACGTCGACGAAGAGCGCACCGGTCGGTGTCGGCGAGGGCGTGGGAGTGCTGGACGTCGGCGTCGGTGTCGCCGAAGAACTCGCCGAGGAGGACGACGATGACGTCGGTGCCGCTGACGTGGCCGCACTGCTCGAGGAGACATCCGCGGACTGCCCCCCACAGCCAGCAACGAGAAGAATGCCGGGCACCGCGAAGAGCCACCCGGTCACGGTGAGACGCCGCATGTCGGTCACGGTACGGGACGCCGTGCCCGAACACCGGCAAATTGGCCTCTATGGTGACAACCATGACGCAACCGCGACAGAGTCGTTATGGAGGGCTCTCCCGCGTGCGTCCGGTCACCGATCCCACCGAGCGGCCACCGTGGAGCCGCCTGATCCCCCTCGTCGCGGCCGAGACACTCGGCATCGCCGTACTCCTGCTGCTGTACTCGCTCACCTCCGAGCGCAACGACCTCAGCGGAGCCATCCTGCTGCCGGTCGTGGTGACGTTTGCCCTGGTCTTCGCCACGGCCAATTCGCCGGCATCGCGTCCGGGCCGGGTGCTGGTCGCCTACGCCCTCGCCGGGACGATCGGACTGTCGGCGGCCGCGGTGCCCGGCCCCACCCTGCCCTTGGCCATTGTCGGCACGGGCCTCACGCTGCTCGCCATGCATCTCACCGGGACCTTCCACGCCCCTGCCATCGCTGTCTGCCTCACCGCGGAGATCACCGATC
>CAYGMM010000039.1:0-17085 GCA_964351035.1 uncultured Actinomyces sp.
TAACGGCGAGGACCCGGTCCACACTTTCCGGCGAAACGATCACCCGGTGCACGAACAGCCGGAAAGTTCGCCGCGCATCGTCACATCATCCGCTCGTAGAGCCGACACCTCGTCGACGGTTCTATGAGCGACCGATCGCCTCGGCGACGATGTCGGCGCTGATCCCGACCAGCGGTAGGCCGCCGCCCGGATGCGATGACCCACCGACGAGGTATAGCCCCGGGACTGGCGAAATATTGGCCGGTCGCAGGAACGACGCACGCATACCGTTGCTGCTCGTGCCATAGATCGACCCACCAGGGGCCCGGTAGCGCGACGCGAGGTCGGCCGGGGTGCGGATCTCCCGCCAGAGCATCCGCGACCGAAGGTCGACACCGCGACGGGCGAGGACGTCAAGCACGTGGTCGGCATAGTGTTCGCGCTGCCGGCCCCAGTCGACCGAGCCATCTCGAGCAGCGTTGACGAGGATGAACCACGACTCGGAATCCTCGTCAGGGCGCATGCGGGGGTCGTCCGGCACACAGGCATAGATGGTGGGGTCGGCAACAGGTCGGCCACCGAAGACCGCATCGAACTCCGCGTCGTAGTCCGCGGGGAACCACACGTTGTGGTGCCGGCCGTCCGGCCGCGGACGCCGACCATGATGACGAAGCCGGACAGCGACGGCGTTGCCCGTCGCACGGTGCGCAGCGGCTTGCGGGCGCGCGGGTCGTCGATGAGGTCGGCGTACAACGTGGTCGCATCGACGTTGGCGACGACGACGTCCGCGTCGATGTGTTCACCGTCGCTGAGCCGAACGCCGGTCACACCGGTGCTCGTCGTGACGACGCGCGCGACATCGGCACCCGTTCGGATCTCGACGCCGCGTTCGAGACAGCGAGTGGTCAAGGCGTCCGCGAGGGTGGCGATGCCGCCGCCGAGGTGCCACGCACCGAACGCTTGCTCGACGTAAGGGATCGTCATGAGGGCAGCGGGTGCCCGACGCGGATCGGACCCCTGGTACGTCGCATAGCGATCAAGAATCGTCACCTGGCGGGGGTCCGCGAGATGTCGCCGACCGAGTTTGCGCAGGGTTGTCAGCGGGGCAACGGCCCGCACCTCACGCGGATCCGTCGCGAGTTTGATCAGGGTGCTCGCACCGGCCAGCGGTGAGGTGATGAACGGTCCGCGGGTGATCCGCCAGACCTCGCCGGCGCGCACCATGAGGTCATTCCAGTCCTGCTGCGCGCGGCCGCCGAGCTGATGTCCCATCGCTGCGGCAATGCGGCCGGGGTCCACGCCGGGCAGGTCCAGTGTGCTGCCGTCGGAGAAGCGGTAGCCGAACGCGGTGTCGAGGGGCTGCAGGTCGACGACGTCCTCGAAGGGTGCGCCCGTCTTGAGGAACAGGTCGCGGTAGACCGCTGGGAGCGTCAGCAGGCTAGGTCCGGAATCGAAGACGAACCCGTCTCGCTCGAAGCGGTCGAGTTTGCCGCCGGCGCGTGGACCCTGTTCGAGCACGAGGACGTCATGTCCCTTGACGCGCAGGCGAGCGGCCGCGGCAAGGCCACCCATGCCAGCACCCACCACCACAACGCGAGCCACGGTGTCAGCCTAGGCGTGCCAAATCGCGAGCGCCGCGGCGATGCCAACGGGTCCCCAGATCCAGCCCCAACGTGCGGCGGTGGCGACCACCGGATCGGCGTACCCGTAGAGCACGGACAGTTGCGGTGGGAAGAAGGCAGGAATGGAGAACGCGAAGAGGATCAGCATGATCGCGATTGCCGGAGTGGGGGCGAAGAAGGCCGCGGTGACGAAGATGACGACGCGTACGCCGGTCAGGACGAGCCAGGCCCGCATCCCAGCGCGCCACGGGAGGCGCTGGGTCGGATGGAGCGCCGAGCCAACGAAGACCGCCGCACCGGAGAGCGCCATGAGCGGGGCCGTCCACACCAGGGCGGTGCCGGTCCACTCCGGGGCGTCCGATGCCGCATTCAGGGCCAGCCCCACCGCAAGCGCGATGAGTGGTGCCTGATCAATCCACGAGGTCCGAACGCGCTGCGGGCGCGGGGCGTAGCGACGCAGTACCCAGGTGAGCGAGGAGTACATGAAGACGACGACCCGATCCGCGAGTACGGCGACCACGGCACCGGGTGCACCAGCGACCGAGGTGGCAACCGGGATGACCCAAAAGCCCCCGTTCGGGCTCGCGGACCAGCCCCGCAGCGCCGCCCGACCAGGCCGATCGGGTCCGTCGGGTGTGACGAACCACGCGGTGATGATCACGGCGAATGCCAGGATGGCAGCGAGTACCGGCCACAGCAGATCTCCGATGTCGGCCAGGCGCCAGGCGGCGAGGAGCGACACGAAGACCGAGGCGAGCAGGATCTGTGCGCGGATGATGATGCGCCAGGAGTCCTCAAGATGGGTGCTGCGGGCCGACAGGACGCCGATGGCCGCGCCAACGGCGTAGGCCAGGATGACGATCGCGGTCACGGCAGTGGCCGACCTCGCCACGTCAGTGTGCCGGCGCGATGCCCACGCAGGGAGGCGGCGAGGAGCCCGACGAATGCAGCGATGGACGCCGGTTGTGTGAAGGCATCCGGCCAGATCCGCTCACCCGTTTGGCGCGCCACGACCGCTCGACCGGCAACTCCGGAGGCGTAGCCGGCGACACCCCAAAGGCGGGTCTCTCGATCCGGACCCGCGACGGCAAAAATGGGCGGGGCGACGTAGGCGAGGAGCATGACGGCGATGAGGCCGTAGGCGGCCGGCTCGGGGCGGAACGCCGACCACACGGACTTTGTGTAGCCCTCATAGATCTCGGTCGGGCCGGTGTACATGCGGCAGCGGGCAACGGCGCTGCCGTCGGCGGGAGTGCCGCGGAATCCGGCTCGTTTCAAGGCGCGCAGGACGCCGACGTCCTCCAAGATCATGTCGGCAACGGCCGCGTGCCCGCCGCTGATGCGATACGCGCGGGCATCCACGACGAGGAACTGTCCGACCGCAGCTGCCATCGAGGGATAGTGCTTGGTCTCGGTCAGGCGGGCCGGCAGCGCGGTCACCCAGGACCACGTGACCATCGGTTGCGTGAGGCGCTCGGCCCAGGTGACGGCGACCTGATGCGGGTAGGGGGACAGCAGATCCAACTCGCCGTCGCGCATCATGCGCACCGTTGACGCAATCGCGTGGGGCGTGAGATGTACGTCGGCGTCGATGAAGACCAGGACGCTGCCGGTCGATTCCTGAGCGAGCCGGTAGCAGGCCCACGATTTGCCGAGCCAGCCCTCGGGCGGGGCTTCGTCGGGACCGATCACCAGTCGAACTCGCGGATCCCCGTCGGCAACCTCCTTCACGATCCGCGCGGTGTCGTCGGCCGAGCCATCGTCCAGAATGACGATCTCCAGATCGGGCAGTCCCTCCTGCGCGAGCACGCCCCGCAGGGTGTCGGCGATGCGGCTCGCTTCATTGCGCGCGGGGATGAGGACCGATACCCGTTCATCGACCTCGGCAGGTGAGTCCTCCGGTCGACGGATCAACGCCATGTTGATGGCGGCGTGCGCGGTGAGAAGCGCCGAAGTGACAGCACCGGCACCGGCGAGGGCTCGCGTCGCGGGAGAGAGGGCGTGGGCGGTTCGGGTAGCCCGGGTAGTGAATCGCGTCCAGCGGCCGCTCATGGCCGCCGGGTCCAACTCACCCAGGCGAAGGGGATGATCGCGATTCCCATGACGATCCCGCCCCACAGGGCAACTCCTGGCCGGCCGAAGAAGGCAGCATTCGCTAGGACGCTGGAGAAGTAGACCCACAGGATCATCAGGGTGGGCACGCCGTCCGCCAGGCCGCGGCGCTGCGGCAGCCGCGACAGCAACCCCATGATGATGGCGGCGGTGATGATCCATCCGAGGTAGTTGAGCAGCGGGATGCCGGGTATCCCGGGCAGTGAAGGGCTGGTCGTCTCCCACACCCAGTGCCCTTCCGACACCATCTGCGGGTCCAGGAACAGATCCCACGACGCGAGGATCCACGTACCGATGACAACGACGCCCGCTCGCGTACTCGACAGTCTCTGTGCGGCGAGGAAGCACGGGTAGGCCATCATCGCCCACGCGAGCATGACGATGATCGGTACGCCGAGCAGTGCCGGGCCGAGAGTGTCGGAGTAGGCGTAGGTGCCGAACGGCAGGCCGGTCGCCACTCCGACTGCCTCCATGCCAAGGCCAACCCCGGCAGCGATGGCAACGTAGCCGAGAGCCCATAGCCACCCGCGGGTGAGCCAGGCATGAGTGAACGACGCGAGGAAGAAGCTCACGACCGTCAAGATCGTCATGAAGTTGCGTGCAGGCTCGGCGAGGAGCCAGATGATCTGGCCCCCGATCGTGATCCCGGCAAAGACCCAGGGCAACCACATCCAACTCAGCGGAAGCCGATGGCCATCGGAGTGAGGGCCCTGGTAGACGCGAATGCTCATGCGGCGGCCGTCCGGCGGATCAGTTCGGTGGTGACTCGAGGCACGTCCCACATCGGCGCGTGCCCGCAATTCCACAGGACCTCCCAGCGCGCATGCGCGGGCGCGACCTCCCGCTGCTGGAAGCGCGGTGCCGGCAATAGCCGGTCGTTATCACCGAAGGCGATGGTGACCGGCACGGTCGTCGGGATCTCGGCGGCGCGCTCGAACCGGGTGTGCAGGGCGCCGTCGTGGGCCGCCTCGAAGCCGCTCGCGTCGGCCTGCGCGAATGCCGCGTCGACGGCGATGCGGTAGGGGACCGACGACGTCCGCTCGGCACCGCTGCGCATGAGTTGTCGGCGAACGGGCGGGATCCCCATGATCGTGGGGATGGCGCGACGCGTCGCGAGTGCGGCCTTGCGATTGAACTGAATGGCGCGGAGGGGGCGGTGGATCGGCTCCCACAGACCCGCCGGACACAGGCCGACGACGCTCTTGGCGCGGCCGTCCGCGGCCGCCTCCAGGATCGTCCAGCCCCCCAGCGAGTTGCCGACCAGGTGGGCGCGGTCAAGGCCTTGCTGATCCAGGAACTCGCCGAGCGCCTTGGCGAACATGGCGGGAGTCGCCACCTCGACTCCGGGCAGGGGCTCGGAGTCACCGTGTCCGGGTAGGTCGATGGCGTACACCGTGTGGTCGGTGGCGAGATCGTCAGTGATGAGGTCCCAGCAGCGACGCGACGAGGCGAGGCCATGGACGAGGACGAGTGCAGGACCCTGCCCGGCGACGTCGTACGCCAACTCGGTCATGTCACTCCTCCCTGTCGGGACACACCCTAGGCCGATCGGTCCCGCGGCGGTCGGGCCGGCACTACGCTGCCCACGAGGGCAGGAGGTGACGTGGCAGACCCGGACGAGCGGGGCCAGGGCGATACAGGCGATCGTCCCAGCCGTCACGGCATCCCACCACGGCCGCCGCTTCCTACGCCGTACAACACCCCCGATCAGGTGTCGCCGGCCTTCCGGCGCATCGGTGGCTACGCCTGGCGACTCGCTGCGATCGGTGTGGTCCTGTGGGGGCTCCTCCTGCTCATCACACCCCTGCAGACGCTGATCCTCGCCCTCTTCTTCGCCCTCCTGGTCACGGCGTGGCTCATGCCGCTGACCAACTGGCTAGCGAAGGCTCTGCCCCGCTGGCTGGCCGGGGTCATCTCCCTAGTGACGTTCGCCCTGGCGGTGGGCCTCGTCATCACGTTCATCGGCCTGCAGACCGCGTCACAGTGGGAGGGCATCGCCGCGGCGTTCAATCAGGGCGTCGCCGACCTGCAGACCTGGCTACGCGACGGTCCCTTCCATGTCACCGACACGCAGTTGACCAGCGTCTATCAGTCCGTTGAGCAGTTCATTCGCGAATCCGGAGGTGACATCGCTCTCGGCGTGCTGTCCGGTGTGGGCAGTGTGCTCGGGGTCTTCACCGCGCTCGCCGCGGCGCTGTTCATCCTGGTCTTCCTGCTCATCCAGCCCGAGGTGATGTTCCGCTGGTTCGTGGGTTGGCTACCGGCCCGCAATCGTGAGGTGATCGCCCAGTCGGTGCGCATCGCCTGGGATGGTTTTTCTCAGTACTCGCAGGGTCTTGTACTCGTTGCGGTGACCAACGCGATCCTGGTCACGATCGTCTTGCTCATCATGGGCGTGCCGCTCGCCATTCCGCTCGGCATCATCGTGTTCTTTGGTGCCTTCATCCCCTACATCGGTGCACCCATCGCCATGCTGCTGGCAGCATTCGTTGCCTTTGTGACCGATGGCCCGCTCGCCGGTGCGCTCGTGATCGTGTTGATTTTCGTGATCGGCCAACTCGAGGGCAATGTGCTGCAGCCGCTGATCATGGGTCAGACGGTGAATTTGCACCCGGTGGCCATCGTTCTCGTGACCGCCGTCGGGGCGGCGTACTTCGGATTGCTCGGTGCGCTCATCGGTGTGCCGCTCGCTGCAGGCGTGTACGGCGCGATGCGCTACCTCACCGGCCCTATTCGTCATGAAGACGGTTCGCCGCCGGAGCCCGCACCGCCCGGCGAGGGAACGTTCTAGAGCTCCTCGTCGTTCGGATTGAGGTCGTCGACCCGCCGGTTGGGGCCGGTCGTCAGCATGGTGGGTTCCCACACCTCGATGCGGTCCCGACCGCTCGACTTTGCCCGGTAGAGCGCCTGGTCGGCCTTGGAGAGCATCTCGTTCATCGGCTCAAGGGTTTCACCGCGTAGACAGCACAGTCCGATGGAGACCGTGCAGGACCCACCACTGGGGAGGAAGTCCCCGAGCACGGCATTCGCGCGACTGTGCACACGGTGCAGGAGTCGTAGGGCGTCCTCCTCGGTCTCAACAACGACGAGTAGAACGAACTCATCGCCGCCGAACCGGTAGACGCTGTCGGTGCCGCGGATGGAGTCGCTCAGGGCGCGGCCGAGTCGTCGCAAGGCTTCATCACCGAACTGGTGGCCGAAGGTGTCGTTGAGTGCCTTGAATTCATCGATGTCGACGACGGCGACGCCGAGCCAGGTGCCGTGGCGGGCTACAGAGACACTGAGCTCGTCGAATGTCGGCTGGAAGCGGCGACGGTTGAAGACTTCGGTCAGGTGGTCGATGACGCTGTCGCGTGCGACGTTTTCCAACTGCTCGATCGACCCAAGAGTTGCTGCGAGCATGGGGGAGATGGTCTCGAGGACCTCGTCGATATCGGCAGCGGATCGAGCGCTGGCGCCATCCACGGCGATGCGGGCCTGGCGGCGACCCGCGCGCATGACATCCCAGACCCGTCCGCTGGATGCGCCAGCATCGTCGGTCGGGGTTCCGGTGCCGATGGGGAGGGTGAGTCGGTCCTCGGGGGCACCTTCGATCTGGCCGGTGAGCCGGGGGTATACCTGCGTGAGGTAGTCCGCCGTGCTGCGCAGCACGGCTTCGCGGGAGGCGAGTTCGATCACGGCATGGTTGTAGTCGTAGCCCACGCGGTAGCGGGCGGATGCGTGGTAGGCCCAGGCCGCCAAGGTGGCCGCCCCGATGGTGGAGAGCAAACCGATGAGGACGACCGGCCAGTGATGCAGGGGAGACGGGACCGACACGGCGACGAAAAGGCGCCAAGTGGAACCGTCGGGCAACTCGATGTCTCGCACCTCGGCATCGGCGGGTACGCCGTCCCAGGAGCCGACGAAACTCTCACCCACGGTGCCGTCAGCGTTGACTTTGCGCAGGGAGAACGTGGCGGGGTCGGTCCCGGTCTCGCCAAGTGCCGCGAGCATGGCGGGAGCATCGACCACCGTGGTGGAGAAGCCCCAGAAGTCATTGGGGATGCGATCTGCCCACGCCGGATCCGGTGCGCTACCGGAGATTTCCCGGTATCGATCGGCGAAGGGCGCCAACCCCGGGGCGAAGATCGCCTGTCGAATGATGATGCCGGTGCCGCCCTGCTTGAGCTCCAGAGGTCCGGTGATGATCGGACTGCGTGCCTCGATCGTGGCGATGATGTCGTCGCGGCGTGCGTCGTCCGCGAGGAGGTTGTGGCCAAGGGCGGCAGCGTTTTCGGCCGGACGGGCGGAATACGTAACGATACCGGCGGGTGCGAGCTGGTAGTCGAGCAGCGCGTCGCCGAGTTCGTCGACCAGTGGAGCGGCAAACGCTGCGAAGCCCGTGTCCAGCAGCTCACTTTGTGGGGTATCCAACGCGTTGGATTGATCAACGATCGACTCGACGAAGCCCTCGCCGGCCACCGTGGGCGTGTAGTAGGTCCCCACCGCCTGGTAGATGGCGTTCGACAGGCTCTGGGAGGTCTCGGCGGAGGTGATGGTCGCCTGGTTGACGTCCTCGCCGATGTCGTAGCGCAGCAGCAGTGTGGTGATCGCAAAGCCGGCGACGAGGATGAAGAGCAGATACACCAGGGGAATGCGCAGGGCGTGTCGACGGCGCACTAGTGCACCTCCGCCCACGGCTGGGTCGTGAGGAGTTGCTCGAAGCGATCAGGATCGACGGCCGGGGAGAAGAAGAAGCCCTGGACTTCGCAGTCGCCCGCCTCGCGAACGGCCCGCAATTGGCTGTCCGACTCGACCCCCTCCACGACGACCGTAGCGCCGATGGCTTCGGCGAGCCGCACCATGGCGGTCATGATCTCGGTGCCTTGCACGTCCTCGGGGACGTCGCTGACGAATGACCGATCAAGTTTGAGGACATCGATGGGCAAAGTGCGCAGCCGACCGAGGGACGAGTGACCGGTGCCGAAGTCATCCAGGGCAATGACAAAGCCGCTGTCGGAGAAACGCCTGAGCAGCCAGGTGCTGTAGTCCAGGTCCTCCATGACGACGGTCTCGGGGAGTTCGACCTCGATGAGGTTGGTGGGGACTCCGGCGTCTGCGGCCATCCGTTCCATCCGGTCAACGACGGAGGGGAGCGCGAACTCATGGTTGGAGAGGTTGATGGAGATGGGCACCGCGGTGCCCATCTCCATGCAGGCGCTCTGCATGCGCAAGACGTGCTCGAACATGGCCTCGCCGATAGCGATGATGAGTGACGACTGCTCGGCAATGGGGAGGAAGGCTGAGGGCACCAGCAAGCCACGTTCGGCGTTCTCCCAGCGGGCCAGCGCCTCGCCCGCGACAATGCGGCCGTCGCTGATGTCGATGCGTGGTTGGAAGTAGGCGACGAATTCGCCGAGTTCCAGTCCTTGCCGAATTCGATCCTCAACTGCGAGAACTCGGGCTCGCTCGGCCCCCATGTCTTGGCGGTAGGCAGACACCCGTCGACCGATCCGGCGGCGCGTGTGCTCCAGAGCGATCACGGCGCGGTCCAGTGCATCTTCCACGGCCAGGCCGTCCTCACCTCCCGGGGTGATGCGGGAGTAACCCGCACAGATTTCCAGCGGGATGGTGATGTCCTGGATGGTGACTGGATCTTCGGCCAACACCCGCACATGCTCGACCATGCGCATCAGATCATCGTCATCGAACGTCCCCTGTGCGACGATCGCAAACTCATCGGGGCCGATTCGGGCAACCGACCAGGAGTCCACGTGGGCGGTGGGGGCATCGTCGCAATTGGGAGGAGTGGTGAGCCGGTCGGCCATGATGCGCAAGACGTCGTCACCCACTCCTCGACCGAGGGAATCATTGATGCGGCGGAAGCGGTGCAGGTCAATCGCAATCACCACCGCGTCGTCATCGGGACGAGACGTGAATTGGTGCACGAGGGCCGCGCGATTGCCCAGCCCGGTGAGGAGGTCTTGGAACGCCGTTTGCCGAAGCGCCTCGGCGGCCTCACGCTCCTCTGTCAAGTCATGGAGCACGAGGATGTAGCGGTCACCGTCGCCGAATTCCTCACCTCGGACGATGCCGACGGCCACCTTGACCGGAGTAGTCCGTGTGTCGTCTGCACGGGCCGTGCCATCGTGGAGTTGATGTCGGCCGAGAGCGACGAGTAGGTCGTGGGTGGTCCGTTGATCGACGCCATCAAGGGAGAGGATCGAGTCGATCGCGGAGCCCAAGAGGTCAGCGACCGAGCGATCGAGGAGGGCGGCAGCCGCCGGATTCGCCGCGTCGACCAGTCCGGTGCTGTCGAGCACGATGATGCCGTCCTGGGCGGCATCGAGGACAGCCATGAGATAGCGCTCTCGAGATGCGAGGGATGCTGCCAGCGCAGCGAGGTCTTGGTTGGCCGCGTAGAGTTCGGCGGCCTTGGACTCCAGGAGTTGTTCAGCCTCAATGCGCGCGCGCCGTTCGCGGTCGAGGGAGCGCGCGAGGGCGTCGCGGTCGGCAGGAACCTCAGCCATGCGCCCCCCCGGCGATCGCGAACCGTGCCATGGTTGCACCCTCCGGGTGCTCCTCGTGCACCTTTTCTACCGCACAGGTAAGCCCGTAGGAGGCCACGGCGCCTTCCAGGAGGCCGTGGCAGAGGGCACTGAGATCACGGTGAGATTGGTAGGTGACCTGAATCCGTCCGTCGTCCTCGCGGTATGCGTTGATAAGTGGCGGACGTGACTCGGGATACAACTTGCGCACATCCGTGTGGATGACGTCCTCGATCCCGAGGAGCAGATCGGTCAGGGTGTCCATTCCCTCGATCATTTCCGGATGAAGACCGGCGAGCGCCGGGAAACTGTCGCGGCCGAACTCTTGCATCACATCGTCGGCGGCGCGTGACTCTCGCGCAGCGAGGGCGCCGACAAGCGCCTGGAACTCAGCGGTGGGGTAGTCACCCACCAGCGTGTAGGCGCCGTCGGTGGAGAGTTGACCGGCCACGTCGTTGATGATGGCGTCGACCATGGCCAGACCGCGGGTCTGCTCGACCCAGGCGGTGAAACTCCCCACGATGACGCCCTTCATGGCGACAGAGTAGAGGCCCGGAGGGCGCTGAGTCCTCCGGCTGGCTCACCTGCGTGGAATGATGGCTGGGTGTCTGCCGGTCACGCCCATGCCCGGGAACTGACGCGCTGGGTGTGGCTCTCCATCGCCGTGGCGCTCGCCACGATGGGGATGAAGTTCGGTGCCTACCTCATCACCGGTTCAGTTGGTCTGCTGTCTGATGCACTGGAATCGGTCGTCAATTTGGTGGCCGCGATCATTGCCCTCGCGGCCCTGACGGCGGCGACCAAGCCGGCCGACGAGAAGCATCCCTACGGGCACGGCAAGGCTGAGTACCTCTCGGCGGGGGCCGAGGGGCTGATGATCCTCTTCGCGGCCGGGGCGATCATCTACGCCGCCATTGAGCGCCTGGTGAATCCGGCGCCGCTTGAGGAGATCGGTCTCGGCCTCGTCATCACGATTGCGGCCGCGATCATCAACGGTGTCGTAGGCGTGTTACTGGTCCGGGCCGGGAGAAGGGCTCATTCGATCACGCTGGTTGCCGATGGACGGCACCTTCTCACCGACCTCTACACCTCCATTGGTGTGGTGATCGGTGTCGCCCTCGTGGGTCTCACCGGATGGCTGCCGCTCGATTCGATCGTGGCACTGCTCGTTGCCCTGAACATCGCGTGGACGGGTGGCATCCTCGTGCGCAGCGCGGGGCGCGGGTTGCTGGATCACGCACTGGACGCCGAGCACACGCGGGCGATCGTGGCGGTCCTGGAGGAGATCGCGGAGGAGCACCCGGTGGGGGCGGTGGAGTTCCACGGCCTACAGACCCGGGAGTCCGGCCGAGATCGCTTCGTCGCCCTGCATGTCCTTGTACCCGGCGCGTGGACGATGGAGCAGGCGCACGACCTTTCGGAGGAGGTGGAGGCGCGGATCGGCGAGGTCGTGCCCCATGTGACGGTGCATGTGCACCTCGAGGCCATTGAGGATCCGCGCGCCCACGAGGACTTCGCTTCTGGTCCGCGCATTCGGCGCGACCCGAGCGCCCAGTGATACCCCGGGGGGTATAGAGTGACGGTGCCCTCCTCGGATGATGTGAGGGTCGGCGCACGGCACCTCGACAAAGGAGCGACATGGCACTGCATCTAGGCGATGAGGCCCCGAACTTCACCGCGGAGACAACGGACGGCACCATCGATTTCCACGACTGGAAGTCCGGCTCCTGGGCCGTCTTCTTCAGCCACCCGGCTGACTACACCCCGGTGTGCACCACCGAATTGGGCAAGACGGCGGCGCTGCAGAAGGAGTTCGATGCGCGCGGCGTGAAGACGATCGCGATCTCGGTCGATCCCATCGAGGATCACCGCGGCTGGGCACCGGACATCGGCGACGTCGGTGGTACCGACCTGAACTTCCCGATCATCGCCGATCCGGACAAGCGCGTCTCCGAGCTCTACGACATGATCCATCCGGGTGAAGGCGACACCTCCTCGGTCCGTTCCGTCTTCATCATCGATCCCAATAACAAGATTCGCTTGACGTTGACCTACCCGAAGTCCGTGGGCCGCAACTTCGACGAGATCCTGCGCGTGATCGATGCGCTGCAGTTGACCGACTCGGCTCCGATTGCGACACCTGCCGACTGGCAGCCCGGCGACCGCGTGATCGTGTCCACCATGGTCTCCACCGACGACGCCAAAGCCCGCTTTGGCGAGGTGGAGGAGGTCAAGCCGTACCTGCGCTGGACCCCCGCGCCCAAGGTCTGAATCCACGCATTCAGCAACGGCCCGGTCGGATCGCAAGGTCTGACCGGGCCGCTGTCATGTGCGGGAGCCGCTGTCATGTGTGGGAACTGAGCAGACCGCGCGTATCGATGACAGACTCAGCATGGTGAGCACCCCCCTCGATGATGCATCGGTGGTCGATTCCTATCCCTGGCCGGATTCGACGTGGGTGCGGGCCCTCATGGTGCTCAATCTCGATGGCGACGTGGCCGGACCCGACGGTAGTTCGCGGAGTATTTCCGGACCGGCCGATCGGCAGGTGCTGGCAGCATGTCGTCGCTTTGCCGACGCCGTGATCATCGGTGCACAGACGATGCGGGCCGAGGTGTACTCGCCGATGCGGATGAGTGCTGAACGTCAAGAGGCTCGACGTGCCGAGGGGCTTGCACCGGCGCCCCGGCTCGTTGTCGTGACCGCGTCGCTCGATCTGCCATGGTCCGCCGACGCATTCCATACATCGACCTTGCCGCCGCTCATCCTCGGCTCCGCCGCGGCCCCGTCCGATCGCCGTGCGGCGGTGCCGGCGACCTGCGAACTCGTCATCGCGCCCGGGCCGATTCTTGATCCGACCTGGATCATTTCCGCGCTCATCGAGCGGGGGCTGCACCGCATCCTGCTCGAAGGCGGACCACACCTACTGCGTCAGATGGCGGCTGCCGGATGCGTCGACGAGTGGGCTCTGACCATGTCCGGGGTCGTCGGGGATCAACACTTTCGCCCCGTGATGACACGTCCACAGGATGAGTTTGTCTTCACGCGGTTCGTGCGGGACGACAAGGAGTTGCCGTGATTACGCTCGCTGACCTCGCCGAACTCGCGAGCCGCTATCCGGAAGCCCTCTCTGCCCCAGTGGCTCCCTTGCGCGTCGGTGATCGCAGCTATGACGGCACGGCCCTCATGGCGACCGTCAATCTGTCCCGGGACTCCACCTACCGTGAGAGCATCGCGCCGACCGTCGAATCGGCGGTGCGCAAGGCGCGCGTCGCGGCGGCCGAGGGCGCGGCGATCGTCGATATCGGGGCTGAATCGACAACGGCGCGGGCAGCCAGGGTCGACGCCGACGAGCAGCTGCGACGACTACTGCCGGTGATTGAGCAGTGCGCCAGCGAGGGAATCGCGGGGTCGGTGGAGACGTACGAACCGAACGTGGCCCACGCCGGGTTGGCAGCAGGCGCTCGCGTACTCAACCTCACCGGAGCGCAGCATCAGGAGACGATGTTCGACCTAGCCGCCGAGTTCGATGCCACGGTGATCCTGTGCTACGTCAAGGGCGCAAACGTCCGCGAGATCACCGATGTCAATCTCGATGCTGACCCGATCCCCGGCATCCTGGACCACTTCGCCGAACGCATCGAGGTAGCGCGGCAGCACGGTGTCGAGCGGATCGTCATCGATCCCGGCATGGGCTTCTACTACGGCAACCTCGTCGACCCGATGACCCGCGTCCGGCACCAGGCTGAGGTCATCATCAACACCTTCCGGTTGCGGGTTCTCGGACTGCCCATCTGCCATGCGCTGCCGCACGCCTTTGACTTGTTCGAGGACCACTTCCGCACCGCTGAGGGCTTCTTTGCCGTTCTTGCCACCCTCGGTGGTGCGTCACTGTTCCGCACACATGAGGTGCCCAGGGTCGCGGCGGTTGTGCGGGCTATGCAGACGCTGGACGTCGGCACGCACTGGCAACGATGAGGCGGACTAACGCTTCAGGGCTTTGAGGGTCCAGCGCGCGCGCAGGAAGCCGGTTGCCTGGCCGTCGGCGTCGGTGATGTCGCAGATGATGTCGAACTCGGGGCGCTCGCCAGCCTCAAATTGTGCGCGTGCGGTATCGACGTCGGCGTCGATCCGGGCCGTCGCGGTGAGATCGCCGCGGGCGATCGCTAGATAGTCCATCGTCACGGTCGTGGGTAGCAGTACCGCGCGATCCATGAGATCGCCGAAGGCGGCAATCGCGGCGGCGCCCGTCGCGCTCTCCGCTGCGGCGAACATCGCTGCGGCATGCGGCCCACCCACGTGGTTGCGGTAGGCCGGCTGATCTCGCAGGACGACGACGGCCCGATCGGGTGCGACCTCCGGATACTCCAGAGCCAGCGTCGCCACCATGGGCACGACCGAATGCATCAGTGGGCCGATCTGGTCTCCGGGGATTCCGCTCATGGCCGTGACATTACCCACATTCGCCGCCGATGAGTTCTCGTGGTGGGAAGGTGTGGCCGAAGCGAAGGGAGCGTCGGCGCGATGGCGGCAGCGACAGGCATGCTGGTCGACGCATGGCGGCATACCCGCGCCCTCCTCCCGCAGGCAGCCGACTATCGCGCGATGCGGCGCAACCCGCGACGCGACATCATCGCCGGAGTCACGGTTGCCATGGTGGCCCTGCCACTGGCTCTCGCCTTTGGCGCCGCATCGGGTCTCGGTGCCGGTGCGGGCATCGTCACGGCCATCGTCGCGGGAATCCTCGCCGCCATCTTCGGCGGCAGCAACCTGCAGGTCAGCGGTCCCACCGGCGCTATGACCGTTGTCCTCCTGCCGATCGTGGCGCAGGTTGGTGTGGGCGGCGTGCTCGTCGTGGGATTGCTCGCCGGGGTCTTCCTCATCGCCCTGGCCTTTGCCGGAGCTGGCCGATACATGCGGTTCATCCCGCTTCCCGTTGTCGAGGGGTTCACCCTCGGTATCGCCGTGATCATCGGCCTGCAGCAGATTCCTGCCGCTCTGGGTGTACCGGCGGAGGGTGAGCGCGTGGTCCTGCTCGCCCTCGATGCCGTCCGCACGTGGTTGGGGAACCCCCAGTGGGCGCCAGTTGCGGTCGCCGTGTTTGTCGCTGGGTCCATGTTGCTCGCGCTGCGGCTGCGCCCCGGATTCCCCGTCTCGCTGCTCGCCGTCGCCGTGGTCACGGTCATCGTGGCAACCACCGGGGTCGCCGTCGACACGATTGGGGCCATCCCGACGGGTCTGCCCGCGCCGTCACTTCCGGAGATTCCCTGGTCTCGATTGAGTGAACTCATCGTGCCGGCCGTCGCCGTGGCGGCACTCGCCGCGCTCGAGAGCCTGCTGTCAGCGACCGTCGCCGACGCCATGACCGTCGGTGAACGACATGACTCGAACCGCGAACTCTTTGGTCAGGGCATCGCCAACCTCGGTGCGCCACTCTTCGGCGGAGTCCCGGCCACTGCCGCCATCGCCCGCACCGCCGTCAATGTGCGTACGGGTGCTCGGTCACGGCTCGGGGCGATCACCCAATCCGTCGTTCTGCTCGTCGTCATCCTCGTCGCGAGCCGCTGGGTCTCCTACATCCCGCTGGCAGCGCTCGCCGGAGTCCTGCTCGCCACCGTCGTGCAGATGGTCGAGGTGTCGAGTCTCCGCGCGATTGTTCGGTCCACCCGCGGCGACGCGGTCGTGCTCATCGCCACGGCGCTGGCCACCATCGTGTTCGATCTCGTGATTGCGGTCGTCGTGGGCCTGGTAATCGCCGGCCTGCATGCACTCGGGCAGGTTGCTCGCTCCGGCCAGGTGGATGAGATCCCGCTGGAATCGGGGGATTACACCGAGGAGGAGCGAGACCTTCTGGAGCAGAACGTCGTGGCCTATCGCCTGGACGGACCACTGTTCTTCGGTGCGGCCCACACCTTCTTGCTCGAGGTCTCGGAAATCAGTGACGTACGCGTAGTCATCTTGCGCCTGTCCCGAATCCACTCCCTGGATGCAACCGGCGCCGCAGTGCTCAAGGACACCATCGCCACCCTCGAAGGGCGCGGAATCGTGGTGCTGCTCTCGGGAATCCGGCTGGGCCACGAGTCGATCTTCACGTCCCTGGGCGTCTACGACTCACTCGCGACGCGCAAGCACGTGTTCGAAACGACGCCGGAGGCGATTGAGCATGCACGCGTCCACCTCGCGCGTGGTGCGGCGGATTAGGCCCGCGCGGCACGCAACGCGTGATCGAGATCGGCGATGAGATCACCTGGATCCTCGAGGCCGACCGAAATCCGCAGGACCGCCTCGTGTGGCTGGGCCGACTCGGTGACCACCCGGTGGGTGAGCGAGGCCGGATGCTCCATGAGCGTGTCGATGCCGCCCAAGGACACGGCGTGGGTGATCAGGCGGAGATTGCCGCAGACACGCTCAGCGGCGGCGAATCCGTCGGCCATCTCGAAGGCGACCATGGCGCCCGGACCGGCCATCTGCGTGCCAATGAGTCCAGCGGGATCAGCACCGGCAAGACCGGGGTAGAACACGCGGCTCACACCGGGCTGGTCGACCAGCCAGGTGGCGATGACGCCGGCGGTGTCCTGCGCCGCGCGGATCCGCAGCGGAAGGGTGCCGAGGCCGCGCAGCATGAGGTACGCGGTGAAGGGATCCATGACGCCCCCGGTCACGGTACGCAACGGACGAATGACCGCGGCATGCTCGGGGGAGGTCACGACCACGCCACCCATGGCATCACCGTGACCACCGATGTATTTGGTGGCGCTGTGCACGCTGAATGCTGCGCCGTGGCGTAGTGGCTGTTGCAGCACCGGTGAGGCGAAGGTGTTGTCGATCATGACCGGAACGTCGCC
>CAYGMM010000040.1:0-14992 GCA_964351035.1 uncultured Actinomyces sp.
GGGACCTTCCACGCCCCTGCCATCGCTGTCTGCCTCACCGCGGAGATCACCGATCCGTCCTGGCAGGAGGCGCTGATCGGGCTTCCGCTGCTACTGGTGTTCGCCGCCATCGCCATCGGGCTGGTGTGGATGACGCACCGGCTCATCGGGCAGCACGACTACCCCGAGCGCTGGTGGTGACGACCTACTCCGGCCTGCGGAGTACGACGACGAGATCGAGCGCGGTTCGCTCCTGCCGGTCGACCATGACCGTCCGCTCCATGCGCTCGGCGCGCAGCACCTCGAGACCTTCTGCTTCCAGGCACTCCAGCACGTCGCCGGCCGAATACAGCACGGCCGGGTCCTGCGGACCGCCCACGCCTTCGGTGAGATTTGCGCTGTCATGGGCAATGACTACGAGGCGTCCACCGGGCCGCACCGCTGATGCGGCCGCATGAAACAGGCGCCATCGCTCGTCGGCGACGAGATGGATGTACGCGATGAGAACCAGGTCATACGTCGACTCCGGCTGATAGTTGACGATGTCCGCGACGACCGTCTGCAAGCGATCGGCCTGCGCACCAAGACGCACCTGAGCCAACTGAGCAGCGCGATCCATCGCCACGGAGGAGAAGTCGACCGCCACGGCTTGCCAGCCGTTTTCTGCCAACCACAGGGCGTTGCGAGCCTCACCGGCGCCTAGGTCCAGTGCCGTGCCGGGCGTCAGTTCCGCCGCGATCGACGCGAACTCGGCGTTCGGCCCCGCTGACCACACCAGGTCTTGACTTGCGTAGCGGTCGTCCCAGAATCGTGCGTCGGTCCTCATGAGCTGGCCTCCATGGCCGGAACACGACAGGTGTCGCCGCCCCCGGGCAGACGGTGTCGCTGTCGATACAGATGCGGGAAGACGGCATCAAGCAGGCAGGCGACCGGCGGAGTCGACATCACTGCCGCAGCCATGCGCTGCGGTCGACCGGCAGTGCGCAGGACCCCGGCCATCGCCTGCGGACCGGCGACATGGGAGCCGTCCACTGCGACGAGCACCGGCGATAGTTCGCACTCGGCCACCGTGACGCCGAGGGCGTCAAGGTCGGCCTCGCCGTAGGGCACGAAGTCGACGTCGGGCTGCATGCGTTCGCGCATGCGGGCGACGCCCTGATCGCAGACGCCACAGTCAGCGTCGTAAAGGAATATCGGGCGGGTACGGGTCGGCTTCATGGTCGGCAACTATACCCCCTGGGGTATATGACGAACTGCCGTCCGATTAGGCCGGCAGGTCAACCTGTAGTCGGCCGCCTCCTTGGGGAACGGCCTCGAGTACGACGCGCCCCCTACTGAGCCGATTCAGCGTTACGGTGCCGAGTCCGGGTTGCGGATCCGCCGGTCCACTGCCGTCGTCGACGACCTCGACACGAATGACGTCGTCCACCCGACTGACCGATGCCCAGATATGCGTGGCGCCACCGTGTCGATAGGCGTTGGCCACCGCCTCAGCAATGACCACGGCCACCTCGGGCCGGGCTCGGTCAAGCACTGCCGGATCAACGCGGACGTCGACATCGCACAGTCCGAGCCAGAGAGACTGCACGCGCTCAAGGTCCGCACCAACACTGCCGGACCACTCACCCGGCAGGGCTGACTCGCCAAGAACCTCCAACGCCTCGCCGAGGCAGTCTTGATAGCCGACAGCGTCACCGTCCGAGGCTGCCCGCTCGACTCCCGCCGCACACATGGTGAGCCGCGTCTGGACAGATCCGTGCAGGTGTTGTGCAAGGTCGGACAGGGTCACCGCGACCTCGCGTCGCTGCGCCTCCTGGCGAATGTGCGCCTGGGCCACGCCGGTCTGCAGTGATGCCAGCGCCTGTGCGCGAACGTCGTCCAACGCGCCCACCATGGAAATGATGACAATGCCCGTGGTCAGACCGATCACAATGGCGCCTGCCTCTCCGGCGGCACCGCTGCCGGCGCCGGGCAGGAAGGCCACAAAAAGCACGATGGACAAGGTCGCGAGATAGCCCGCCACGAACCAGACTTGCCGCAGCGCCGACCCACGCGCCATGAAGTGATCGGCGAACTTGAGTACGGCGTATACGGCCGCAACCGCAACGGCGATGAGCACCGGAGCCCAGGCCGGACCCACGGCCCGGATAGCCGCACCGGGCAGGCTGATACCCACGAGGGCTGCCGTCACCGCCGGTAGGAATCGGGGTGCGGAGATGAATTGCCGCACGACTCCGCCGAGGTGGGGACGCGGGTATTCGGCCTCGGCCTGCTCCCAGAGGGCGTGGCTGAGCGGCCGCACCGACTCCCGAGCGGCGGCCCCCACCTCGTCGGCCACCTGATGCCAGGTGACGGACTCCGGATCGCGCGACGACGGTGCGGCCGCGGCCAGGATGCGCTCGCGCGCCCGACGCAGGGACTCATCCACTTCGCCGCGAAGGGACCCCCGAAGTCCATCGATGATGCCCTGCTCGCGCAGGACGTCAGCGGCGACAGCCACCTCCTGCTCCAGAAGAGCCTCGCGCTCACGCCGGAAGCGATCACGAGCTTCGAGGAGCAGTGACATGACCATGCCAAAGGCCACGGTCGTGATTCCAGCGAACAGGAAGCGCACCCACAGCGGGATGATCGTCTCGACGCCGAGTACGTCGTCGGCGACCTCCATGCCCGCCGCGTAGATGAAGCCGGCGCTGAGATAGAAGCCGAAGTACAGCCACAGCGGGATCGGTGTGACGGCGCGGTTGCGCAGGAAGGTGAAGTTGGCGATCACGGCGTAACTCACGGCGACCACGGCCGCGCCTGCGGTCACCAACGCCATGGTCGGGAACTGCTCGGGGGTGACTTCACGCGAGCCCAAGGTCCCGCCGGTGAGGACGATCTGCGGGTAGGTCAGCGCCGTACCGATGACGATGACCTGCCAGGACAGTGCCCAGCGGCCGGTGATGCGCTCGCTCCAGGACGGCCTATTCGACGGGGTCGGCACACTCACCGTTGGCGCAGCCTCGGAAGTCGTCACGGGTGAATTATCGGCTCAGCGCCGCGTGATCACCGCGTGATGGCAGCAATCCGCGGCATTCCCATGGAAACGTCCACGCCGTTCCTTCGGTCTAAGGCTGCCACCGGGTGACCGTTTTCGACCGAAGAACGCAGGCATCAGGGGGCCGGTACTAGCGTGAGGGTGGCCTCCGCAGATTCCTGAACGGCGGTCGGGCTCCAGGCCCACGGGAACTGTTGCCCGGACTGCCAGGCATCGATCTGGTCGCTGTAGTTGGGGTTGTAGGCGTGGCCGCTGTTGCCGGTGAGGTTCACCCAGGTGG
This sequence comes from uncultured Actinomyces sp., assembly GCA_964351035.1. Taxonomy (GTDB): domain Bacteria; phylum Actinomycetota; class Actinomycetes; order S36-B12; family S36-B12; genus Mxb001. The sequence continues at coordinate 3,297 of CAYGMM010000040.1, forward strand.
AGGCGTCGAAGTTCGACAGGTCGACCACCTGTCGCATGCTCGGTACCCAGTTGACCTCGTAGCCCTCGCTGGGGGTCCAGCCGGTGGCATTGACGATGCCACTCCCGCCCGAGGTCTCAATCGGTCCGCGATTGAACAGCATCTCGATGGGCTTGATGCCCGACGACCCTAGCGTGGCGTTCTGCAGCAGCAGCGTGTGCAACGCACCCCACCGCCATCCGGCCGGGTCCGCTCCCTGCAGCCCACTCAACTCAGTCGCGGCCGCCTCAAGACTGGCAATGACGACCGCGTCCCGACCCTCGGTCTCCGGCGTGGTCGCGTCATCCCACCAGGGATCCGCAGGCACCTCCCACAGATTCCGAATGACCTCGAAGTACTGGTCGTCACCGCTCGCGGTCGTGAACTCGGTACCGGTCTTGTCGTCGAACATGCGCGTGATGAGCTGACGCCAGAAGGCGTTGAAGTACGCCGCCGCCGCTGAGTCCTGCGTCTGCTGGTAGTCCCACCCATCGAACAGGGCTACGGCCGCCGCCGCCTGATCTGAGACCGGCATCTGCTGAAGGCGCGGGACGAGGAAGTCGGCGTTCGCGCTCCAACTGTCCATCTGGATGGACTGCATGTCGGCGACCGTGAAGGGGCGACCCTGATCAATCTGCCCCGTGATCAGGTCGACGATGCGCTGACTGCGCGAACCGTACGACCAGTCGTCGGTGATGAAGTTCGGGTAATCCGGGCCGATGACCGCCTGGTTCGCGGTCACGATCCAGCCCTCGGCCGGGTTATAGGTCCACGGCAACTCCTCGAACGGGATCTGATCCGTCCACGCGACGTCGCTGGACCAGCCCGGAACCGGCCACTTGCCGTCATATCCGGTGCGCACGGGTACGACGCCCGGCATCTGATAGCCGATGTTGCCGTCGATGTCGGCGTAGAGCAGGTTCTGGGCCGGCACCGCCAAGACCTTGGCCGCCTCGCGGAAGCCGGTGAAGTCCGTTGCGGTGTTGAGCAGGGCAAACGCATCGAAGGTGGGCGCCGGTGTGAGTGCGGTCCAACGCAGAGCGACGGCGTAGCCCGATCCGCGCTCGGCCTCGGGAGTCTGCGCGTAACCCGGTGCTGGGACCGGGGCGTCCTCGCCCACCATGACGAAGGTGTCACCGGCCTCGGCCACGTCGGAGATCAGCGGGCCCGAGTCCGTCGACCGCACGGTGATCTCCACCGGGTCGCCACCGGCCACCTTGATGGTTTCGGTGCGCGTGGTCAGCGGGACGAGTTGGCCGTCGTACTCGTAGGAGTCACCCTCAACCTTGGTGAGGACGAGATCGGTGACATCGGGGCCGGTGTTGGTGAAACCCCACGCAAACCGATCGGTGTGACCGATGAAGACGCCGGGCAGGCCGGCCATCGTCCAGCCCGCTACCTGCAACGTGCACTCCGGTGAGTCCGCGCGGCAGCGCAGCCCCGACTGGTACCACAGGCTGGGCATGGCCGGCCCGAGGTGCGGATCGTTGGACAGGATCGGCAGGCCGGATTCGGTGTGCTCACCCGAGACGGCCCAGGAGTTGGAGCCGATGCCATCACCGGTCGGCCCCAGCCACGGGTCGAGCAACTTCGCGGTTGCCTCGATTGCCAGGAGGGTGTCGGCGATCTGTGGCACCGCATCGGGCTCGACCGCCATGGCGGCCGATGCGGACACCACCGAGTCGGGCACGTACGCCCCGTCCGTGATCGCGCCACCCTCAACGATGGGCCGGTTGCGGTCATAGGGGTACGGCGGGAACACCTGCTGGGCCTGGTCGATCGACGTAGTGGTCGCATAGACGACGCGCGCGATCTCATCGGACATATTGCCGCGTAGATCCCAGGCCAGTGCCTTGAGCCACGCGACCGAGTCGGCGGGAACCCACGGCTCGATGACGTAGTCGGGATTCTGCAGCGACAGGACCGTGTATTCCAGGCTGATGTCGGACTTGGACCGACCATCCAGATAAGCGTTGACGCCCGCGGCGTACGCATCGAGCATCGCAAGACTGTGATCGCTCAGGAGTCCCAATTCCTCCTCGGCGACACGTCGCCAGCCGAGCGTGCGCAGGAAGGAGTCGGTGGGCACCTGACTCTCACCGAACATCTCGGATAGACGTCCGGCGGTGATGTGGCGGCGTACATCCATCTCCCAGAACCGGTCCTGCGCGTGGACGTAGCCCTGGGCGAACATCAGGTCGGCGTCGGAGTCGCCGTAGATCGTCGGGATCCCGAGGTCATCGCGTACGACGTCAACCGTCGATGCCAGCCCCACCAGTTCGATCTGGCCATCGGTCTGCGGCCAGCTGCGCTTGACCGTCCACTGGGCGAGACTCGACGCGGTGGCGATGAGCAGGAGCAACACCACCCCGATCGTGCCGAGGATCCACGGCCAGATCCGACGCTTGCGGGCGGGGGCGATCTCGGTCGACGTCACCGGATCAGGCTAGGGGTTCAGAGGCCGCTCGTGGGGCAAAGGTGAACAGCAGGTGAACACTAGGGGGGTCTGCGACCTGCCGGAATATGACCGGCAAGAATCCTCCCGACAAACGCCCGGTGAATTCTCGGAGGATCTCCCGTGGACTGGTTCCTGGTCGCGATCATCCTGGTCGTAGCCCTAGCCCTCGTCTTCGACTTCACCAACGGCTTCCACGATGCCGCCAACGCCGTCGCGACCGTCGTGGCAACCCGTGCACTCCCCGCAAAGTGGGCTCCGGCCTTCTCCGCCTTCTTCAACTTCGCCGCCTTTTTCGTCGTCGGTACGGCCGTTGCCAACACGGTCGCCAAAACGGTCAATGCCGAGAAGGCCACCCTCGCCGTCATCTTCTCGGCGCTATTCGCGGCGATCGCGTGGAACTACATCACCTGGAACATCGGCATGCCCTCATCTTCAAGCCACGCGATCATCGGCGGCCTGGTCGGTGCTGGATTGGCCGCCGGAGGTTTCGCGGCTATTGATTGGGGCAGTGTCAGCAAGGCCGCGATCGGCATCATCGCCTCGCCTGTCGTCGCCCTATCGATTGCCTTTCTCGCTGTTTACGTCGTGGGCCTGGTGCAGAAGCTCACCAAGTGGCATGACAATCACCCCGTTTTCAAGGGGACGCAGGTCGTGTCGGCAGCGGCGTTGAGCTTCGGGCACGGCGCGAACGACGCTCAGAAGACTATGGGTGTCATCGCCGCACTTCTCCTCGGAGCGGGCTACACCAGCATGGACGAGACTGGATCGACGGTAATCGTCCCAAGCTGGGTGGCCCTCGCTGCATACTCCGGCATCGCGCTCGGCACCCTGTGGGGTGGCTGGAAGATCATTGAAACCATGGGGCTGCGACTGACCACTCTCTACGCCAACACCGGAGTCGCCGCCAACATCGGTGCTGTGACCGCCATCTTCGGTGCCACATCAGTCGGGATGCCCATCTCGACCACGCATGCCGCCGCATCGTCCGTCGTCGGAGCGGGCATCGGCTCCGGGAAGGGCGCGAACTGGAAGGTTGTCGGCGAGATGGTCCTTGCGTGGGTGGTGACCATCCCACTCGCCGGGTCGCTGGCGTTTGGGATGTTCTACCTCACGCGTCTACCCACGGCGCTGGCATGGATCGCCGTGGGCGGTGTCACCATCGCCTTCGCAGTGTGGGCGTTGTGGGCCATGTTCCACACCATCCACGCATCGGACGTGGAGAAGGAGATCCTGCCCGAAGACGAGCTCGACGATGGTCCCGAGCCGATGCACCCTCACCTGAAAGGGCACGGGCCTGTCGAATAGCCAGTCACTCGGCTGCCAGTGTGCACGGCGGCAGCCCTAATTCCTGCTCGGCTCCCCGTCGCGACCATCGATCCAAGTCGTCGCGCGAGATCACGCCACGAGCAGGCGCTGCCACTCAAGGCTGTACTCACGGGTGGCCCGGCGAAGGGCTGGGCGGCGACCGGCCTCGGCCAGCGCGTCCACCCGCAGTTGACTGGCACCGATATCTTCACCTGCCGAGTAGGCCTTGAGCAAAACTCGCATGCGGTCAATGGGTACCGAACACGGGCTGATCTCCGTGCGTGTTGCCTCAAGATCGGCACGCGCAACGCGGCGGAAAGCCTCGGCGCGAACCACATCCATCGATTCCACCAGGTAGTGGAACATCCCGGTGGAGATGCCCGCCTCGGACGCCACGTCCTGAACGGTCGTCGCGCCGATGCCACGTCGCATCATGACCGCGAGGGCCGCGGTCACCACGGCGTCCCGTTGGTCATTGGTCTCCGACGGCGTCACGGCCTCACTGTAGGTCACTCCAGCCACTAGGTGGGGAGATCGACAACTCGCCCCCAGACAGCGTGCTACGTTCCAGCGATGGTCCACGTCACGCCCCTGGACCCTGCCCAGGCGCCCACGGTTGTCATGTTCATCCGTCATGGCGAGAAGCCGAGCGATCACGGCACGCCTCGCGGGATCAATCCGCACGGCGAACACGATGACCATTCGCTGTCGGTCCGCGGCTGGATGCGAGCGGGCGCCCTCGCGGCCTGGCTCGCGCACGCACCTACTCCGGCAAGTCCGGGCCTGCACCCACCCCAGCGAATCTTGGCAACCAAACCATCCGCGGAGGCCAAGAGCCGCCGTGAGATCGATACCGCCGAACCCATCGCCCGACGCCTCCACGTCGTGGTCGACAGTGACATTGAGCGCGGCAGTGAACTCAGCGTTCGCGAGTCCATCCTCGGCGACCCGCGACCGACGTTGGTCGTGTGGCATCACGGCGCGATGGGACATCTGGTGCGGGGGTTCCCCATCACTAACGCTGCTGACGTCCCGCATCACTGGCCGGATGATCGCTTTGACCTGCTGTGGCTACTGCGTCGCGAAGCCGCGGACTCCGAGTACACGTTCTCGCAGATCGACCAGGGACTCCTTGACGGCGATGTACTGGCAACGAACGCGCAGCCTTGAGGAGCGGATCAGGGCCCCTGGCTCGGTGGCGATAGCGCCCCTGGCGCAAGCTCTAGTTCACGCTCCGCCGTCAGTCGCGCCCAGCCGTCGACCTGCTCGCGCGACAGAAGGTCGCCGTGCGCAACGCGCTGCAGCACGAGGCCGTCGATGAGCGACAGTATTCGCCACGCGCTGGCATCGGGATCCGCACACGTCATCTGGTCCGCCGCAACGCCGTCTCGAAGGATCTGCGCGAGGAGACCTTGCCACTCCTCATTCAGTGATCGAGAGATCGTGCGTAGCGCCGGCCGCCGAGCTGCTTCGGCCCAGGCGTCGAGCCAAATCTGCATTCCCAGTTCTTCGTCATCGTCGGCTAGGCCACGGTCATAGGTGTCGAAGAACGCCATCAGTTGATCGAGGGGGTCACGCGCTGCGGCGATGGACGAGGCGACACTGGCTAGATCGGCACGTGCCTCCGCGGCAAACGCCTCCGCAAGCAGTTCATCCATCGACTCGTAGTAGTGGTGGATCAGACCGCTCGACGTGCCGAGTTGGTCCGCGACGTCGCGAACCCTGGTGCCGGCAATACCCCGTTGCGCCATCACCTCCCGGGTGGCAGCCACGATCGCCGCACGGCGATCATCGGGGGCCATTCGAGTCACGCGAACACGCTAAACCCTATTGCGCAATTGTCCAATAGGCCTCTAGGGTGTCGCGGAAGCCCGGTGCCCCGTACCTGACCCCTGGGAGTCGCCATGATGCGAACCACGCCACTACACCCCCGACTCGCCGAACTGAGCCAGACACAAATGTGGGGCAACTGGGCGGGCTACCTGTCCGCGATTCGCTTCGACCTGTCCAGCAAGCATGAGTACTTCGGAGTCCGCAACGCCGCAGGGCTGTTCGATACCTCTCCGCTCCACAAATACTGGATCCGCGGAAGGGATGCTGAGCGCTTCTGCTCCTACGTGTTCGCCCGCGACATTCGGGCACTCAAGGACGGCCGGGCGCAGTACACGATCTGGTGCGACGACGCCGGGTTCGTCATGGAGGACGGAGTCATCTTCCGCTTCTCCTCCGACGAGTTCCTACTCACCGCGGCTGAGCCCAACATGGGATACCTGCGGTCACTGGCGCGGCCGTACGACGTCGACATCATCGACGCCAGCGAGGACTACGCGTCCCTGGCCATCCAGGGACCGCGTTCGCGAGCCATCATCGAGACGCTGACTCCCGACATCGGCACACTCCGCTACTTCGACTTCACCGAGACCAAGATCGCTGATTCGCACGTCATCGTCAGCCGCACCGGATTCAGCGGCGACCTCGGATACGAACTGATGATCCCCGCCGAGAACGCCCTGCCCGTCCTCGACGCGATCCTCGAAGTCGGCCGCGCCCATGGCCTGCGGCCATACGGCGAGGAGGCACTCAGCATGACGCGGATCGAGGCGGGACTGCCGCTCATCGGGGTGGAGTTCAACTCAAGCCGCTACGCCTACTCCGAACACGAGCGGTTCACCCCGGATGAGTTGGGGCTCGGCTGGCTTCTGCGTGGGATCGACGACGACGCCCGGCCGTTCATCGGCCGCGACGCGATCAGGCGCGAGCGCGCTGATGGCTCCACACGCTGGCGCACCGTCGGCATCACCGTTGAGTGGGCCGACTACTTCGAGCTCTTCGACTCACGCGGCATCCCCGCCGTGCCCGACGAAGTCCCGGTTGGGTGGGAGTCGATGCTCTACAACGCGAACGGGAAGCGAATCGGCTACGCGACAAGCTTCATGTACTCCCCGGTCCTGCAGCGACACATCGGGATTGCGCGGGTCAAGCCGAAGTACGCCGACCCTGGCACGGAAATCTTCATTGAGCAGACCGTCGACCATGAGTACATCAACGTGCGCGCCACCGTCACGACGCTCCCGTTCTACAACCCGGAGAGGAAGACTTCCTGATGTCGGACAACCACGCGTACGACGCGATCATCATCGGAGGTGGCCACAACGGCCTCACCAATGCGGCGTACCTCGCCAAAGCTGGTCAGCGCGTTCTGGTACTCGAGCAGCGGGATCTCGTGGGTGGCGCCGCGATCACCGAGGAACTCCGGCCCGGCTTCAACTTCACCACCTTCTCGTACGCGCTGAGTCTGTTGCGCCCAGAGATCATCGCCGAACTCGATCTGGTGCGCTTCGGGTTCATGCCGCTCTACATGCGCTCGCACTTCGCGCCGATGGACAATGGTGACTATTTCCTCATCGGCCCCGATGCCGCCGTGAACCGGCAGGAGATTGCCAGGCACTCCAAGGCTGATGTGGACGGCATGGAGCGCTTCGAGCACGACACTGACATGGTGCGCCGATTCGTGCGTCCCCTGTTCGACAACATCCCGCCCAACCTGTTCAGTGACGACCCCGCCGACACGGACCGGATGCAGTGGCTCGTCAAACACCTTGGCAACGCCGACAAGAAGCTCCTCCACGACACGGTCCGCCTGCTCACGGGAAGCATCGCCGACTTCGTCGACGACTACCTCGAGTCCGACATCATCAAGGCCACGATCTGCTCCGCCGCCTGCGTCGGCATCAAACTCGGCCCGATGTCGCCCGGGACGGGCATGAACTGGCTCTACCTCGCGATGGGCGAGCACGACGGGGTCGGCGGCTCCTGGTCGTTCCACAAGGGCGGCAACGGCGGATTCACCCAGGTTTTGGCCCGCGCCGCTCAGGGCTACGGCGCGGAGATCCGACTGAACTCGCACGTCGCCAACCTCATCACCGAGGGCGGCGTGGTCCGGGGGGTGGCGCTCGACGACGGCACCGAGTTCCGTGCACCGGTGGTCGTCAGTTCGCTCGATCCGCGTCGTACCTTCCTGCAGATCGCCGACCCTCGCGAACTCCCGGCCGATCTCGTGGACACGATTCAACGATTCCGGTTCCAGGGTGTCTCATCCAAGGTCAACTTCGCACTCGATGGCGTCCCGCACTATCCGGCGCTCGGGGATCGCACAGACCAGTACGGCGGATTCATCAACATCGCACCGTCGGTCGAGTACATGGAGCGGGCCTACGACGCCGCCAAGTACGGTTGGTACTCCGAGCACCCCTACATCGACGCGTCCATTCAGTCCTTCATCGACCCGGATATGGCTCCGCCGGGCAAGCATGTGATGTCGTGCTACGTGATGTACACGCCGTACCACCTCAAGGACAGCACCTGGGACGTCGAACGCGAACGAATGGCCGATCGCGTGCAGGCGACACTGCAGCGGTTCTTCCCCAACTTCAACGACCTGGTCCTACAACGTGAGGTGGTGACCCCGGACATCATCGAGGCGCGTACCGGACTATCGGAAGGCAACATCTACGCCGGGGAGTTCTTCCCCCACCAGATGTACTTCTTCCGCCCGGCGCCCGGGTATAGCGACTACCGCACGCCGATCCACGGGTACTACCAGTGCGGTTCGGGAACACACCCCGGCGGCTGTGTCATTGGGGCTCCCGGGCGACTCGCCAGCCAGCAGATCCTGTCCGACACGAAGCGGTAGGTCGACGGGGCCTAGTTAACGCAGTCCTTCACGCGCCGCGCAGGCAAGGTCTGGGAAGTCGGTGATGACCGCCTCCACACGTGCCTGGCGCGCGAGCACGTCGAAGACCTGGTCGTAACTCGACGCACCGGGTGGGAGCGCGTCAGCGCGCAGGGTCCACGGCGTGACGTACATCCCGGCGTCCTGCGCTGACGCCGCAAGGTCGTTGGCCCGCAGTTCCCCGGCGACGGGATCATGCTCCAGCAGCATCGCCACGTCTGGACCGATGCCGTCGGCGTACGCGGAGAGTTCGGACACCCGAGTGGGATCACTCATCCAATCGACCTCGACGTTGGTCCACTCACCAGCCGGCTGACGTTCGAAGACCTCGTGGTCCGCGGTGTGCCCGATGAGTTGAGTGAGGGGGACGTCGACCCCGGCATCCGCGCCGACGCCATCGCGGATCCGCTGCAATGCGTGCCCGTCAAAGCTCATCACACGGCAGCCGTCCTGCGGGGTCCGATAGCCGTATCGTGCGAGGACGTCGTAAACGGCGGCCACGAGGTCACACCCCTCGCGCTCGTGGAACCACGGTGACTTCAACTCGGTGAAGATCCCCACCTGACGACCGGTGCTGTGGCGGAGCCCGGCGAGGAACTGGAGTTCCTCCTCGAAAGTGTGGAAGCCGAAGCGGCTCTGCCATACGGGGTAGCGATCCGGCCACACCGGCACGGCGCTGCCATCCACCATGCGGAACCGGGATGACACGGCCAGGGTGAGGATCTCGGCCAGGTCGAAGTCGATGACGTAGTAGTGGCCGTCCTCTCGTGCGCGGCCGGGGAAACGCTCGGCGACGTCGCTGACCTCATCGAGCCACAGATCGTGGTTGACCAGCAGGCGACGGTCGCGCGTCATGACGATGTCGTGCTCGACATAGTCCGCCCCCTGGGCCACGGCGAGGGCTTTCGCCGGCAGGGTGCTCTCGGGGAGGTAGGCACTCGCACCGCGGTGGGCGACGACGGCGGGCTTCACGGAAGGCACCGTATCTCCCCAGTCGGGTCAGTTGGGTCCGCTACACGCAGCCCATCGGAAGGCAGAATTTGGCAGACTGACCTCATGAGTTCACGCGTCGTTGCCTGTCCGGAATGCGGCACCAAGAACCGCACCCCCGCCGCATCCAAGGGCCGACCGCAGTGTGCGAGCTGCAAGAAGCCGCTCCCCTGGATCGCCGACGCGACCGACGCCGACTTCGCCGCCGTCACCGACACCACGCAGCTTGTGCTGGTCGACCTGTGGGCACCGTGGTGCGGTCCCTGTCGGATGGTGGCACCGGTCCTGGAGTCGTTGGCCGCTCGCTACGCGGGCCGGATCAAGGTGGTCAAGGTCAACGTCGACGACAACCCCCAGAGCGCCCGCCGATTCGACGCGAGTTCTATCCCGACCCTGGTCTTCCTCAGGGACGGCGCCCCGGTCGACCGAGTGATCGGCGCTCAACCCGAACCCGCCCTGGCGGCCACCATCGACCGGCTGCTCGCGTAGCCACACCTGCCTCTCACCATGCGACGCATATCTGCCGTTCTCCCCGCCGCCGCGCTGGTCGCGGGACTTCTCCCGTTGGCGGCCGCGGCTCCCGCGGCGGCAGCCGACTCTGCCGTAGCCACGTCGATGCCGACTGCGTCCGTTCCCGCTGCAGTCGTTGCGCCCACCACGCGCACCCTGACCTGGCGTGGCTGCGGCTCCTCGCTGCCGTCAAAGGCACGCTGCTCGACGCTGACGGTGCCGCGCGACTGGGGTGATCGGTCGGTGTCGGGCACCTACGCCATCGCGGTCGCCAAGATCCCCGCCGCCAAGCCGGACAAGCGAATCGGCGTACTCACCTTCAATCCCGGCGGTCCCGGCTCCACCGCGGTCAGCAATATCTCGTGGGTCTACTCGCTCCTGCCGCAGCGCGTGCGGGACCGATTCGATCTGGTCGCCTGGGATCCGCGCGGAGTCGGTGGCTCGCAGCCGTATGTCGCCGGCTGCACGATGAAAGACGTCTCACCGCCGGCGACCGGCCCGGTGGACTGGCTGGCGTGGACGACGAAGTACGTCCGGGTCACGGCGAAGGGCAACGCCGCCTGCCTCGCCGCCAATCGGGCCGAGTCGCCGTACCTCGGCACCTGGCAGTTGGCCCACGACATCGACGCCCTGCGCAAGGCGCTGGGTGAAGGCACGATCACCTTCTGGGGGATGAGCTACGGCACGACAGTGGGCCGCGCCTACGCGCAGTTGTTCCCCCAGCGGGTCCGGGCCCTCCTTCTCGACGGCACCATCTCACCGAAGTCCACCATCGAACTCTGGGCTCGCGAGCACACGTGGGACGACCCGGCCGCCATCGACATCGCCCTCGCCGCTCTCGGCCCGAAGTACGAGCGTCGCTACGCGCGCGTCATGGCCGCGCTGGATGAGCGGACGCTCCCCGACGGCGCCGGTGGACGTACCACGCGCTGGGAGGTCGGCAGCAACATCATCCGTTGGGCGTCGTTCCAGACGACCTGGGGCAGCATCGCCAATGTGCTCGACGCGCTCAACACCGCGGTGCGCACACGCAGCGTGGCCGATGGCCGAAGGGTCGCCCGGATGCTTGACAACGGCCCAGCGGGCAAGAGTTGGTTCGACCCGCAGTGGACCTACGTGAACTGCTCGGACATGCCGGACCGACCGAGTGTGGAGAGGCTGGCCGAATTGGCGGAGGTCGGTGCCGCGGCCGGCGGCGTACACGTCGGGCAGTCAGTACTGCGGGAGGGCGCGCAATGCGCGGGGATGCCATCTCTCGGCCGACCGCTTGAGCCCATCACGTCGCGCTTGACCTTGCCGACCGCGCCCCTGATCTCGAACGCCATCGGCGACAACCGCACCCCGTGGAGTGCGGCCCAGGACATGACCGCCGCGTTTGTCGGTTCGAAGGCGGTCCAGTACGGCGGTACCCATCACATCATCTATGGCCGCACATCGAAGTGCGTGGATCGGCCGATTACGCGATACCTGCTGAAGTTGAAACTCCCGCGGTCGACGGTGCGCTGCCCGCTCGAGTGGTAGCGGGCATCCCCTAGGCGACGCAGGCGACACCGCGTGCGGCGGGCGCATCGGTGACCGTGATCTTGCAGGTGACGTCATCGCCGGACAACGTGAGGATCACCTTGGCACCCTTGGAGTCGAGCCGCGTGCTGATGTCGGCCGACGACGCCATCTGACGGGTCA
>CAYGMM010000040.1:15092-17065 GCA_964351035.1 uncultured Actinomyces sp.
GACCGAAGCCGCGGCAAGGACCACGATGGGGAGTGTGCGCATCCCCCGACGGTAGGGGCCGGGGACCGTTCGTTGCGCGCTGAGCGACCCCCCATCGGCGATCTGCCCTGACTCGCTAGGCTCTGAACACGTCAGCGAGGAGAGTCCACAGGAGGATCCATGAGCACCCACCAGGCAAGCAAGGGCCATCTGGTCTCCGGGATCGTGTTTGGTTTCATCCTCGTCGCCGCCGTCTTCGGCATCTTCGGCTTCCTGTCCGGCAACTACGCGGTGTACGTGCCCGTGCTCGTCGTCTACGGCGCGTGGGTCATCTTTGCGATGACGTTCTACGGCCGCGGCCTCGACCGCGAGTACGGCGACGCGCACTAGGCGTCGATCACCCGCCCACGCTCCACGCTGATCGACTACGCCGCACGCCGTTGCGCCATACGGCGCTGAACCGCGAAGATCCCCACGGCAATCCACCCCAGGACCATTTGCGGCAGGAAGGCGAACGCGCGCCAGATGACGTCGGCGGCGACAGCCTGTTCCATGCTCGCCCCGAAGGCCACGAGCATGCCGATGAGTGCCGCATCAACCGTCCCAGCCCCGCCGGGAGCGAGCGGCACCGTGGTAAGCAACAGCGCCACCGAGTACGCCGCGAAGACCTCGAGCGGCGAGACCTTCGAGGCCCCGACGCCCTCCAGAGCGGCGATGATCACGAGCATGGGCGCCAACTGCGCGGCGACGTTGGCCAGGGTGATCTGCTTCCACCGTGTCCCGACCATGTCCGCGGCCGTGTCGTTGAATCCAACCACTGAGTCGAACACGTTCGGTGGAGTCTTTTTGATGAAGCGGAAGACACCACCCACGGCTCCCTGAGCGAAGTGGCCCACCTTCTCGGCATTGGTCTTGCTGCGCAGGACAAAGGCGATCCCGAGCATCGAGACCAGGCAGATGATGCCGGTGATGACGACGATGATGTCGATCGTGTCGCAGGAAATGGCGCCGCACTCGTCTCCGGCGAGCGAACGCCTCTCGAACACCCACAGCAGGATCAGTGCGACACCGGGGGCGCCGAAGGTCATGAGGTAGGTCCAGATGGCATCGGCCGCAACCGCAGCCGCGGCGATCCGCTGCTGCACGCCGTACCGGGCGAGGATGGCGTACTGGGTTGCGACAGCGATGGGACCGCCGGCGTACGGGAGGGTCGTCGAGAGCGCGAAGCCACCCTGGCGATCGACGAACGCCGGCCAGTAGTGCAGGCCCGGGATAGCCGCCGGCGCGGTGAGCGGATAGACGCCGATGGCGATCAACGCGGCCACGATCGCGGCCACCGTCCAGCCGATCGGCATATTGAAGGCCGCCTGTACACCCTCCTGGAATCCGCCGAAGTTATCGGCCATGTAGCGGAAGATGAAGTACGCCAGAGCAATGCCCAGGACGGTCAGGATGACCTTGGGGATCCACCCCTTCCAGCCTCCCTTGCGTTCGGCCGCCTTCAGGTCTTCGAAGACCTCGTCGTTCGGCGAATCGGCATCGGTGGTGGCTTCGGGCACCCGCTGAGCCTGTCGTGTTGAGGCCGCAGTGTCCAGTACCGCGACCGTGCCGCCCCTCGCTCACTACGGTTGACCCATGGCCGACGACTCCGCACCGACACCCTCGGGCGTCATTCCCCCCGAGGTCTACCGGGAGAACCTCGCCGCGTGGGACGAACGAGCGCCCGCGCATGCGCGAGCGGAGGGTTACGCCGTCGCACGGTTTATCAAAGATCCGGCGTTCCTCAGCGACGTCGTTCGCTTTGACGCTCCGCTGCTCGGTGACCTGACCGGCGTGCGCGGGGTGCACCTGCAGTGCCACATCGGGACCGACACGCTCTCCCTCGCGCGGCTCGGGGCCGACATGGTGGGGCTGGACTTCTCGGCCGAGTCTCTCGTGCAGGCACGCGCGCTAAGTGCGGCTGCCGGCCCCAAGGTGGAGTACGTCGAGTCCGA
>CAYGMM010000041.1:0-1669 GCA_964351035.1 uncultured Actinomyces sp.
GTCGCGCGCGTGCGCCACCCCGTGGAGGCCTACGCGATTCGCGTGGAGGCAGGCGGCCGGTCGGTGGTGTACTCCGGCGATACCGGCCCCACCGCGGCGCTGCGCACGTTGGCGCGTGATGCCGACCTCGCGCTGTTTGAGGCGTCGTTCCTGGACGGCGACGAGCAACCGGATCTGCACATGACCGCGCGCCAGGCCGGCGAGGAGGCTGCCGCGGCCGGCGTCCGTCATCTGGTCCTGACCCACCTTGTGCCGTGGAACGATGACCAACTGACTCTGGCGCAGGGGCAGGAGGCCTTCACCGGGCCGATCGAACTAGCCCGGAGCGGCGCGGTGTTCGACCTGGCCTAGGGTCGAGACATGTCTTCGCGATCCGACGGCCGTACGGCCGGAGCCCTTCGTCCCGTCACCTTCGAGCGGGGGTGGCTCGAGCAGGCTGAGGGGTCGACCCTGGTCTCGTTTGGCCGCACCCGCGTCCTGTGTACGGCGTCCTTCACGCCCGGCGTCCCGCGCTGGCTGCGCGACTCGGGCCGGGGGTGGGTGACCGCCGAGTACGCGATGCTGCCGCGCTCCACCAATACCCGCAGCGATCGCGAGTCGGTCAAGGGTCGCCTGGGCGGTCGTACCCAGGAGATCTCCCGGCTCATCGGTCGCAGCCTGCGCGCCATCATCGACATGGAGGCGTTGGGCGAGAACACCATCGTGCTTGACTGCGACGTCCTGCAGGCCGACGGTGGCACGCGCACCGCTGCGATCACCGGCGCCTACATCGCGCTCGCGGACGCGATCACCTGGGCGCGCGGTGAAGGTCTGGTCAAGGGTGAGCCGCTCATCGACAGCGTCGCCGCAGTGAGTGTCGGCATCATCGATGGCGAACCGCGTCTGGACCTGCACTACGACGACGACGTGCGTGCGGAGACCGATATGAACGTCGTCATGACCGGTGCCGGCAATTACGTCGAGGTGCAGGGGACGGCTGAGGGTGCTCCCTTTGATCGGGCCCTACTCGACGCTCTGCTGGACCTCGCCGCCCAGGGGTGTGCTGACCTCACCGAACTGCAGCGGGCGGCACTCGCATCATGAGCGAGCGCGTGATCCTGGCGACGCGCAACGCGCATAAGGTCGATGAGGTGCGCCGCATCCTTGCCGCCCACGGACTGGATATCGAGATCGTGCCGCTGCCCGATGACGCGCCCGACGTCGCGGAGACCGAGTCGACGTTCGCGGGCAATGCCTTGCTGAAGGCGCGGGCGATCGCGGAGGCCACGGGGGTGCCGGCCATCGCCGACGACTCGGGACTATGTGTGGATGCGCTCAACGGCATGCCCGGCGTGCTGTCCGCCCGGTGGGCCGGCCGCCACGGTGACGACGTCGCCAATCTGGAGCTGGTGCTCGGACAGATGGCCGACGTCCCGGATGGGCGCCGCGGGGCCCAGTTCGTGTGTGCGGCCGCGTGGGTGGTGCCGGGGGAGCGAGAGCAGTTCGTCGAAGGTGTTCTCGAGGGCACGCTCGCGCGGGCACCGCGCGGGACCAACGGCTTCGGGTACGACCCGATCTTCGTCCCCGGGGGCTACGCGCTCACGACGGCGGAACTGCGGCCCGACGAGAAGGACGCGATCAGTCATCGCGGTCAGGCCTTCCGTGCGCTCGCCCAGGTGATGGCGTCGCG
>CAYGMM010000041.1:1769-9896 GCA_964351035.1 uncultured Actinomyces sp.
CGATCAGTCATCGCGGTCAGGCCTTCCGTGCGCTCGCCCAGGTGATGGCGTCGCGTTGACCCTCTCGACTTCCGGCTGTCGTGGGCTATCCGGACATTTTCGTGGGTGGGTTCTGGCTGCCGGCGACCGCGCCTGATCGTCGGAACTTTCGGCGAGAAGCGTCACTGGGTGAAGCAATCGACGGAAGGCTCGGCCTCCGCGTGGGCGAAGGCCTCTTGGTAGGGCGGGGGTCTGTGAAGCGATATCGCGCCGGTGACGGGGGTGTCGCTGGTAGGTAACCCCGCGGACGCTCGGCATTGTGCGCTCAGAAGGCC
The DNA here is from genome assembly GCA_964351035.1 of uncultured Actinomyces sp. Lineage (GTDB taxonomy): Bacteria > Actinomycetota > Actinomycetes > S36-B12 > S36-B12 > Mxb001. The sequence continues at coordinate 2,084 of CAYGMM010000041.1, forward strand.
GTTTTTCCGCACTCTCAGCGCACAACCCCGCGGACCCCACTAACTCCTGCGGCGTACCCAGGCGCCCGGGGCTTGTGGACAGCGCCGGCAAGGTTGCCAGCGTGAATCCACCGCAGGTTGTGGACAGCGCCGGCAAGGTTGCCAGCGTGAATCCACCGCAGGTTGTGGACAGCGCCGGCAAGGTTGCCAGCGCGGCACCTGTTCTTTGTCCCGTGGCCGCAGACTAGTGAGGCGGTCTGACAGACGCTCCGCTGCTGACTGACGACGGCGGAACTGCGGCCCGACGAGAAGGACGCGATCAGCCATCGCGGCCAGGCCTTCCGTGCGCTCGCCCAGGTGATGGCGTCGCGCTAGGCGGCTTCTGGGCATACCGTGGAGGTATGGACCCGTGGATCTGGTGGATCGTCGGCGCTGGCGCGCTCGCCGTCGCCGAGATCCTCACCGGCGGCAGCCTGGTGCTCATCATGCTCGCCGGTGGCGCGGTCGCCGGTGGTCTCACCTCGGCCCTGGGGGGCCCGCCGGCCCTGTCGGTGGGAGTCTTCGCCGTCGTGTCGTTCGCTCTCCTGGGCCTCGTGCGTCCGGTGGCGCGTCGCCACCTGCGCCTCGGGCGTGAGGCGCGCACGAATGTCGCCGCGCTCGTTGGGGCGGAGGCCACCGTCACGGAGGCCGTGGACGGCCAGGACGGCCGGATCAAGCTCGCGGGCGAGATCTGGTCGGCCCGCGCGTATGACGGAATGAGCACGTTCGAGCCCGGCAGTCGGGTGCAGGTGTTGCAGATCGACGGGGCGACCGCCCTGGTGGCTGGCTAGAGGCAACGGAGTACGGCGACCGCCGGGGGCGGTCAGGAGGAGGACGAAATGGAATCCCTCATCGTGGCGATCGTGGTCGCGGTCATCGTGGTGCTGCTGCTGGCATCGACGGTCAAGGTGGTGCCGCAGGCGCAGGCGCGCATCGTGGAGCGCCTGGGTCGGTATCACCGCACGCTCAATGCGGGTCTGTCCTTCGTCATTCCGATCATCGACAAGACCCGCGCGCGCGTTGACCTGCGCGAGCAGGTGGTGTCCTTCCCGCCGCAGCCGGTCATCACCGAGGACAACCTCGTCGTCAGCATCGACTCGGTCATCTACTTCCAGGTCACCGATCCCCGCTCGGCGACGTACGAGATCGCCAGCTATCTCATGGGTATCGAGCAGTTGACGATCACCACTTTGCGCAACGTGATCGGCTCCATGGATCTGGAGGAGACGCTGACCTCCCGCGACAGCATCAACGGCCAGTTGCGGGGTGTGCTCGATGAGGCGACCGGGCGCTGGGGGATCCGGGTCAACCGCGTCGAGATCAAGGCGATCGACCCGCCCAATAGCGTGCAGGAGTCGATGGAGAAGCAGATGCGTGCCGAGCGCGACAAGCGTGCTGCCATTTTGACGGCGGAGGGGCAGAAGCAGTCGGCGATCCTCACTGCCGAGGGTGAGCAGAAGGCCGCGGTGCTGCGGGCTGAGGGCGATGCGCGCGCGGCGGTCCTGCGTGCCGAGGGCGAGTCCGAGGCGATCACGAAGGTGGTGGCTGCGATTCACGAGGCCAAGCCGGACAGCCACGTGCTGGCTTACCAGTACCTGCAGACCCTGCCCGAGATTGCCCAGGGTTCGGCCAACAAGGTGTGGGTGCTCCCGAGTGAACTCACCGGGCAGATCGCGCACCTCGCGGATGCCCTCAAGCCGTCAGCCGATCCGGGCCGCTAGCTCGTCGTCTCACTGCATACCGTTTCAGCGGCCGGAAACGGTATGCAATGCAACGACGTGCGCCAATGTTGTCCCAAGTCAATTGTCGGACCTGCGAGTTAGTTTCAATCATGGGTCGGCCGACGCGCTACACAGACGAGGAACTTGCACGGGCAGTCGCAGCGAGTGTGTCGGTCGCGCAGGTGTTGCGCACTCTGGGCGTCAAGCAGGCGGGTGGTTCGCACTTCCACATCAGCAAGCGCATCGTCTCCCTTGGCCTTGACACGTCGCACTTCCTGGGCAAGGCGGCTGGTCGCGGCCGTCGACAACGACGGCTCACCCCTGATGAGATCCTTGTCCGGCGTGATCCCGACGCGCCGCGGGCGAAGCCTGCTCTGCTACGGCGGGCGCTGAGCGAGACCGGAGTCCCCTACGAATGCGCCGGGTGCGGTGCCTCCGGCACGTGGATGGGACGCCCGCTGATCCTTCATGTCGACCACCGCGACGGTGACTCCGCCAACAATGAGCGGGAAAACCTTCAGTTCCTGTGCCCCAATTGCCACAGCCAAACTGCGACGTACTGCCGACAACTGTCAGCCAGAGGCAAGCCGTAGACTCAAGGGCCACGCGGAAGTGGTGGAATTGGCAGACACGCTGCGCTTAGGACGCAGTGCCTTCGGGTATGCGGGTTCGAGTCCCGCCTTCCGCACCAGACTAGTGACCCCTAGCCGACTCCGAGGTCGCGGCGCAGTTTGGCCACATGCCCGGTGGCCTTCACGTTGTAGAACGCGTGCTCGATCCGGCCCTGCGGGTCGATGACGAAAGTCGAGCGAATGACCCCGACGACGGTCTTGCCGTAGAGCTTCTTCTCCCCGTAGGCGCCGTACTTCTCCAGCACCTTGTGATCGGGATCGGACAGCAGCGGGAAGGTGAGTCCATCGCGTTCGCGGAACTCGGCCAACTTGTCGACCGGGTCCGGTGAGATGCCGAGGACGACGTACCCCGAGCCATGCATGACCGACAGTGAGTCGCGGAAATCGCACGCCTGGGTCGTGCATCCGGGCGTCATGGCCGCCGGATATGCGTAGAGGATGACCGAACGACCCTTGAACGACGTGAGGGCGAGCTTGTCGCCGTGGTCATCGAGGAGGGTGAAGGCGGGCGCCCGATCGCCGGGTTGGAGTCGCGTCATGCCTTCACGGTAGCGCGGGCGGGGGCGTGGTCGTCGACGATGATCCGATGGCTGCGTCGGCGCAGGGTGGTGATGCCGAGAACGACGAGGAAGACCACCGCTCCGACGAGCACGATCATCGTGCCGGACGGCACACCGGCGTAGTAGCTGAGGTACATGCCCACGAGACCGCACGCCGATCCGACAATCGTCGACAGCGTGAGCATGCGGCCGAAGGAATCGGTGAGCATGCGGGCAACGACCGCGGGGATCACCAGCATCGCGGCGACGAGAGTGACACCGATGACCGTCAGCGTGACGAGGATGGAGAGCGACAGGACCACCATGAGTAGACCCTCGACGCGAGCGACGTTGACTCCCGTCGCGCGAGCCACGTCCGGATCGAAGGTGGTGAAGAGCAACTGTCGGTACCGGAAGAAGACGACTGCTCCGGCGAAGACCATGACGGCAATGAGCCAGATGATCTGCGTGTTCGTGATGCCGAGGATGCTGCCGAAGAGGGCATTGTCGAACGCCGGCCCGGAGGACCCGAACTTGCTGAACAGGGCCACGCCAAGGGCGAACGACGCGGTGGTGACGACACCGATGGCCGCGTCGGCGCCCAAGCGACTGCGGCGAGCAACCGCGGTGATGGCGATGGCTGAAGCGATGCCCCACAGTCCGGCACCGAGTACGTAGAGCTGGGCGGCGAAGAGCTGCATGGCGGCGTACCCGCCGAAGATCGCGTGGGAGAGGCCGTGCCCGATGTAGCTCATGCCGCGCAGCACGATGTAGACGCCGATGAAGCCGAGAAGAGCGCCGGACAGCGTCGCGACGATGAGCCCCTTCTGGAAGAACGCGAAGGAGAGGGGTTCGATCAGGGCATCCATCAGCCGACACTCCGCAGCGGATGTGCACTGTCGACGACCACCGGCATGCCGAGGTGCTCCAGGACCTCCATGCGTGCGCCGAAGGTCTCCTCGAGGACGCCCGGCGTAATGACCTCGCGCGGAGACCCCTCGGCGACGATGTGGCCGTTCACGCAGACCAGGTGCGGTAGATGCGCGGCCATACCGTTGAGGTCGTGGGTGGTGAGGACGATCCCCATCCCATCGGAGTGCAGATCCCCCAGCAGGTGGAGTACGTCGTGTCGCGTGTTGACATCGACGCCACTGGTCGGCTCGTCCAGGAGGAGCAGATGCGGCTCACGCAGGAGCGCGCGGGCGAGGAACATGCGCTGCTGCTGACCGCCGGAGAGTTCGCGGATGTGCCGCTCGGCGAGGTCGGCGATGCCGAGCCGATCGAGGACGGCGTGGGCGTCGCTTCGTTCGGAGCGTGACGGCCAAGGCCACACGCGATGTTCGGTGCGTGCCATGAGTACGCACTCCATGACGGTGACGGGGAAGTTCCAGTCGACGGTCTCCAACTGCGGGACATACGCCACGCGCAGATCCGGCCGCGTGATGCGCTGGCCCGCGACGGGATCGAGCATGCCGAGAGCGAGTCGGAGCAGGGTCGTCTTGCCAGCGCCCGAGGGGCCGACGACACCGGTGAAGTCCGTCTGGCGGATGGCCAGGTTCACGTCGTGCAGGACCAGGACGTCCTGATAGCCGGCGGAGACGTCGACCAGCGAGACGAGTGGCGCGGTATCGGCGTTCGTCATCGTGGGTTCTCCTCGCTCGGTTCTACTGGGGGTAGTACGCGGTGTCGGGGACCGTCACCTCGAAGACGAGCGCGTCGAGGTTGGTGGGGTTGCCGCCTAGGCCAGCGATCATGATGCGGTAATTCGAGCGCAGGAGTTCGAGCAGGCTGTGCTCAGGTGCTCCCGGTTCGCCGGGCAGGTCGTCGTCGCGCAATGAATCCTCGTAGCGCACGCCAGTCTCGGCCGCGATCGCCTCGAGTACAGAAGAGGGGAACACCTCTGAGCCGAAGATCGTCGGCACACCCTCCGCGCGGATCTGCTCGATGAGTCCCGCCACCTCCGACGGGGTGGGCTCATCGAAACTCTTCGGCTGGATCGCGCCGACGACCTCCCAGCCGAAATTGCGGGCGAAGTAGGCGTAGGCGTCGTGGTAGGTCACGAGCTTCAGTTGGCCGTCCGGCACCGTCTGCTGGTCGGCGCGCACCGCTTCGGCCAATCGGTCGGCCTCGCGCGCAAACTCCTCGTAGTTGGCCTGGTACGTCGCGGCGTTGTCGGGATCTCGTTCGCTCAACGTCGCACGGACCAGATCGGCGTACACGACGGCGTACGTCGGATCGGTCCACAGGTGCGGATTGGGCTTGCCCTCCTCCTCGGGGAAGGAGAAGTCGAAGATGTAGTCGGACTCGGGCAGGCTCACGGTGCCCAACTCGACGATCTCCGCCCCGTCCTTCATGTTCGCCTCGGCGAGACCGAGCGTGGGATCTTCGAGCTTCAAGCCGTTGACGAAGATGATGTCGGCGGTGCTGAGGAGTTCGGCGGCCTGCGGTTCCGGCTCGAAGGTGTGGGAGTTCGTGCCCTCCGGGACGATGCCCTCGATTCGTACGTTGTCCCCGGCCACGGCCGAGACGATCGAGGTCAGCGGTGACACCGTCGTCGCGACCACCAGTCGATCATCGGAAGCGGTATCGCCACCGCCGGAGTCCGATCCGCAGGCGCTCAGGGCGGCGACGGCAACGAGGGCGAGGGGGAGTGTCAGACGGGAGAGTCGAGGAAGAATCACGATACTTGACCCTAGGGCCCCGCGGTGGTTATCGCAAATTCTTTGCAATAAACCCCGTGATGGGCGTCCTCGCCCTTTCGGCGTAGGCTGCCCCGCGTGACGGAGCCGCAAAAGAAGTCTGCCCAGCCGACGGCCGCCGAGCTTGAGGCCGAGATCGCCGCTGCTCGCGATGGCCTCACCTCGAGCCTGGAGCAGTTGCGCGCCGAGACCCGCCCCGAGGCCCTGGTCCAGCGTGGCAAGGCCGCGGTCGTGGGGTTCTTCACCGATGAGTACGGCGGGGTGCGGCCCGAACGGGTCGCCATGGTCGCCGGGACCGTGATCACCCTCGTCGTCCTGCGGCGTTGGCGTTCGGCGCGACGTCGCCGCAACTGCCACTGCCACTGACGCCATGGCGTTGACCACGGAGTCGCCCGACGTCACCCCACGCGCGGATGGCTCGCTGCCGATCAAACTGCTGCACGATCGCGTGCTGGTGAGCCCGGGCGATCACGATGGTGAGCGCACGTCCACCGGTGGAATCCTGATCCCGGCCACCGCCCAGGTGGCCAAGCGACTGGTCTGGGCTCGGGTCGTCGCGGCTGGTCCCACGGTTCGCAACATCGAGGTTGGGGACAAGGTCCTGTTCGAGCCTGAGGACCGCTCCTCCGTGGAGTTGCAGGGCCGGGAGTACGTCCTGTTGCGCGAACGCGATGTGCACGCGGTCGCGTCCTCTCGTCACGCTGATGGCCAGACCGGCCTTTACCTGTAGGAGACGCGTTGTCCGCCCATCCCGCCCATGTCTCGTCCGATTGCCTTGTCATCTTCGGGATCACCGGTGATCTCGCGCACAAGATGACCTTGCCGTCGCTCTATCACCTCGAACTGCGTGGACTGCTCAACGTCCCCATCGTGGGGGTGGCCTTTGACGACATTGGTGACCAGGGACTGTGGGATGAGACGCGACAAGCCGTACATACAGTTCTCGACGCCGCCGGTGAGAAGGTCGACGACACAGTCCTGACTCGACTCATCGAACGCATGACGTATGTCAGTGGCGACTTCACCGACGCTGGCCTCTACAACCGTCTTGCTGCTCATCTGAAGGGGCGCGAGCACCCGCTGTTCTATCTCGAGATCCCCCCGTCCCTCTTCGGCCCCGTCGTCGAGCAACTCGGCGCGGCCGATCTCACGGATGGTTGCCGGGTGGCCGTCGAGAAGCCGTTCGGGACGAGCCTGGAGACCGCGCGCGAGTTGAATGACCGACTCCACCAGGTTCTGCGCGAGGACCAGCTGCTTCGCATTGACCACTTCCTGGGCAAGGAGCCTGTTCAGGACATCGTGTTCGTCCGCTTCGCCAACTCCTGGCTCGAGCCGCTATGGCGCCGGCAGTACGTCGACTCCATCCAGATCACCATGGCCGAGAACTTTGGTGTCGAGGATCGTGGCTCGTTCTACGACAAGGTCGGTGCACTGCGTGACGTCGTACAGAACCACCTGCTGCAGGTGCTCGCCCTGGTCCTGATGGAGCCGCCCGGGGGTGGGGACGATCCGATCGGTGATCGCCGTCTCGACGTCTTCCGGGCCATTCGACCGATCCGCCCCGATGACATCGTGCGCGGCCAGTACGACGGCTACCGGCAGATCAAGGGTGTCGCGGAGGACTCGGACACCGAGACGTACGTCGCGGTGCGGCTGCACTGCGACACCTGGCGTTGGGCCGGGGTGCCGATCATCATCCGCGCGGGCAAGGATCTACCGGTGAAGTCCACCGAGGTGGTGGTGCGCTTCAAGCAGGCTCCGGCGGTGCGGACCGGTGACCATGTTCAGCGCGTGGCTGGTTATGACGACGTCATCTTGCGCATCGGGACGCCATCAGGAATTGACATCGGGCTGCGCGTGAAGGAGCCGGGCGTCGATACGGTAGAGCCGGAGTTCTTGTCGATTGATTTCGCGAGCACGCTCGGTGATCTGCCGACGCCGTACGAGCGCTTGTTGCACGACGCGATGGTCGGTGACCACACGCTCTTCCCGCGATGGGATTCGGTCGAGGCGACCTGGGAAATCGTGCAGCCGGCGCTGGACAATCCGCCGCCGGTGATCGCCTATGCGCCCGGGTCGTGGGGACCGACCGAGGCCGATCGCTTCGTGCGTACGCATGGGGGTTGGCGCGATCCACACCGCAGCAACTAGAGCGCGCAGCAGCTCTTGGGTCTCGGCGGGACAAATGGTCGATAACCGCCCCC
>CAYGMM010000041.1:9996-16981 GCA_964351035.1 uncultured Actinomyces sp.
CGCTGTCGGAGTACTGCTCGGGCGGACTCTTCATGAAGTACGACGATGCGCTCAGCAGCGGTCCGCCAATGCCACGGTCTTTGGCGATCTTGGCAGCACGCAGGGCGTCGATAATCACCCCAGCGCTGTTGGGGGAGTCCCAGACCTCGAGTTTGTACTCCAGATTCAGCGGCACGTCGCCGAAGGCGCGACCCTCGAGGCGCACGAACGCCCACTTGCGATCATCGAGCCATTCGATCCAGTCGCTCGGCCCGATGTGGACGTTGCGACTGCCAAGGTCACGCTCGACCTGGGAGGTGACCGACTGGGTCTTCGACACCTTCTTGGACTCCAGCCGCTCGCGCTCGAGCATGTTCTTGAAGTCCATGTTGCCACCGACGTTCAGTTGGTAGGTGCGGTCGAGAACGACGCCGCGATCCTCGAAGAGTTTGGTCATCACGCGGTGGGTGATGGTCGCGCCGACCTGACTCTTGATGTCGTCGCCCACGATCGGCAGCCCGGCCGCCTCGAACTTCGCCGCCCACTCGGGATCGCTTGCGATGAACACGGGAAGTGCGTTGACGAAGGCGCAGCCGGCGTCGATCGCGCACTGCGCATAGAAGCGCGCCGCATCCTCCGAGCCCACGGGCAGGTAGCACACCAGCACGTCGACCTTGGCCGCACGCAGGGCGGCGACGACATCCACGGGCTCCAACTCGGACTCGACGATGGTTTCGCGGTAGTACTTGCCGAGTCCGTCGAGCGTGTGGCCGCGTTGAACGACAACACCGGTCGCGGGTACGTCGCAAATCTTGATGGTGTTGTTCTCCGAGGCCCCGATCGCGTCCGCGAGATCAGTGCCCACCTTCTTGGAATCGACGTCGAACGCCGCGACGAAGTTCACATCGCGAACGTGGTAGGGCCCGAATTCGACATGCATGAGTCCGGGCACCTTCGATGCCGGATCGGCATCCTTGTAGTACTCGACACCCTGGACGAGCGACGAGGCGCAGTTGCCCACCCCCACGATGGCCACGCGAATCTCGTGTGCGGTCATGACTTCCCATTTCCCTTCGTTGTCCGGGTGTCCCGGCGGCGCCGACGTGCGCCTCGTTCCATATCGATGAGTTCTTCAAGCCAGGTGACCTCGCGCGCGGCGCCCTCGACACCGTGCTGCTGGAGTCGCTCGGCGTACAGATCCATGCGCTCGTTCGTGCGTTGCATGGAGCGCTCGAGTTGGCGCATGCGCTCTTCCATACGAGCCCGGCGCCCTTCAAGGATGCGCAGTCGTACGGCGGCATCGGTGCGAGAGAAGAACGCCATGCGTGCGGCGAAGGCCTCGTCCTCCCACGCTTCGGGACCGGCGTCGGCGACCCAGGCAGCGAAAGCCTCCTTGCCGGACGCCGTGAGTGCGTAGACGATGCGGGCCCGCTTGCTGGTCACGGTGCCGACATCAGCGCGATCAACCGTGTCGACCTGCTCGACCAGTCCACGATCGGTGAGTCGGTGCAGGCAGGGGTAGAGCGAGCCGAACGACAGCGCGCGAAACGGACCGAGGATCGCGGTGAGGCGCTTGCGGAGTTCATAGCCGTGGAGGGGCCCGTCCGACAGGACGCCGAGCACGGTGTGATCGAGAACCTCGGTGCGAGATGACATATCGGCACTGTATATCAAGATGTCATATCAAGCGACTCGGTCGGGAAGGGATGGCGGAAGACTCCGCGGCGGCGAGGGGTCACACGACGAAGTCCCCCGCTCCGAGGTGGAGACGGGGGACTTCTGCTGTGCACCGCCAGGGACTCGAACCCCGAACCCGCTGATTAAGAGTCAGCTGCTCTGCCAGTTGAGCTAGCGGTGCGCGAGGCAGGACGCTATCACCTTTCGGCCGTGAACCTCACGGTGGTCCCGGGGAGCGCCTGGGCCAGCAGATCCATGGCCGCCTCGTCCACCACGGCGATCACCGGATAGCCGCCGGTCACGGGGTGATCGGGTCCGAGAACGACCGGCTGTCCACCGGGTGGCACCTGAATGGCGCCCTTGACCATCCCTTCCGGCGGCAGTTCGCGACCCTCGGCCGCGGCGGTGCGGGCCAGAGGTGGACCGTCGAGGCGAATACCGATCCGATCGCTGTGGGGCGAGACGGTAAACGTCGAGTCCAGCAGCGTTCGCCAGCCAAGCTCGCCGAACCAGTTCGACCGTGGTCCGGTGGTCACGGGCAGGACCAACTCATCGGGTACGTCGCCCGCGGGGACGTGGTCGACAACCATCTCGCCGACCGCGTCTCCCAGGAGGATGACGTCGCCGGTGGAAAGTGGCTCCGGGCCCAGCGCGGCGAGCGTGTCCCGCGCGCGGGAACCGAGGATCGACTCGCTGCGGATTCCGCCACGCAGCGCGATGGTCGTGCGCAGTCCCCGCTGGGGAGTGAGAACCTCCAGCCGCTGACCCTCGCGCACGGTCACGGGTGCGCCAGCGCTGACGGGGGCGGAGTCGACCAGCAGCCGTGGACCGGGACCGATGGCAGCGAAGACGGTCGTGCGCGTCGCGCGCAGTGCGAGTCCGCCGCCCACCACCTCGAGGCCCGCCATGGACTCGGTGTTGCCGACAAGCCGATTCGCCAGGCGGAGCGCCGACTGATCGAACGCACCGGAGGCGCCCAGGGCGATGGCCCCGTGCCCCGGTCGACCGAGGTCCTGCACCAGCGTGAGTGGTCCACCGCTGATCACCTGCCAGGCGGGGGTCCCGTCCTCCATCTGGCGAGAGCCGCTCGCAGGGGGATCCGGAAGTGCCGCGACCGGCGCGAAGCGCACCGTCTGACCCGGTGCAAGGAGAGCCGCCGGTTCACGATGGGGATCGAACAGCCTCAGATGGGTCCGACCGATCAGCCGCCAACCCCCGGGACTTGAGGTCGGGTACACCGCCGTGTAGCCCGCGGCGAGCGCCACGGAGCCGGCTGGTACGCGCGGCCGCGGTGAGGGCAGCCGCGGCACGTGAAGACGTTCGGGTACCCCCGAGAGGTAGCCGAATCCCGGGGCGAAACCGCAGAAGTCCACGGTGTACTCGGCTGCCGCATGCAGGGCAACGACGTCCTCCGGTGACAGGTCACGCTCCGCGGCCACGGCATCGAGGTCGGCGCCGTCGTACACCACCGGAACGGTCACGCTCTCCGCAGTTGCCCCCGTCGACGCCGGCGCTGGAGTGAGCCGCGCCAGGGTGGCGACATCGACACTGGAGGCGGCATCGAAACGCACCAGCACGGTGGCCGCCGCCGGCACGACGTCGACGATCCCGGTCAACTCGCCGCTCTCGAACGAGGCCGTGATGGCTCGCGCAAGGCCCAGGGGGTTCGCCGTCTCGATCAAGGCCGCTCGCGTGCCCATGGGATGCACGATGGTGGTCACGACACTCCCACGAAGGGGGCAAGGCGAACCCTGGCCGACAGAAGAGCCGCACGAGTGGCGCGTGCGAGATCAACCGCACCGGGTGTGTCACCGTGCAAGCACAGGCTCACCGCATCAATCTCGATCACCTCACCCTCGATGGTGCGCATCGAGCCGGTCGTCGCCCAATCGACCACCCGGGCGATCACCGCCCCCCGATCTCGGACCACCGCCTCAGGATGATCGCGCGAGACCAGATGCCCGGAGGTCTCGTACGCGCGATCGGCAAATGCTTCGGCGAACGTCGGAACTCCCATCGCTGCAGCAGCACTGCGCAACTGCCCGTGCGGGAAGGTGAGTACCGGGAGATCGAAGGACTGGGCGACGGTGGCCACGATGGCGGCGACGTCGGGATCACGTGCGGCCGCGTGATAGAGCGCGCCGTGCGGCTTCAGATAACTCACCCGCACACCCGCCGCCGACGCGGCGGTCGCCAGGTCGGACACCTGTTGACCGAGTTGCTCGGTCAACAGTGAACCGTCGACGTCAAGACGCCGGCGACCGAAACCCTCGCGATCGGCGTACGACACCTGCGCCCCGATCGACACCGAGTGCACCGCAGCCTCGGCGCACACACGCTGCATCGAGTCCGCGTCACCAGCGTGCCCACCGCATGCGACGTTCGCGCTCGTCACCACCGACAGCAGCGCACGATCAAGTGCGACCCCCTCGACCCCTGGGATCTCGCCGAGGTCGGCATTGAGGTCGACGACGCGCATGATGGGGACGGTACCCCGACCGCTAGCCTCCCGCCGTGACGATGAGTGTCCGACAGCGCCAGGGACTGCTGCTTGCGTTCGGTGCCGTCGTGGCCTTTTCCTTCTCCCTGCCGTGGACCGTGTGGGCGTTGGAGTCGTTCGCCCCCGTGCTGACGGCCACGGGACGGGCCGCCATCGCAGGTGTCATCGCACTGGTGATCCTCCTCGTTCGTCGAGTGCCCCGGCCGACGCGCGCGCAACTACGACCGCTGCTCTACACGATGGCGGGTGCGGTCTTCGGCTGGCCGATCCTCATTGCGCTCGCTCTCGAGCGCACCACCTCCGCGCACGCGGCCGTCATCGCCGCGGTCATGCCGCTCGTCACCGCGATCATTGCGGTCCTGCGAACCCACGAACACGTGGCGACGCAGTTCTGGATTGCCGCCGCCTGCGGGACCGGCGCCCTGGTGGTCTTCGCGCTTCTGCGCGGTGGAGCGGAGGGCGGTGACTTTGTTGCCGACATCCTCATCGCGGGCGCGGTCATCGCCTCGTCCTGGTGCTATGTCGAGGGTGCGACGCTCACCAAGCAACTGCCGGGTTGGCAGGTCATTTCGTGGGTCGTCGTACTCGCCCTGCCGATCACGCTCCCCGCGTCGTTCCTCATCGCGGCGTTGGGCGGCGTCACTCTTCCGGTGACATCCCAGGCGTGGATCGGGCTGATCCTGCTGGGCGTCGTCTCGATGTATTTCGCCTTCTTCGCCTGGTACCAGGGACTGTCCATGGCCGGGGTGGCCCGCGGTGCACAGACGCAGCAACTGCAGGCTCCGTTGACCCTGCTCTGGTCCGCACTCCTCCTCGGCGAAGTCATCACCTGGCCGATCGTGGTGGCCACACTCGCGGTCGTCGCATCGGTGACGTGGGCGGTGCGGGTGCGTACGCCGACCGTCGCGGCACCGGAGGAGTAGCGGGCCCTCAGCCCGATCCGCACACCTCGGCGTAGATCGACTCCGGGATGCCGGATTCGGCCTGCGGGGTGCGGCAGGCCGACTCGATCGTCACCGCGGCCCAGGTGCCGTCCTGGGCGCGCAGGAGGACGACCGTGGGGAACGTGGATCCAGAGGCCTCGAACTGCGCCGACGCCGTGGCCCAGCCGCCCTCACAGCGGAAGGCATCGAGCGAGACGAACGTCGACCCGGGGTAGTTGGCGTCGAAGTCCTGTCGCACGGCATCGGTAACGAGGCCCTCCGTGCACTCGGCACTTCCGCCGTCGGGTGCGTCGGTGGTCGGGCCGGGCTCCGGTGCGCCGTTGGAGCAGCCGACGACCGACAGGGTCAGGGCAGCACCCAGCGCGGCCATCAGTGGCACGACCACGCGGGTCGGGCCAGCCGCCCGTGCGCGGGCATGCTGCCTCATGGAGCGAGCCTAGGTCGCCTCGGCTAGCGTCCCCCCATGAGCGACGCACCCCCAGAACATTCCCAGGATGCGGTGGACCGACCCGTCCGCCTGCTCGCCATGGGGGGGAGCACCCGGCCGGAGTCGACCACGGAGCGAGCCCTGGCGATGGTCGCGGAGGGTGCTCGCAGCGCGGGTGCTGATGTGGACGTCATCTCCGGACGTGAACTCATGCTCCCGATCTACGACACCGAGACCAGCGACCGCGTCGATGGCGCCATCCGGCTAGTGGACGCGGTCCGTCGCGCGGACGGACTGGTCATCGTCAGCCCGGGTTATCACGGGGCGATCAGCGGTTTGATCAAGAACGCGGTGGACTATTTCGAGGATCTCGCCAAGGATCCGCGCCCCTACCTGCACGGCATGGCGGTGGGTTGCGTCGCCGTCGCCGACGGCTGGCAGGCGGCGGTGACGACTCTGCATCAGATTCGGCAGGTGGCGCACGCACTGCGCGGGTGGCCGACTCCCCTCGGCGTTGCCGTCAACTCCGGTGCCGACCGACTCCTCTCCACCGACACCCATGACGCGAGGCAACTGCACATGGTGGGTGAACAGGTCGTTCAGTTCGCGCGCATGTACCGCGGGATCGAGGGGGCCTGATGGTTCAGCGTCGACTCCCGCGGTGGCATGAACTTCAGCCGTTGATCGGCGAGCCGCGGCTGCGCTGGGATCCCACCGGATCCGCGCTCGACCGCTGCGCCAGCGTGGCCGACGTTCGAGCCCTCGCTCGGCGCCGAGTGCCCCGTGCCGTCTTCGACTACACCGATGGAGCGGCCGGTGCCGACGAGTCGTCGTTGCGCAGGGCCAGGTCGGCGTTCGCCCGGGTCGAGTTCGAGCCCCGCGTGCTGTGCGACGTGAGCCGAGTGGACACGTCCACCACGATCCTCGGCCAGCGGGCGGGGCTGCCGCTGATCTTCGGCCCCACCGGATTCACGCGCATGATGAATCATGAAGGCGAGCCCGCTGTCGCGCGCGTGGCCGAGCGCCTCGATGTGCCGTTCGGGCTGTCGACACTCGGGACCACGAGTCCGGAGGATCTGGCGGCGACGGTGCCCGGCGTTCGGCGCTGGTTCCAGCTCTATCTCATGACCGATCGTGCGTACGCCGGCGAGTTGGTCGAGCGCGCACAGGCGACGGGTTTCGACACCATCATCCTGACGGTCGACACTCCCGTCGCCGGACGACGGCATCGGGACGTGCGCAATGGCCTGTCGATCCCTCCGCGACTGTCGGCCAAGACGCTGTTGGACATGGCCGCCTATCCGCGCTGGTGGTTCAACCTGCTGACTACCGAACCGCTGGAGTTCGCCACGCTCAGCAGCACCGAGGGCACCGTGGCCGATCTCATCGGCCGTGTCTTCGATCCGGCGATCACGATGGATGACCTGGACTGGTTGCGATCGGTGTGGCCGGGTCGGC
>CAYGMM010000042.1:0-16899 GCA_964351035.1 uncultured Actinomyces sp.
CGGGCTCGGCGTCGGCGTCGGCTTGTCCGGGTTGAACAGACTGAAGTTGCCGAAGTTCTCCGGTGTGGGGTTCGAGCTCTCCTTGAGGAAGGTCGTGCACAGCGCCCCGAGCAGGATCGCCGCACAGATCCACACCATCCAGTAGCCCGCCAGCCGCGCCTGCCACGGGTTGTCCGTGGCGATGAGGCCCTCACGCGTGCGATTGACGATCCCGAAGAGGATGAACGCCGAGATCAGCAGGTTGAACATGTTCGAACCCGTGAGCAGGAAGACGGCCGAGGCGTAGGCCCCGTTCTCGACACCGAAGGGGAAGGTCGCCATCTGCCACCACTGCATCGCGATGGTCGCCAGCGTGATTACCAGTGCCACGAAGGAGGCAGCGACGAGCCCGCCACGGTTGCCCGACCGCAGGCTGCGGATGCCCAGCCATAGAACAACGGTGGCGAGGACCGTGAGCCCAAGGATCGCCCAGAACGGCCAGTCATCGGCCCATGGCAAGGGTGAGCGCCCCTTGACGTCGTTGTTGCTGTTCAGGCTCGGGGTGTTCGGCGCCCAGCCATTGTTGACGTTCAGCGACCACAGGTAGCAGTAGCTGACGATGAGCGCCATCGTGCCGGAGAAGTCAACAACGATGAGGAAGATCAGGCCGATCCGATTGCGACGTCCGACGACGGATACCGGCTCTCCGGTGGTCGGTGACAACACGGGCGAACTCATGGTGTCCCCGCTTTCTCGTACTCTTCCTGCAACCTGGCCTCGACCTTGTCCGGTGCGAGGGGATCCGGTACGCCGTAGTCATAGGGCAGACCCTTGACAACCGGGAGGACCGGGAAGTTGTCGAGCGGCACCGGCGTGGCGGTCTGCCAATCGAGCGTCTGTGCCTGCCAGGGGTTGCTCGGCGCCATCTCACCGTGGCGCCACGAGGAGATGATGGCGCCGAGGAAGATCAGCATCGCGATACCGATGGTGTAGGCACCGATGGTCGAAATCCAGTTGGAGATGTTGAAGAGGTTGTCGAACTGCAGGACGCGTCGCGGCTGACCCTGCAGACCCGCAACGAACATCGATCCGAAGGTGATCTGGAATCCAATGAAGGCGAGCCAGAAGCCGATCGATCCCGTCCGCTCGTCGAGGTAGCGGCCGGTCCACTTCGGGAAGTAGTACGCCACGCCACCCATCGCGCCGAAGAGCGCGACACCCATGAGCATGTAGTGGAAGTGCGCGGTGACGAACATGCTGCCGTGGAAGTACTGATCAGCCGGGACATCGGAGAGGTAGATGCCGGTGACGCCGCCGATCATCTTGTTGAAGACGACCGCGAAGACCGCCATCATCGGCAGACGACTCCAGAAGGTGCCCCGCCACATGGTTCCGATGACGACGAGGACGAGGAAGCCGACAGGGATCGAGATCATCTCCGTGGAGAGCATGAACGGATAATTCGCCTGCGGGGCCCAACCGGTCATGTACATGTGGTGCGCCCAGACCAGACCACTCAGACCGACGACGCCGACGATGCCGGCGATCGCCATGTAGTAACTGAACAGTGGCTTGCGCATGAAGACCGGCAGGAGCTCAAGGATGATCGCCGTACTCGGGATGAGGATGACGTAGACCTCGGGGTGGCCGAGCAGCCAGAAGAGGTTCTCGTAGAGCCAGACACTGCCGCCTTCGATCGGGTCAAAGAAGGACGTGTTGATAAGTCGATCGGTCATCGAGAGGATCTGCGAGTACTGGTAGAACGGGAAGGCGTAGAGCCCCATCGCAGCCGCAGCGAACACGCCATAGATCGAGATGGGGGTGCGTGACCAGGTCATGCCCTTGGCGCGCATCGTCAGGATCGTGGTCATGATGTTGACGCTGGCGATGGCAGTCGAGACGGCGAAGACGATGATCGTGGTCTGGTAGCCGATCATTCCGGGGCCAGCCTGCGCATTGAGCGGCTGGTAGACGCTCCACCCGTCGCGAATCCCACCGACGAGCAGCGACAGGATGAGTGGGGGAACCGCGCAGACCAGCAGCCAAATGCTCAGGGCGTTCAGGCGCGGGAACGCCATGTCCCGAGCTCCGCACATCAGCGGGATGATGAAGTTCCCGACTGGACCGGAGACGACAATGATCATCGCGATGATCATGGCGATGCCGTGGGTGCCCACGAGCGAGTTGTAGAAGTCGGGGTTGAAGACCTCAGCCCACGTCACGCCGAGTTCGGTGCGGATCAGCATGGCAAGAAGTCCGCCGAAGCCGAGGATGACCATAGCCATGATGAGGTACTGGATGCCCACAACCTTGTGATCGGTGGTGAAGCGCCAGTAGCGGAACTTGCCCTGGTCCTTGCCGGCCATGAACTCCGCGTCGGCGTGGGTGAGATCACGACCCATGACCCAGCGAATCGGGCCAACGAATGCGCCCATGCCTCCCATGAAGCCAAGGACCCAGCCGACCATGATCGCCCAGAAGGTCGGGCCCGCCGACGCACTGGCGAAGTCTGCGGTCTGAGCACCCGGTGCGAACTGAATGTTCATGAGGAAGCCGAAGACGGCAGCGAGGATCACGCCACCGGCGAGGCCGGTGAAGAAGTTGAGGTGCCGCATGATGCCGCCGGGCTTGCCGTGCTGCTTGGGCTGCGGCACCTCGACGGAGTAGATAGTGGCGGTTGCGGTGCTCATGAGGTCTTCCCTCCGCCGTTCTCGCGCATCCAGGAGTTGAAGGTGTCCGGCTCCATCACCCGGATCTGCGTCTCCATATAGGCGTGATGCAGCCCGCAGAGTTCGGCGCACCGCACGTTGAAGATGCCCTCCTTGTTGGGCGTGACGCCGGTCTGCGTGACCGCCCCCGGGTTGGCGTCGATCTTCACGCCGAGTTCGACGGCCCAGAAGTTGTGCACGACATCCTTGGATGTCACGTTGAACAGGACCGGGCGATCCTTGGCGAGGTAGAGGACATCGCTTTGGAACTTGTCGTACTGCGGGTACTCGAAGGTCCAGACCCACTGCTGGCCGGTGACATTGACGACGAGGACGTCTTCCTGCTTGACCTGCCCGTTGGCCGGCTGGGTGCCGAAGGAATTGTTCGTGATGGAGGCCAACTCCATAAGACCCCACACGACGAGGAACGCCGCGAGGGCGCTCGTGACCACGGACCAGGTGATGACGGCCACGAGGTTGTTCCGGATCGCCGGGTTGTCCTCATTAGGCGGAGCCTCGCCAGACTTGCCCTTCCAACCGAAGAGGCTATAGACGAGAACCGCAAAGACGAATGCCGTGATCGGAATCGAGATCAGGGTGAAGACGAAGACCGTCTGCTCGATGTCCTCCATGACGACCGACGCCGGAGCGCCGGTCTGATTCATCGCCGCGAGAATCAGCCAGCACAGCGGGAGCAGAATGAAGCCGATGACGACCGTGATGATGAGGACATGTCGCGCATAAGGTCGCTGGAGCCAGTCACGAAGGCGATGCAAAGCGGGGGGCCTGTTTGTTGGGGCCTCCGGTGGCTCGCCTGATCCCGGGGTCGGCGTCATCGTGTCGGCCATCAGACCACCTCAAACGTGCCGGACATCCAGCCGCGCTGCTGCATGGGACCGCCGAACTCCTGGTAGAGGTCACCGCACGGGAACTCGCAGTTCCACACATAACTACCGGGCTCACCGGTCTGGAAGGTGAAGGTCACCACCTTGGGATCGGTGACGTAGGGGTTTGCGTTGCCGACCGCGTTACCACCATTCGCGGGAAGAGGGACCGAGAGGAAGAAGTAGGGCTGCCCACTCTCGGGGTACTGGTGAACGGTGAAGGTGTGACCCACCTTGTCCGGGTCCCACTCGGTCACAGTCTTGCCGTCGACTGTCATGGTGCCGTCGACCGTGCCGTGCACGCGTGACCAGTACGGATTGAGCAACTGACCGCCGCTGTCGTACTGGGTGATGGTGACGGTGACTAGCGAATTCGCGGGGACCTGCAGGGTCGTGGACGGCCAATAGAAGGGCCACCCCTGGCTCGCGTAGGCGGCGTTCACGCCCTCCATGGGCCCCGGTACCTCGCTGGAGTTGTTGGGGTAGACCTGCAACTCCAGCGATGCCGAATTCATCGGGCCGGTCGGCGTGTCCACCATGCCCGTGGGTGTGGCCGCCAAGACGGGTGGAGTTCCCTTCGTGACACTCGCGAAGATCGCCACCCCCGCCACGACCGCGACGCCGGCGAGAACTGAGATCACCGCCGCAAAGACTCGCTTCACGATCGAGACCTCCCTCCGGGAGTTGGGAGCAGAACTTGCGCGCCTACGGTAGGGGGCTTTCTCGGTGATTACACGCACTTCGGGCACATGTATCGAAAATGCGACACACATTCGGTGACTCCGCGGACGAACTATCGTGGCGCCATGCTGCCGTTCGCCACCGATGAACCCTGGGTTGCCGGCAGCAGTCTGTGGACCCTCGACCTCTTCCTTATGGTGAACCTCTCCGTGCTCGCCGCGCTGTATATCGTTGGCGTAGCACGGATGCGAGGGAAATCCCTCACCTGGCCGTGGTTGCGCACCACCAGTTTCTTCGTCGGCCTCGGACTCCTCGCCTTCGCGTATCTGGGGCCCTTCGAGACGCTCGCGCACACGTTCTTCTGGGCGCACATGGGTCAACACCTCATGGTGATGATGCTCGCGGCACCCTTCATCGTGCTGTCGAATCCGGTCGCGCTCACCGTGCTCGCCACCGAAGGTCGAGTGCGGGCCAACATCATTCGCGCACTGCGCTCACGAGTCGCGCTCTTCCTCATCAATCCGATCTTCACGTGGATTCTCTTCGTCACTGTGCTGATCGGATCTCACCTCACCCCGGTGATGGAGTGGGTACTCGGCGATCACGACGCCATGGCCTTCATCGAGCGTCCGATGTATCTCATCGCCGCGCTTCTCTTCTACTACCCGCTGGTCGGCAACGACATGTGTGCGCGGCGGCCTAAAGCGGCGTACCGAGTGCTGTCCCTAGGGCTGATGATGATTCCCGAGACCGTCCTCGGCGCGGTCATCTTCCTCGCGCCGGTGACGCTCTATCCGTCGTATGTCGTCTCCACCACGGCAGCGGGCTGGGAGCCGATCTACGACCAGCAGCTCGCGGGCGCCCTCATGTGGGCACTCACCATGGTTATCGACTCGTTCTGGATGATGTTGGCCGCCGTAGAATGGTGGAAATCGGAGGAGCGCAAGACCGCGCGCCTAGAACGTGCCGAGCAACGGGAAGCGGAGACCAGCGCACCATGAATCGCAGACTGTTGGCGGCGGGTTTCGTGGTCGCTGCAGTCTCATTGGCCGGATGCTCCGGCGGCGTGTACGCCGACTCCCCCGTGGTCACCATCGACGCGACCACGCCGGCCGCCAATCCGCAGGTCGGTCTCACGATCATCCCCGAGGACGAGCGTGAGGGACTCCTTGTCATCTCCGGTCGTACCGCGGACGGTACGCCCATTTCCACGGGTGACAGCGCTGGTGACGTCGTCGTCGTGAACGCCTGGGCCTCCTGGTGTCCGCCGTGTCGGGAGGAACTACCGCTGCTCAATCAGGCAGCGGAGACCTTCGCTCCCGATGGTGTCGTCTTCGTCGGCCTGAACTCCCTCGATGATCCGATTGCCGCGGCATCACTCCTGGCCACCAGCCCCTACCGGAGCATCAACGACGAGGACGGCGCGATTCTGCGCACGATCCCCGGCGTCCCGCCGTCGTCGTTACCGAGCACGGTGATCCTCGATCGCAAGGGTCGCGTCGCCGTTCGTGTCATCGGTCCGGTGCGCGACGGCCAGCTTGAGCAAGTCCTCGCGCAGTTGGTGAACGAATCGGCCTAGGCCAACCCTTCGACCAGCGCTCGACCGAGGGCGTTGCCGGAGATCCACGCTGACTGGGTGCGGGGCTCCCCACACCACGCGTCGCCGGCCCGACCCACCGGGCCATCGAGTCGGTACTCCTCTAGCCGCGCAAACGCCGGCCGCGCGTAGGTCCAGCGCTTGACGCTGAACCAGTCCGGGTTGCCGATGCCGAGAATGCGTTCGAGTGCGGCCAGCATCATCGGCGCGGCCGTTGCCGGGTCAACGAGATGGCCGGCAGCAAAGACCGGACCGGAGTGGGCCACGAGCACGGGCGCGTCATCGCCGCGGCGGCTGCCGTCGTCAGCGATGAAGGTGAGCACGGTGTCATCGTTGACGAAGGCGCCGTCGATATCCCACGTGCGCTCCGCCATGAGCGCGGTCAGGGCGATCACCGGCTCCCACATCGGGGCGGTGGCATCCGGGATGAGCCGATCCATCTGCGGATCCGGGCCACACAGGGCCACCGCGCGGTAGTCGACTCCATCGACCGTGACTCCTTCGCCGTGAACGGTCACGGTTTCGACATCGCGCGGGTGGGCGATCGCCACGAGATCAGAGGGGAGTTGTGCGGCCAGGTCCTCCACCAGACTGCGCAGACCGCGCGGGGCAGCAAAGCGCCACGGTCCGGTCTTGGTGCCGTGCAGTCCGGAGGCGTCAGCGAGATGAAAAGTGTCGGTCCACCGGCGCGCCAGCCCGCGTTCGAGCCAGTCGTCGACGACAGCGGCGAAGTCGGGATCGTCGGCAACGAAATATGACGCCCCCACGTCGACGATCCGGCCGTCGTACGGCGTGCCGGTGTCGCGCAGGGTCTGCGCGGCGAGACGCCCGCCGAGGCGATGCCCCTTGTCGAGCAGGTCAACACTGAGGCCTGCTTCGGCGAGTGCGGTGGCGCAGGCGACACCACTGATGCCGCCACCGACCACCGCGACGTCGGCCATGACTAGGCCAGGCTCGGATCGCAGTCGGCGATGAAGGCGGCGCACCGGTCGGCCTCGTCAGCCTCGCCGATGGCGGCAGCCGCGCGCTGCAGTGCGATGAGGCAGCGCAGGAATCCGCGATTCGGCTCATGGGCCCACGGCACGGGCCCATGCCCCTTCCAGCCGTTGCGTCGCAGTGCATCCAGCCCGCGGTGGTAACCGACACGTGCGAATGCGTAGGACTCCACGACTCGGCCCTCGGCCCACGCCTGATCGGCGAGGACGGACCAGGCGAGCGAGGAGGTCGGGTGCCGGCGTGCGACGTCGTAGGCATCGGCCCCGCCGTCGAGCTCGGTACGCGGCTCGGGGTCGTCCGGGAGTTCGGTGGGCGGCGGACCGCCGAGGAGGTTTTCATGCAGGCTCACACCCGCATCATGCTCCTGTGCGCAAACCAGCGCGCCGTCGGGACACTCTTAATCGTGCCAAGTGTCCCGACGGCGCGCTGGTTTGACTGGAGACCTACTGGTCAGGTGATGGACGCGGCGTAGATCTCGTCGATCGTCGACTGCAGGGTCGAGGTGAACTCCTCATCGCTCTGCTGGGCGCTCAGGCCCTCGGACAGTGCGCGGGAGAAGCTGGCGATCATGCCGTTGTTGGCCGCAAGCATGTCGCAGGCATCATCGCGGCTGTAGCCACCGGACAGAGCGACGACGCGCAGCACCTTCGGGTGGTCGATGAGGACCTTGTAGAAGTTGTTCTCGCTCGGCAGGGAGAGCTTGAACATGACCTGCTGGCCCTCGGGGATGCGATCGAGACCGGCGAGCAGCGCATCGCGGAGGAGGGCCTCGCTCTGTGCCTTGTCATCGCTCTTGATGTTGACCTCGGGCTCGATGATCGGCACGAGGCCGTGGCCGAGAATCTGCAGAGCGACATCGAACTGCTGGTCGACAACAGCCTTGACACCGGCCGGGTTGGCGGAGTTGATCACCGAGCGCATCTTGGTGCCGAAGACACCCTTCGCCGCGGCGCGCGCGCACAGGTCGTCGAGGTGCGGCATCGGCTTCATGACCTGGGCGCCGTCAACCTCATCGGCGAGGCCGAGGTCAACCTTGACCAGCGGCACGACCTTCTTGACGTCCCACAGGTACGACGGGGTGGGCTGGCCTTCGACGTCGCGGTCCATGGTCATCTCGAACAAGATCGCGGCGATGACCTTCTCGCCGTTGAAGGCGGGGTTGGTGATGATGCGCGAGCGCATCTGGTGGACGAGGTCGAACATCTCGGCGTCGGAGGAGTAGGCGCTCTCCTCGATGCCGTAGAGCTTGAGAGCCTTGGGGGTGCTGCCCCCGCTCTGATCGAGGGCGGCGATGAAGCCCTTGCCGCTGCCCATCTGGTCGCGCATGCTGGTCATGAAGTCTCCTGTGGAAGCCTGAACGAGGTGGTACGCCGGAGCCTACCGCAAGCGTTTGCAGACGCCAAGACCGCTCGCTTCGGTTGAGGCCGCTACGTCGCCTCGACCATGGCCTCATGACCGTCGGTACGCCGCAGCCGCCAGATCGACGGCACCAGCAGGGCAGCACCGACGCTCAGAGCGGCGATGAGACCGGCTAGAGCGAAGGCCTCGCCAATGGGCAGCACGGTGAGCAGGGGGCCAGCAGCGGCCAGGCCAATCGGCCCGAAGATCAGCGAGCCGAAGGCGTCGTACGACGACACCCGGGACAGGGACTCCGACGGCACATTGCGCTGCAGTGCCGTGAACCACAGCACCTGGAACACCTCGATGGCGAATCCCCACAGAAAGGCGCCGGCCATCACGATCGGCAGCGGCGCGGCGAGCGCGAGAGTGATCAACCACGCGGGCAGGGCCAGGCACAGGATCATCCCGAAGGCGATGGGTCGCTCGATCCTCATGCGCGACGCCGCCAGGGCCCCGAAGAGCAGCCCGACAGCCATGGCCGCGAGGACGGCCGACCACCCGGTGGGTCCGCCGTACATCTCGTTGGCGAGCACGGGGCCGAGCACCTCCTCGGCTCCGCGCATCACCATGACGATGACGCTGAAGGCGGCCACGACCGCGACGATCCAGCGGTAGGAGATGAAGACCTTCCAGCCATCGACGAGGTCACGCAGCGGTGACTCTCCTGAGTCATACGGTCGGGAGAAGCGTCGCAACGTGAAAACCAGCAGTCCGGCGATGAGGAAGGTCGACCCGTCGAGCAATATCACCCACCCGGACCCAACGAGTTCCACGAGCGCTCCGCCGACGGCCGTACCCACGATGTAGCCGCCGTTGCCGGCCACGGACATATAGGCGTTCGCCGACTGCAGGTGCTGATCGGGAACGACGTCGGCGGCCAGACCCGGATACGCCGGGTACCACAGTCCGTTGAGCGTGCCGACGAGGACGTTGAGCGCGGCAAGCAGCACGATGGTCGCCGTCCCGGTGATGAACAGAAGGCCGATCACCGCGACGACGGCAGCAAGGACCATGTCGGTAATCGCCACCATGCGTGGTCGGCCAATGCGGTCGGCGATGACCCCGCCGATGGGCAGGGCGAGCACGAGGGGTACCGCCTGGGCGGCCAGCACGATGCTCAGCCCCGTCGGAGACCCGTCCGGAAGCGCCAGCACGCCGAACGCCATCGCGATGACTCCGACGCCGTTGCCGACGTTCGAGATCAGCCGCGAGGCGAAGAGACGGCGGTACTCGCCCATCCCGGAGAGGGTCTTTACGGACACCGGCCGATAGTAGGTCCCCCCGGAGGGGAATTAAGAATCCGACGGAGGCGAGTCCTCGGGCAGGCTCCAGCGGGCCACGACCTGCTCGATGGGCGTCTCGGTGTCGCCCGTGCGGAGCGTGCCGGCGATCACCACGCGCCCCTCACTCTCTCGCGTGGGTGCCTCGAACGCGATCACGATGTCGGAGAGCGTCGCGGTGGGCGTGACGATGTCCGCCATGTCCGCCGCCGCCGGGATATCGCGGGAGACGAGGCGCGACTCCGCCACCTCGCCCTCAGCGTTGAGAAGTTGAACGACGGCCTGTCCATTGCGCTCACCGGTGATGACGACATTGGTGGTGATCCCCGTATCGACTGATCCGCCCGCACCGATGGTGTCGTCGACGGTCAGCACCCCCGGTGCGCCATCGAGGGTAAGCGTGGCGGCACCGAGTGAGGCGCTCGTCTCCGGCATCGGCCCCATGGGATTGATGTCGAGCACCAGAGTGCCGTCCGCGCGCACATTCGCCCCGAAGACGGTGAAGCTCATGGAGCCGCCGACGTAACTGAGGAACCCGTTGGGTCGGGGTTTGGGCAGCGTCGCCGTCGTCCCGTCCGAGGCCGGTCGCCAACCGAGGGTCATCAAGGCTTCGTACGTCGTCATCTGTCCGGCGCGGCGCTGCGGCGGCGCGCTGAACCACTCGATGCTGTTGCCCGTGCGGGCCAGGGTCAGGCGGATGGGTCGGTCGCCCGACACCAGCGAGGCATCCTCGGCCGACTGGACGAAGACCATGTGGCCACGGGAGCGACCCGGCTGCAGCGGCGGGGGCGAAGGCTCGATGGGGATCGGCGTCGCGGCTTCACCGGTCGCCGTAGGCGATGAGTTCGGAGTCTCGCGGCCGGCCTGATCCGGAGCCGGACTGCTGCAACCGACGAGCACGCCGAGACAGGCCGCGAGCGCCGCGCCCCCGGTGATCGCCGACCGCATCCGCCTCATACCGGTTCGAGGACGTCCCGGCCGAGGAAGGGACGCAGCGCCTGCGGGACGACGATCGAGCCGTCTGCCTGCTGATGGTTCTCCAGCAGGGCCACGATGATGCGCGGCATGGCGCACAGGGTGCCGTTGAGCGTCGCGAGCGGCTTCACCTCATCACCGGAGCGCATGCGAATACCGAGGCGGCGTGCCTGGAACTCCGTGGTGTTCGACGTCGACGTGACCTCGCGGTAGGTGCCTTGCGTGGGAATCCAGGCCTCGATGTCGAACTTGCGCGCCGCGCTCGAGCCAAGATCTCCGGTGGCAACGTCGATGACGCGGTAGGGCACTTCTAGCGCGTCCATGAAGTCGCGCTCCCAGCCGAGCAGCCGCTCATGCTCGGCCTCGGCGTCGGCCGGATCGCAGAACACGAACATCTCGACTTTGTCGAACTGGTGCACGCGGATGATGCCGCGGGTGTCCTTGCCGTAGGAGCCCGCCTCGCGTCGGAAGCAGGAGGACCAGCCGACGTAGCGCATCGGGAGGCCACTGGCGGGAACGATCTCGTCGGCATGCATGCCGGCCAAGGGGACTTCGGCGGTACCCACGAGGTACATGTCATCGGACTCGATGCGGTAGACGTTTTCGGCGGCCTGACCGAGGAACCCGGTGCCCTCCATCGCCTTGGGCGCGACGAGCACGGGCGGAATCACGGGGGTGAAGCCGTTGCGCGTTGCCTGGGCGATCGCCAGATTGAGCAGGGCAAGTTCGAGCAGCGCGCCCACGCCGGTGAGGTAGTAGAAACGTGAGCCGGACACCTTGGCCGCGCGCTCGATATCGATGGCGCCGAGCAACTCGCCGAGATCGATATGGTCCCGGGGTTCGAAACCTTCCGCGGTGAAGTCACGTGGCGTGCCGACATGTTCAAGGACCGCGAAGTCCTCCTCACCACCTACGGGGGAGCGCATGTCGACGATGTTCGACAGCTCCAGCCAAGCCTCGTCCGCCGTGCGGGCGGCGTCGCCGGCGGCGGCATCAGCGGCCTTGACCTTGTCGGCAAGTTCGGATGCCTGTGCCATCAGAGTGTCGACCTCGGCCCGCGCCTCGGCATCGTCCGGATTGCGCTTGAGTGCTCCTTGCAGGGGACCGATGCGCTTGGACAGTTGCTTCTGCTCGGCCCGGATCTCGTCGTACGCCGCCTGCGCGGATCGACGCGCAGCATCGAGGGCGAGGAGGCGATCGACGAGGTCGACGTCCTCCCCGCGACGGCGCTGCGATTCGCGCAGCAGGTCCGGGTTTTCGCGCAGCAGGCGGGGATCGATCACGGGTCAAGGCTAGAGGTTGCACGCCCAATGGACGCCTGCGGCTTCCGTCGTTCACTCAGACATGTCACACTCTGCGCTCGATGCCCTGACGGGCGTGCCCAGAAGGGGGTGCAATGGATTACAACTGGCTGACCGCAAAGGCGGAAGCTCGTCCGGCAGGTGAGAAGGGCTTCGGCTCCTTCGCTCTGCAGCCGATTCGAGCGGGCGAGACCGTGGCCGGCTTCGGCGGCTGGGTCGTTGATGGCACGACGCTCGCGGGGCTCCCGGTCTACCGCCAGCAGCGCTCCATCCAGGTGGACGAGGACCTGTTCTTGGTGTCCGGGGAGACACCTGAGCCGGGCGACATGCTCAACCACTCCTGCGAGCCGAACTGCGGCATCCTGGGCAGCCAGTTGCTCGTCGCCATGCGCGATATCGAGCCCGGTGAGGAACTCTCCTTCGACTACGCCATGTGCGATGCCAGTGACTACGACGAATTCCGTTGCTACTGCGGCGCGCCGACGTGCCGCGAGATCGTCACCGGCAGCGACTGGCGCGATCCGGCACTGCAGGCGAAGTACGCCGGATGGTTCTCGTCCTACCTCGTCCGTCGCATCGCTGCCTTGCCGACGCACTAGAACTGTTGGGGCGCGTCCGTAGACTCGCCGCATGCTGCCCGACGGCTTCACCGCGCGCACCATCACGTTGTCGTCGGGAGACTTTCCCGATGGTGCCGACGTTGACCTCGCGCACGAGGTGATCCGCGCGGCGGAGACCGCCGTCCTCGGCTCAAGCCACCTGCCCCGCGAAACAGTACGTTCGCTGCTCACCAGTCCGGAGACCCTGCGTGAGCAGAGCCTGCTGGTCTTCGATGCCTTCGAGAACCCCTGCGGCCTGTCCTTCCTGGAATGGGAGAGCGAGGCCCGCCGCACTTTCATCAATGTCTATGCCGCTCCCCCGTACGCCGCCACGCTCTTGCCCGACCTGGTCGCGCAGGCCGTGTCGATCACGTCACGCCTGGCCGAACGCCCCTGGGAGATCGAAGCCTCGGCGTTCGAGGACGATCACCTGCTCAAGGAGGTGTTCGCCGTGGCCGGGTTCACTGGCGTACGGCGGTTCTGGCGGATGCGCGTGGACTTCGCCAGCGATCTGCCCGACAGGCCTGTCGCGACTCCGCGCGGGGCACGTATTCGCGTGGTCGACGGTGAAGCGGACCGGCGTCTGCTGCACGAACTCTTCGAGCGCTCCTTCAGCGAGCACTTTGGCTTCGTCCAGCGACCGTTCGAGGATTGGATCGGCTGGTTCGACGCGCGAGGTGATGCGCGGCCGGACCTGCAGTGGATCGCCGAGATCGACGGCGTGCCCGCGGGCCTGTGCCTGGTGGATGACTCTCGCATCGAGGAGGGCCTGGCCTACGTGCGCACGCTGGGTGTGGTGCCGCAGGCCCGTGGCCGAGGGATCGCGCGCTGGCTCCTGGCCGAGGCCTTCGCGCACGCCCGCGGTGAGGGTCGACACGGTGCTGCGCTCGCGGTGGACAGCGACAACGTCACCGGGGCGACCCGGCTCTACGAGTCCCTCGGCATGCGGCCCTACCAGGTCATCGACCTCTTCCGCCGCCCCCTATAGCCGCCCCTGAGCGGGGGATTGTGCGACATTCCTGCGACATTCGCGGGAGCCACGCCGATGTGACGTATGTGACATCTGGGGTTCGCCGTTATCAATCCGTTATCCGGACGACGATTTGTCCCGGGCCCTAAGTCCCATGTCATCGTCGTCGAGCCGTTCGGCCGCACGGGGCAACCGCTCCGACCGGACGGCCCGCTGAATCGGCGCGATCACCGACCGGACGCACGACCAAGGTCCGGCACCGGGGGTACGCCGTACCGGGACGCCCCACATCGCCCGATGTGGTGTCGCACGGCCTCGCGCCGGCGCGGGCGTCTGCGGGGCCCCGGCCCCCGCGGGAGGCGGACCGATAGGGAGATCATGCGCCGACCCACGCGCACGCACATCCGACGCGGCCTTGCCGCGGCCACGATCACCGCCCTGGTCACCACCGGCGCCACCACCGCCGTCGTCGCCACCGCGGTCTCCAGTGCCCAGGCCTACGACCAGGTCGAGGTTCAGGCGAACACCCCACCGGAGCGTGGCAGCATCCATGACGAGGCCGCCCGCCAGGCCGCCAACTCCTACCGGGAGAAGGCACAAAAGCAACGCGCGACCGAGGACCGGATCCGTGCCGAGGTCGTCGACCTGGCTCTCGATCAGATCGGCGACGACTACGTCGCCGGCGGCGAAGGCCCGAACGCCTTCGACTGTTCCGGACTCGTGGTCTACGCCTACAAGTCCGTGGGCATCAAGCTCGAGCACTACAGCCGCGCGCAGTACAAGCAGACCGAGCGCGTCTCGCTGAAGAACGCCGTCCCCGGTGATCTCGCCTTCTACTTCGAGAACGGCGCTGCGCACGTCGCGATCTACATCGGCGACGGCAAGGTCGTCCACGCCTCGGACTACGGCATCGGCGTCGTCAAGGGCACGGTCAAGGGCACGCCCTGGACCGATGCACACTTCACCGGCATGGGCCGGGTGGAGATCCCCGTCAAGAGTTAAGAGTCGCGGCCGTCGCGGGTGGGGATGCCAGCCACCGCATCTGCGACGGCTGCCGTCTCCTCGGGAGACAGCAGCACCTCCGCCATTCCTCCCCGCAGTTCCTTGACGTAACTCCGGGACTCGCTGCGGGCGTGGATGGCGGAGAGAACAAACCCGTTGCCGTGGTCGTCGACGAGCGCGACACTGAACGACATCCGCCCGCCCATGTCCCCGAAGGCGTCGTACCGCACGAGCCCGATATGGCGAATGGCTTCGTGCAACTCGCCCTGGGTGGCGCGCAGGTCGTCGGCCAATCGCGCGACATCAGCGCGCAACTCCCGGACCTCCTCGGTCTTGCGGGCGACTACCTCGACGAAGGACGAGCGTCCGTCCGCGGCCGACAGCACGCGGTACTGCCGCTTCATCCGACCGGTCCGCATCGCCAGGACCACGGAGAGCACCAGCGCGATCAGCGCGATGCTGCCCACCACGATGATGCCGGCCTGCGGGTCCAAGGTCACCGCTGAAGCCTAGTCCCGGCCGAGAAGGCGCGTGCGCACTAGGCTCCCTTCAATGCTGTGGGCGCTAGATGTGAACCTCGGGGCATGGGACCCCGTGGTCCGAGTCCTGCCCTTCTTCGCGGGCCTGCTCATCCTGGGATTCACGTTTTCCAGCCTGATTCGCACGATGGTGATCCCACGTGACCGTGTCTCGTCGCTCTACGCCGTGATCATCCGGAGCAACGACGCCGTCTTCCGCCTCATCATGCGCTTGCGCCGCACCTTTGCCTCGCGCGATCGCGTGCTTGCCTGGAGTGGCGTGATGGGCATCATCCTCGCGCTCATCGTGTGGCTCGGGTCGTTCATGGTCGGCTATGGCCTGATGATCTACGGCGTGAGCGAGGGCGGTGCCATCGACTCGCTGCTGCAGGCCGGTTCGGGTCTTTTCACTCTCGGCGTGATGGGCCAGCCGACCGGTAGCGTCACCGCCGTCGACTTCTTGGCCGCGATGACCGGACCCGTGGTGATCGCACTGCTGATCGGCTTCCTACCCACGCTCTACTCGACCTACCTGTCCCGCGAGGAGCAGGTGCTGGTGAGTTCGGCCCTGACCGGTGCACCCGCCTGGGGCCCGGAGATGCTGTCGCGCGCAGAGTTGATCGAGGGCTCGGACAATCTGCCGAACATCTATCAGACGTGGATCGACTGGACGTCCCAGGTGCGGCTCACCCAGTCGCTCTACCCAGCACTCAATCGGTTCCGCTCCCCGGTCGAGAGCCGCAATTGGCTCATCTCCCTTGTCGCCACCATGGATTCAGCGGCGCTACGTCTGGCCATGAACAAGGCCCAGCCCGATGTGCGCACGGTCGCCCTCCTCGAGCAGGGTGCGCAGACGATCCTGTCCCTCTACGCCACCGAGGTCGAGATCAAGCAGGCGCTGCCGTTCCGCCGCTGGGGCCGCCGGCTCGAGGTGACACTGTCGATCTTTGGCGTGAGTGCTCACCGCGGCACCTCGACGAAGAAGTTCGTCGGCCCATCGGCGGGCTTGACCGAGCAGACAGTCGCGGTGGCCAAAGCGCTGAGCATCGACAACCTGCGCGGGCGACTCGCGGACACCAAGGGCCTATTCGATCAGTACGCCACGGAGCTGTCGACGATCACGCGGGAAGAGTTCGATCACGCAATCGACCTCATGCGGCGCGCAGGAGTGCCGATGGATCGGGACCCCGACGAGGCTTTCGAGATCTTCCGGCACGAGCGCGGTCGCTATGAGGCGGCGACCTACCACCTCGCGCAGATCCTCTACGTCGTGCGCGCCCCCTGGACCGGGGACCGAGATCCCGCGACACCCGTGTTGTGGCCAACATTGGCCGTTGACCAACTCCCCGATTCGTGACCCTCGATCTCGCGGTCATCGGGATGACGTTCCTGCTCATCCTGCCCGCCGAACTACCCGACAAGACTTTCATCGCCACGCTCGTTCTGGCTTCGCGCTATCCACGGTGGGTTGTGTGGGGTGGCGTCGTTGCTGCCTTTGCCGTGCAGTGCGCGATCGCGGTAGTCGCGGGCGGCCTGCTCGCACTGCTCCCCGCTCGCATCACACTCGGGATCACCTTCGTGCTCTTCACTGCGGGCGCGATCCTCATGCTCGTGTCCGGCGTACGGGCTCGACCCACTGCGGCGGAGGAGGAAGAAGCGGAGGAAGTGCAGGAGCGGGCATCGCACCTGACGTCGCGGTCCTCCTGGCGCATCGCGCTACTGAGTTTCGCCATCCTCTTCACCGCCGAGTGGGGAGACCTGTCCCAACTCCTCACCGCCGGCATGGCCGCACGCACCGGTGCGCCGCTGTCCGTCTTCATCGGCGCCTGGGCGGCACTGGCCGTGATTGCCGCCGTCGCCGTGCTCCTCGGTGGCTGGCTGCAGCAGCGGGTGCCCCTGTGGCGGATCCGCATCGTCTCCGGTGTGGTCCTCCTCGCGCTCGCCACCTGGACCGCGGTGGAGTTCATCCGCGCATAGCTCCGTTTGTCCCGCTAAGCGGGAGAAACGG
>CAYGMM010000043.1:0-16638 GCA_964351035.1 uncultured Actinomyces sp.
CTCGACCCGGCGCTCCTGCGTCCTGGTCGCTTCGACCGTCAGATCGCCGTCGAGCGTCCCGATCTCGAGGGTCGGTACGCCGTCCTGCAGGTGCACGCTCGCGGCAAGCCGCTCGCCGACGACGTTGACCTGCGCGCCGTGGCACGCCGTACTCCGGGATTCACCGGCGCCGACCTGGCCAACGTCCTCAACGAGGCAGCGTTGCTCACCGCACGGTCGAATCACGAACTCATCGATGACGAGGCCCTCGACGAGGCCATCGACCGGGTGATCGCCGGACCGCAGAAGCGCACGCGGGTCATGGACGACCACGAGAAGTTGATCACCGCCTACCACGAGGGCGGCCACGCGCTGGTCGCCGCTGCGCTGCCGGACAACGATCCGGTGCACAAGATCACGATCATGCCGCGTGGTCGAGCCCTCGGCTACACGATGGTCCTGCCGGATCAGGACAAGTACTCGATGCCGCGCAGCCAGATGCTCAACCAGCTCGCCTACATGCTCGGCGGTCGCGCGGCGGAGGAATTGATCTTCCACGACCCGACGACCGGCGCATCCAATGACATCGAAAAAGCCACGTCCCTGGCCCGCGCGATGGTGACGCAGTACGGCATGACCGAGCGCCTCGGCGCCATTCGCTACGGCCAGGAGCAGAGTGAGGTCTTCCTCGGTCGCGACATGGGCCACATGCGTGACTACTCCGAGGAGATCGCGGCCGCGATTGACGAGGAGGTGCGCATGCTCATCGAGACGGCCCATCAGGAGGCCTACGACATCCTCGTGACCAACCGCGACGTCCTCGATCGACTGGTGCTTGAGTTGCTGGAGAAAGAGACGCTGGACAAGGCCGAGGTTGAAGCCGTGTTCGCTGACCTGCGATTGCGCGAGCCCCGCCCGGCTTGGACCGGCTCCGCGCTGCGCAAGCCCGACACCCGTGGACCGATCGCGTCACCCGCACCTTCGACGAATGGCCACCTGAACGGCCATCATCCTGACAAGATTTCCGCCGAACCTGCGAGTGACCTAGGAGAGGCGTGACACCGGGAGACATCTCGAGGATCAGCCTGGATCGCGAGCCACCGGCCGTGGCGGACTTCGACGCGGAACGGGCCGAGCGCGCGGTGCGTGAGCTCCTCATCGCTGTCGGGGAGGACCCCGATCGCGAGGGTCTGCTGGATACGCCGGCCCGCGTGGCCCGGGCGTTTGCCGAGATGTTCGGTGGGATGCACCTCACGGCCGAGGATGTCCTCACCACGACCTTCGATCTGAACCACGATGAATTGATCATCGTCAAGGACATCGAGGTCTACAGCACCTGTGAGCATCATCTGGTGCCTTTCTATGGTGTCGCTCATGTGGGCTACATCCCGGGTGAGGATGGCCGCATCACCGGACTGTCCAAGCTCGCGCGGTTGGTCGATGTCTTCGCGAAGCGGCCGCAGGTGCAGGAGCGCCTGACGACGCAGATCGCCGACTCGCTCATGCGCATCCTCGCCCCGCGCGGAGCCATCGTCGTCCTCGAGTGCGAGCACATGTGTATGTCGATGCGCGGCGTGCGCAAACCGGGTGCCAAAACGGTGACAAGTGCCGTGCGCGGTGTGCTGACCAATGTGGCGACAAGGGCCGAAGCGATGGCCCTGCTGCGGAACTAGCGGCGGGCGGTGGCCCAAATGCGTCATCCCCTAGGGCTCGCGTCGACGCTGGCCGGTCTCGATCGCTCCGTCGTCATGGGCATTCTTAACGTGACGCCCGACTCATTCTCCGATGGTGGGCGCTGGCCCTCGGTCGAGGCCGCGATCGAGCGCGGCCGCCAACTCCACGCAGAGGGCGCCGACATCGTTGATGTCGGTGGCGAGTCGACCCGTCCGGGTGCCCAGCGCATTGACGCGACCGAAGAGGCCGAGCGCGTCGTTCCGGTCGTTGCCGCGCTGAGTGCCGATGGGATTCCCGTGAGCATCGACACGATGCGAGCCGAGGTGGCGGCCGCCAGTGTCGACGCGGGCGCGGTGCTCGTGAACGACGTTTCAGGTGGCATGTCTGATCCGCAGATGCTGCCGTGGCTGTCCAGTGTCTCGGTCCCCTACGTCGCCATGCACTGGCGCGGACCGAGCGCGGTCATGGAAGAACTTGCCCGGTACGACGACGTGGTCGACGAAGTTGTCCGCGAACTCCGCACCCGTCTGGATCACCTGGCCGCAGCCGGCGTCGACCCGCTGCGCGTGATCCTTGACCCGGGTCTCGGCTTCGCCAAGCGCTCGGAGCACAACTGGCCCCTGCTCGCGCACATGGATCGCTTGCAGGCGCTCGGTTGCCCGCTCCTCATCGGGGCCTCCCGCAAGAGATTCCTCGGTGACGTGCTCGCCGACGCCCAAGGTCCACGCCCCCTCGATGGCCGCGATGCGGCTGGCGACGCGGTCACGGCACTCGCGGCCGCCGCGGGTGCCTGGGGTGTGCGCGTGCACGAGGTCCGCGCCTCCCGCGATGCCGTCCTTGTCGCGCGAGCCTGGGTCGGTGCCAGGTGACGGCGCTTCTCCCTGCGGAGGGCCGCGATGTCATTGAGGTGGTCGGCATTCGCGCGCACGGTCGGCACGGTGTTCTCCCGGAGGAGCGCGAAGTCGGTCAACTCTTCATCGCCGATGTCGCGGTGGCCGTCGATACGCGCGCCGCGGCCACCTCTGATGCCCTCGACCAGACCGTTGACTACTCCGTCATTGCCCAGGGTGTCCATGCGGTGCTTATCGGCGACCCCGTCGATCTCATTGAGACGCTCGCGCAACGGATCGCGGACCTGTGCCTCGCGCTGCCCGGCGTCGCGGCGGTCGAGGTCGCCCTGCACAAGCCGGGTGCCCCGGTCGGCGTACCGGTGAGCGACGTCATCCTGCGCATCGTTCGGGAGCGTGCGTGACCTCGCAGGTGGTCCTGGGACTGGGCTCCAATCTGGGCGACAGCCTTGAGCATCTGCAGGCGGGCATCGATCTCCTTGACGCAGCCGGGCTGCGCATCACCGCGGTCTCCCCGGTCTACGAGACGGCCCCCATCGGTGGCCCGGAGCAGGGGCGCTTCATGAACATCGTGGCCGTCGCACAGACCGACCTTGCGCCGTACGACGTCCTTGCGGCCTGTCAGCACGCGGAAGCCGAGCGGCACCGGGTGCGCGTTGAGCGCTGGGGGCCGCGCACTCTCGATGTCGACGTCATTGCCATTGACGACCTGCGTAGTGATGATCCGCGGTTGACGCTGCCCCATCCCCGGGCCGCCGAGCGAGCCTTCGTCTGCATTCCGTGGAGCGACGTTCAGCCCGAGGCCTTGGTGCCGGGTATCGGCCGCCTGGCTGATGTCGTCGAGGCACTCGACGATCAAGACGTGGTGCGACGAGACGATGTGTCGATCACCTTCCCGGGGCAGGCTCCGTGAAGCCGACGCGATGGGTGCCGCTGACGATTCTCTTGGCCATCGGCCTGGCGATCGGCTGGATTGCGGTCGACATGGTGGAGCGATTCGCCGGACGCGTGCTCGTCGTTCCGTCGCTCGCGGCACTCGGCCTGTGGATCCTGGCCCTGGGCATCCTCATCTGGGCGCTCATCAGCCGCAACGCGCTGACCGGAGACCGACAGCGTCCCGGTGCTGCGAAGCCACCGCTGCCAGGGGCCGCTGGTTCGGATCCGAACCAGCGGAGCATGCCGCCGCTGGTGGCGGCGCGCACCGCGGCCCTCGCGCTCGCGGCATCGCGGACCGGTGCCCTCATCGGCGGTGTCTACCTGGGCATTGCCCTCGCGCTTGGACCCGTGCTCGGCACCGCCAACGGTTCCGCGTCCTTCGGTGCCTCGATCGCGGGACTCCTTGCCTGCGCCGTACTGGTCGGGGCCGCGGTGTGGCTGGAGTCGATGTGTCGCATCGATGAGGACGATCAGCAGTAGGGCGGCGGGGGTACGCTCCCGCACCACCCGCTCTTCAGCGTTTCCCGCACGTTGTTGGGGTTCTGCGCGCGACAAAACCCCAACAACGTGCGGGAAATCCGTGACAGCGAGGACCCCCGCCTGCGTGGCCCAAGGCGCCTGGATCGGCGGGCGATAGAGTCCGGGCATGGCCGAAGACGTCGTCTACGAAGACCTGCCCTTCGACGAACTCCGCGAGCGGGCCTTCCATCTCGCCGAGCGTCATCTCGATGTGGGGTTCTTCTCCAGCGTCTTCTCGCACATGCCTGGCATGGTGGCGATCGAGGGCGAGGGTGGCGACCTCGGCTCCACGGGCGGGACGATCATCGAATCGATCAAGGCGTTCCGGCAGATGTTCGGTGACAGTCCCGAACTTGATGACGACACCGAGGCCCTGCTGCGGGCCAAGTTCGCGACCTACCTGCGCGAGCACGACAAGAGCTAGTCGTACGTCGGCCGTCGCCTAGTGGTCGAGGTCGCCCACGACGAACAGGAACGACCCCACCGCCGCAGCCAGATCATCTACGCGTGTCCCGGGCAGGGCGACGGCCATCGCCTGCACGTTGGCATACGACGCCGTCCGCCACCGCACGCGCCACGGAGTGACCCCGCCGGCCGACACGAGATAGGCCCCGTTGACGCCGATCGCCGACTCCATTCGTGCGTACGCCGCGCCCTCCGGCGCTCGCACCACCTTGGGCAAGGGCACATCAATGGGCCCATCGGGGAGACGATCGAGCGCCGCTTCGACAACGGCCATGTCGGCCAGTACCTGCTCAGCGAGCACGCGGTAGCGCTCACGCGCATCACCGCCCGCCCCGGTGACCACGGTGATCACATCGGCGAGGTCCGCATAGGCGAGGACCGGCGCGTCACGCCGCAGATCGAGGTCCAGGCCACTGGCGCGTGCCACCGGACCGTTCACCGCCCAGGTGCGGGCCTGCTCGGGGGAGAGCACCCCGACACCCGCCGGAACGACGTCGTACACCGCCTCCAGCAATCCCGGGATCGCCGCGCGCGTCACCTCGATTGCCTGGCGGACCAGGGGCGCCCAGTCATCCGGTGCATCGTTGGCGAGACCTCCGATGCGTGTGGTCATGGCGTGGATCCGGTTGCCGCTGAACGCCTCCAGGCAGTCCAGCCACGCCTCCCGTGCCGCCATGCCGGGGATGTCCGCCGCGGCGAGCCCATGGGGCGGCAGGCTCGCGGCGCCGGCCAGGTGCAGCAAAGAGGCAGCGGCCCGCGAAATCTCGGACAGGAGCGTGCGCAGCCAGACGGCCCGGGGTGGCACCTCGAGGCCGAGCAAGTCCTCGACCGCGAGGGCGAGCGTCACCTCGGAGGTGACCGAACTCAGCCAGTCGTGTCGATCGGCGAGCGCTAAGGCCTGGCGATAGTCCCGCACCTCCATGAGCTTCTCGACGCCGCGATGGAGCAGGCCGGGACGCGGACGTGCCGCCACGACCAGATCGCCGTCCACCTCCACATCGAGATGGAACGCTCCGTGGCCGGATGGATGCAGTTCGCCGAGATCGAGGGTCACCTCGCACTGCGCCGCACCGACGCCGACCTCGTATTGGGCTGCCACGGCACGAGCATCCCACGCCCGTGAGCAACCGGGTCAGATCCATCACCGAGTGCGCTGTGACACAGTGAGGCCATGCGCGGCTACGACGTTGAGGCAGCCTTTGCCGCCCCGCAGGGGGCATGGACCCCGGTGTCCCCACGCCTGGCGACAGCACGTCGCGCGCTGCTCATGATGACCCTTATCCCCTTCGTCATCGGCGGCATTGTGCTCGGTGCCCTCGGATTGGTTCCCCTCTGGATCGCGCTGTACGCCGTTGCCGTGATCGTGTTCCTCGTCTGGGCCTGGTGGATCATCGGTCGCCGCGTGCGGTCCTTCGGCTACGCCGAGCGAGCCGATGATCTGCTGGTGGTCAGCGGCATCCTGGTCCGGCGGCTCGTCATCGTGCCGTATGGCCGAATGCAGTTGGTCGACCTGCGCGCGGGACCCATTGATCGATCCCTCGGCATCACAACGGTGCAGTTGCACACCGCCGCGGCCACGACCGACGCGACCATCCCCGGCTTGCTACCCGATGAGGCGGCTGCCCTTCGTGATCGCCTCGCGGCGCGCGGCGAGGAGCGATCGGCCGGACTGTGAACGCTGTCGATTCCGTCGGCGATCAGGCGATGCCGACTGATCCGCCCCGGCGTACGGCGCCGCTCACCCCCCTACTGCAGGGAGCCCCCGCCGTCCCCTTCTTCGTCATCTTCGCGATCGGACCGGCCGGCTCGATCATCGGGGATCTCGGCATACCCGTCATTGTCGCCGGCATCATTGGCGCGATCCTTGGTTACGCCATAGCCACGGTTTTCGCCTGGATCTCCTGGCTCAAGCGCACCTACTACTTCGATAGCGAGGGCGACCTGCGGGTCGACTCGGGTGTTCTCCAGCGATCCTCGCGACGACTGCAACTCTCCCGGCTGCAGAACGTTGACGTCGTGGCCCCCTTCCTCCCCCGGATCGTGGGCCTGGTGGAGGTTCGTGTTGAAGTTGCCGGTGCAGGGGATTCGCGCATCGTCCTGCGTTATGTGACCGCAGCCGAGGGTGATCGACTGCGCCGCGAGATTCTCGCCAAGTCGACCCATCCCGGGGATGTACAGCCCGAGCCAGCGGCTCCGAACTTCCTCGCCCGAGTGCCCACCGGTCGATTGCTCGCAGGACTGCTGCTGCGGTCGGTGACGGTCGCGTTGCTCGCGTCGTCGGCGTTCTTCATCGCGATCACGGTGTTGACGCAGGGGCCCGTGGGCCTCGTGTTCGCACTTGCCACCGGTGGTCTGCCGATCCTGATCGTCGTGGGGGAGTTCTTCACCTATTACGGCTTCGCCGTTGTTCGCTCGACCGAGGGATTGCGGCTCAGCTTTGGCCTGCTGTCGACGCAGCGTCGCACGGTGCCTGCGGACCGCGTCCATGCTGTGGCATTGGTGGCGCCCCTGCTGTGGCGGCGGCGCGGCTGGGTGCGCGTGCAACTCACCATCGCCGGACTGGGCACAGACTCGGCCAAGGCCGGCCGCGACATTTTGCTGCCGGTGGCCCCGCGCGATGAAGCACTGCGGGTCGTCGCCGAGGTCCTGCCCGGCGTAGACCTCGAGGCCCTGCCCTGGATCAGCGCGCCTGCTCGCTCCCGCTGGCGCTCACCGATTCAATGGCCGTTCCTCGCCTACGCCGTCACCGATCGCGTGATCGCCGCACGAACAGGCCGGATCACGCGCCGGATTCAGGTGGCGCCGCACGCGCGTGTGCAATCGGTACGGATCAGCCAAGGGCCGTGGGAACGCCGACTGGGGTTGGCATCGGTCCATGCCGACCTCGCCCCCGGCCCCGTCGATGTCATCGCCCATCACATCGACCTCGCCTCGGCCCGCCCGCTCGCCGATCACGAGGCGGACCTTGCACGCGATGCGCGAACTCGGGACCACCCGGCATGAAGCCTTGGTCGGCCGCGTGGACCGCGGCCGCCGAGCAGTTCTGGGCCGATGAGTCTCCGTCCGATCACTTCCGGACGTCGA
The DNA here is from genome assembly GCA_964351035.1 of uncultured Actinomyces sp. Taxonomy (GTDB): domain Bacteria; phylum Actinomycetota; class Actinomycetes; order S36-B12; family S36-B12; genus Mxb001. Next base: position 7,506 of record CAYGMM010000043.1, read on the forward strand.
CCGGCGATGAGATCGCCCGCCGCATGCTGGCTGAGGCCTTGGATCTGGACGAGCGTCTGGGGCGACCTGCGGAGTTCACCGTTCTCGACATCGGCGCAGGCGATGGGGACCTACTGCGACGCATGCGCTATCTCGCGCCACCGGGCGTCATCGACCGGTGGCGTTTCGTGGGAGTCGACCTACGACCGCACCCGCAGGATGCGTGTGAGTGGATTCGTGGCCGTGCACCCGATGAGGTCGACCTCGCGCCCGTGGTCGGACTCGTCATGGCCCACGAGTGGCTCGACGAGCTCCCCTGCGATGTCGTCGAGTGTGACCTCGAAGGAGTGCCCCGGCTGGTTCTGGTGGACCCAGAGGGTGTCGAGTCGCTCGGTCCGGCGCTGGCAGAGACGGCGGACTGCCGCGCGTACGGCATGGATAGCGCCGCGATGAGTGACTGGTTGCGCGAGTGGTGGCCCTTGTACGCGCCGGGGGAGCGCGCCGAGGTGGGGATTCCACGCGACCGCGCATGGCGATGGTTGACGGGCCTGGTGACGAACGGTGTTGCGATCGCGACTGACTACGGGCACACCAAGGACTCTCGGCAGTCCACCCTCGTCGGCTATCGACACGGCCGGCTCACGTCGCCCATCCCCGACGGTCGGGTCAATCTGACCGCCCATGTCGCGGTGGATTCGTGCGCTGCGCAGGTGCCCGGGTCGACGCTGCACACGCAACGCGAGATGCTTCCCCCCGTGACACCGACACCGGCCGACGGCGCCGATGGCCCGACCCGGGCGCGGGCACTGGCTCGGGCGTCGACGCTGGCGCGGCTGCGTGATCCCCGTGGACTCGGCTCCTTCCGGTGGCTGCGGATGGAGCGGATGCCATGAGTGACTTCCCGGAGGATCTGGTGAGTCCGCCACCGCGCTTGCGCGTGGGCGTGGTGGGCAGCGGCCGCGTGGGTGCTGTCCTCGGCGCCGCGCTACGTCGCACGGGTCACGAGATCACGGCCGTGTCGGCCCGTAGCGATCTATCGCGCGTGCGTGCTGAGGCGCTGCTGCCCGGCGTACGCATCGTCACACCGTCTGAGGTGCCCGCGCATGCGGATCTCGTGATCCTCGCCGTGCCCGACGATCAACTGCCGCAGGTCGTAGCAGACCTCCGTGACTACGTCACCGCCGGTCAGATCGTCATGCATGTGTCGGGACGCCACGGCCTGGACGTGTTGACGCCGTTGGTTGACGCATTGCCGATCGCGGCGCACCCGGTGATGACCTTCACCGGCACGAGCCTTGATCTTGGCCGACTCGAAGACTGCCCGTTCGGGGTGACGGCTCCGGATGCTGTGTACCCCATCGCTGCGGCACTCGTGGTCGAGATGGGCGGTGATCCGATCCGCGTCGATGAGTCCGCACGTACGACGTATCACGCTGCCTTGGCGCACGGCGCCAATCACCTGGTCACGCTCGTGGCGCAGACCCTCGATCTGCTCGCCGAGTCCGGCGTTGAGGATCCACCGAGGATGGCCCGTCCGCTTCTCGCCGCCGCACTCGACAACGCCCTTCGCGAAGGGGACAACGCGCTGACCGGCCCGGTGTCGCGCGGCGATGCCGCAACGGTGGCGGCCCACCTCGCGCAGTTGACCGATCCCGGGATCCGCGCGGCCTACCGGACCATGGCCCAGACGACCCTGGAGCGCGCGGTAGCCTCCGGCAGACTCACCAGCACCGCCGCCGAACCCATCGCCCGCCTCCTCGACGAGAGTGCCTGACGCGTGACCGATGTCCTGACCACCAAGGCTGACCTCCGCGCGCTGCCCGGTATCGCGGGTCCCTCTGTCGTCGTCATGACGATGGGCGCATTACACCGGGGACATGTCGCCCTCATCGCTCGCGCGCGCGAGATCGCCGGCACCTCCGGGCGGGTCATCGTCACGGTGTTCGTCAACCCGCGGCAGTTCGGCGCGGGTGAGGATTTCGCCGAGTACCCCCGCACCCTCGACGACGACGTACGCGCGGCGAGCACGGCCGGTGCCGATGTTGTCTGGGCGCCGAGCACATCGGAGGTCTACGACGTTTCCGGCGCTGCTGCGGGTATTGCGATCGAGCCGGGGCCCTTGGGCGCCGAACTTGAAGGCGCGAGTCGCCCCGGGCATTTCGCCGGCATGCTGACGGTAGTCGCCAAACTCTTCTCCATCACGGCTGCGGACATCGCCCTCTTCGGCGAGAAGGATTACCAGCAACTCACGCTCATTCGCGCCATGGTGAAGGCACTCGATCTCCCCGTGGAGGTCGTCGGTGTGCCGACCGTGCGTGACGTGGACGGTCTGGCTCTGAGCAGTCGCAACCGGTATCTGGATGCGGCGCAGCGTGCCCTCGCGGCCCGAATTCCGTTAGCGACGGCGTCGGGCGCGACCGCTGCTGTGCGGGGTGCCGAGGCAGCCGTCAGGGCGACGGCCGAGGTCCTCGACGTCCCCGGGATCGAGGTTGATTACGTCGCCGTTCGCAGCCTCGAACTCGGTCCAGCGCCATCGACGGGTGAGGCACGACTTCTGGTCGCGGTGTCGATCGGCGACACTCGCCTCATCGACAACATCTCCATCGTGCTCGGAGGTGGCGCATGACCACCCTGCGCGCACCCGCACCCGGTTGGTCGGTCGAGGCCGACGCGATCATCGTCGGTTCCGGCGTTGCTGGCTTGACCGCCGCACTCCATGTACGGCGTACCGGTCGCCGGGTCGTGCTGGTCACCAAGAGCACGGTGGAGGAGGGATCGACGCGGTGGGCTCAGGGAGGCATCGCCGCGGCACTCGCCGAGGACGACTCTCCCGAGGAGCATCTGCACGACACGCTCGTCGCCGGGGCGGGCCTGTGTGATGTCGCCGCCGTGCGTGCACTCGTCACTGAGGGGCCCGACGCGGTGCGCGCGCTGATCGCCTGGGGTGCGGCGTTCGACCGGGATCCCAGCGGAGCGTTGAGCCTCACCCGCGAGGGCGGCCATCTGCGTGATCGCATCGCGCATGCTGGCGGTGACGCGACCGGCGCGGAGGTCTCGCGTGCGCTGGTCGCCGCGGTGGCCCAGGATCCCGGAATCGAGCTGATCGAGGATGCCCTCGCCCTTGACCTGTTGCGCGACTCCACCGGAGCAGCCCAGGGCGTCACGTTGCACGTCATGGGGCAGGGGACCCGCGATGGGGTCGGCGCCGCGCTCGCCCCCATCGTGATCCTGGCGACCGGTGGTTTCGGACAGGTCTTCGCCCAGACGACCAACCCGGCGGTGGCGACCGGCGATGGCGTCGCGCTGGCGCTGCGGGCCGGTGCCGAGGTCGCTGATCTGGAGTTCGTGCAGTTCCACCCGACCGTGCTATGGCTCGGACCCAAGGCGCGAGGGCAGCAGCCGCTGGTGTCCGAGGCGGTCCGCGGCGAGGGGGCATTCCTGCGCGACCTCGATGGCGAACGCTTCATGGTCGGCGCACATCCGTTGGCCGAACTCGCGCCACGCGACGTCGTGTCGCGTGCGATCAAGCGTCGCATGATGGAGACGGGGGCTCCGCACGTCTGGCTGGACGGACGCGAGTTCGGCGAGCAGGTCTGGCAGACGCGGTTCCCGACGATCCTGGCGAGCTGTCGTAGCCACGGCATCGATCCGGTCACTGAACTGATCCCCGTTGCCCCTGCGTCCCACTACGTATCGGGCGGCGTCCTCACCGACTTGGACGGCCGCGCATCGATCCCGGGGCTGTTTGCCTGCGGTGAAGTGGCCTGCACCGGAGTGCACGGCGCCAACCGGCTCGCGTCGAACTCCCTCCTCGAAGGACTCGTCTTCGCGGCACGGATTGGACGTGTGCTGGAGAGCGAGACGTTCGAGAAGCGGCCGGTCGTCCTTGCGGCGGCGGAAGGGCCGCTCATCTCGCACCGCCAGATGCGTCGTATGCAGCAGACGATGACCGATGAGGCCAGCGTCATCCGCAGCGCTCCCTCACTGACTCGCGCGCGCTCGGTGCTCGATGAGTTCCCCGATGCCGGCCAACCGAGCACGGAGGACTGGGAGACGACGAACCTGCACACCGTGGCGCGCGTCCTGGTCGACCATGCCCTGGTCCGTGAGGAGACGCGCGGTTCGCACTGGCGTGAGGACTTCCCGGACCGCGACGACGAGCGGTGGCGCGTCCGGTTGGTGTCGCGGCTCACCCCCGACGGAGATGTCGTCGTACGCCGTGAGACCGTGACCGGCGGAGGACATGACGATGCCCACTAGTGCCGCGACCTTGATCGAAGAGCGCCTGACTGAAGCTGGCCTGGCTGCCGGTGATGTCCGGGACCTCGTCGATCGAGCCCTGGCCGAGGATCTCGATGGCGGCATTGACGTGACTTCCGTTGCCACCGTGCCCGCCGATCAACGCGGAGCCCTCGACCTCGTGGCCCGCGCAACGGGAGTGGTTGCTGGCATCCCCGTCGCGGCAGCCGTCTTCGATCGGGTCGGCGAGGGTCGGGTCAGCGTGGACATGTCCACATCCGATGGGGCCGCGGTGGTCGCGGGGGATGTGCTTCTCACCGCGACGGGCCCGGTGCGCGACCTGCTGCTCGCCGAGCGCACGGCGCTGAACCTCCTCTGCCACCTGTCCGGCATCGCGACCGCCACGCACCAGTGGGTCGAGGCGCTCGGCTCCACCGTGACCCGTGTGCGAGACACCCGCAAGACGACACCGGGCCTGCGCCGTCTGGAGAAGTACGCCGTTCGCTGTGGCGGCGGCGTGAACCACCGCATGTCCCTGAGCGATGCCGCCCTCGTCAAAGACAACCACGTCGTGGCGGCCGGCGGTGTGGCCGAGGCATTCCGCGCAGTGCGTGCGATGGCGCCCGACATTCCGCTTGAGATCGAGGTCGACTCACTCGAGCAACTCGATGACGTGCTCGAGGCAGGCGCCGATCTGGTCCTACTCGACAACTTCACCCCTGATGAGATGAGCGAGGCGGTGCGGCGCACAGCGGGCCGAGCGCGGTTGGAGGCCTCGGGCGGACTCACCCTGGAGTCGGCCCGGGCAGTGGGAGCGACCGGTGTCGATTTCGTCGCGGTGGGTGCGCTCACACACTCTGCCCCGGTGCTCGACATCGGGGCCGACCTGAGGGAGTTGCCATGACACTGCTGGCCATCGACATCGGCAACACCAACACCGTCCTGGGCATGTTCGACGGCGAAACGTTGAAGCATTCCTGGCGCGTGACGACCCATCCCCGTGCAACCGCCGACGAGATCGCGCTGACCTTCCATGGCCTACTCGAAGGCTGCGAGCCGGTGACCGGGATCGCGATGTGCTCCACGGTCCCTTCTGTCTTGCGCGAGATGCGCACCATGCTCGACCGCTACTTCGATCATCTGCCACGCGTGATCGTGGAGCCCGGCACGAAGACGGGCGTACCGATCCTGACCGACAACCCACGTGAGGTCGGGGCGGATCGCATCGTCAACACGATGGCCGCCTTCCACGTCTATGGCGGGCCGTCGATCGTTGTCGACTTCGGTACGTCGACCAACCTCGACTGCGTCTCCGCCAGTGGGGAGTTCCTGGGCGGCGCCCTCGCTCCGGGGATCGAGATCTCACTGGACGCACTCGCCGCTCGGGCCGCGCAACTGCGCAAGGTCGAACTCGTCCCGCCACGATCGCCGATCGGCAAGAACACGGTGGAGGCGCTGCAGTCAGGGGCCCTCTACGGCTTCGCTGGTCAGGTCGACGGTCTCGTGCGCCGCTTGAGTGCCGAACTCGGGGATGTCCAGGCAGTGATCGCCACCGGTGGTCTGGCTCCCATCGTCGTACCGGAGTCCGAGACCATCACCCATCACGACCCGGACCTGACCCTGGTGGGCCTGCGTCTGGTCTACGAGCGCAACGTCCCCTGACGGTCGTCAAGGAGCGCGCGACTACCCTTGCCTCCCGTGACGGAGGAAATTGCGGACGATCTGCCCGAGCAAATGCGTATTCGCCGGGAGAAGCGTGATCGCCTGCTCGAGATGGGGCAGCACCCCTACCCCGTGCGCCTCCCCATCACCCACTCCATCGCCGAGGTGCGATCCACGCACGAGGGGCTTGAGCCGGACGTCGCCACCGGCGACATCGTCGGCATCGCTGGCCGGGTCATCTTCCTGCGCAACACCGGCAAACTCTGCTTCGCGACGCTCCGCGCCGGCGACGGGACGGAGATCCAGGCCATGGTGTCGCTGGCATCCGTCGGTGAAGAGTCGCTGGAGGATTTCAAGCGGCTCGTCGATCTCGGGGACCATCTCTTCGTTCATGGCGAGGTCATCACGTCGCGCCGCGGTGAACTCTCGGTGATGACCGATGAGTGGCGGATGGCGAGCAAGTCGCTGCGGCCACTCCCTGTCGCGCACAAACCGCTGACGGAGGAGACCCGGGTCCGGCAGCGCTACGTCGATCTCATCGTGCGGCCGGAGGCCCGTGAGATGGCGCGCATTCGCGTGCTCGTCCTCGCGAGCATCCGCCGCAGCCTCGCCGAGCGTGACTATCTGGAGATCGAGACCCCACTGCTGCAGACCCAGCAGGGTGGTGCGGCCGCGCGGCCGTTCATCACGCACTCCCACGCCTTCGATCTCGATCTCTATCTGCGCATTGCCCCCGAGCTGTTCTTGAAGCGGGCACTTGTCGGGGGCCTCGAGCGGGTCTTCGAGGTCAATCGCAACTTCCGCAACGAGGGAGCGGACTCGACACACTCACCGGAGTACGTCGCTCTGGAGTTCTACGCGGCCTACGAGGACTACCGCGATGTCGCGCGCACGACGCGAGAAATCATCCAGGAGGCCGCGGTCGCGGCAACGGGAAGCATGGTCGTCACCCATGCCGACGGCAGCGTCCATGACCTCTCCGGCGTGTGGCCGGAGATCGACCTTTACGAGTCGGTGTCCGCGGCGGTCGGCCGCGAGATCACACCGGCGACCCCTCTCAGCGACCTGGACGCACTGGTGCGCGCGGCCGGGATCGAACCGGCTCCGCATTGGATCGCCGGCAAGTACGTCGAGGAACTCCTTGAGCACTACGTCGTCCCCGGATTCACCGGGCCGACGTTCGTCATGAACTACCCCGAGGACACCTCGCCGTTGACGCGCCAGCATCCGGATCGTCCGGGCGTGGTCGAGAAGTGGGATCTCTACATCAACGGCTACGAGCAGGCGACCGGGTACTCGGAGCTGGCTGACCCGGTGATCCAGCGCGAGCGGCTGGTCGCCCAGGCCGAGTTGGCCGACCGTGGTGACGACGAGGCGATGCCCGTGGATGAGGACTTCCTCCGCGCACTTGAGATCGGAATGCCACCGGCGGGCGGCGTGGGCGTCGGCGTCGACCGCCTGCTCATGTCGCTCACCGGACTCGGTATCCGCGAAACAATCCTGTTTCCGCTGGTCAAACCCGAGGCCCGATCGTGAGCGGACACATTCGCCCGGCCCGGACTCCCGACGTCGGGGCGATCCACGACCTCATCGCGGAGTACACCGAGGATCGCCGCATGCTGGCCAAGGCCATGGTGACGCTCTACGAGGACGTCCAGGAGTTCATCGTCGTCGAGCGCGACGACGAGATCATCGCCTGCGGTGCCCTGCATGTGATGTGGGAGGACCTCGCGGAGGTGCGATCGCTCGCCGTACGACATGACTCGGTCCGCGAAGGGCTCGGCTCCCAGGTGCTCCAGGTGCTGCTCGATCGGGCCCGGGCACTGGGCATCCAGCGCGTGTTCTGCCTCACCTTCGAGACCGAGTTCTTCGGTCGGCACGGCTTCACGGAGTTCGAGGGGACCCCCGTCGAGCACGAGGTCTTCGAGCAACTGCTGCAGAGTTTTGACGAGGGCGTGGCGGAGTTCTTGGACCTCGAGAGAGTCAAACCGAATACCCTCGGCAACCACCGCATGCTTATGCTCCTGCGGTGAAGCGTTTTGCGATCGCCCTCGCTGGCCTAGCCGCATCCGGACTTGCCCTCGGGCTCATGAGTGCGCCCGCCTCTAGCGCGCCGGCCGCCTCGGGCCCGCTGAGCGGCATCACGATCGCTTTGGACCCGGGTCACCAACTCGGCAACTCCAACCCGAAGTTCTTCGACGAACTCTCCCGGACTCACTTCAATGGGGTTGAGACCAAGTCGTGCAATACGACCGGCACGGCGACCAACGGTGGGTACCCCGAGTCGACGTTCAACTGGAAGGTCGCCAAGCAGGTCAAGGAGCGGCTGCGCGCGCTCGGTGCGAAGGTCAAGATGACGCGGCACTCCAACTCGTACAACAAGTGGGGACCCTGCGTCGACGTGCGCGGCAGCTTCGGACAGAAGGTCGACGCCGATCTCATGCTGAGCATTCATGCCGACGGGGCGGCCTCGTCCGGGTACGGCTTCTACGTCATGGCCCCGGCCGTGGTGTCGGGCTGGACCGACGACATCGCGAAGAAGTCCGGTCGCTATGCGAAGCGGTTCGTGAAGGGGATGGCGGCCGCCGGTGCCCCGCGCTCGACGTACATCTCGAATCAGATCCTGGTGACCAGCACGATCTCGACCCTGAACTTCTCCGATGTGCCGGTCCTGCTCCTGGAGTCCGGCAACATGCGCAACGCCGCCGATGCGGCCCGAATGACGTCCGCGAGCGGCCAGGCCCAGTACGCCGACTGGATCGTGGCCGGTGTCCGAGCCGCCCTCAAGCGCTGATCGCCGTTTCTCCCGCTTCGCGAGACGAGCTGCGGGAACAAGCCTGGGGGGCGGTGCGTTAGGGCTACCCACGAGGGTTTGGGGCGTGAACGGGTGCTCCGTCGCCCTCGGTACTAGCATCGAACCAGACCGGTCCGGCGTGCGTCGGAGCCGTGAGGCGCAGGCCATGGCCCCACGGGGGCAAGTGAGGAGAGTTGAGCATGTTCGAACGGTTTACCGACCGGGCCCGCCGGGTCGTCGTCCTGGCCCAGGAAGAGGCCCGGATGCTCAACCACAACTACATCGGCACCGAGCACATCCTGCTCGGCCGCATCCACGAGGGTGAGGGTGTCGCGGCTAAGGCCCTGGAGAGCCTCGGCATCTCGCTGGAAGCCGTCCGTTCCCAGGTCGAGGAGATCATCGGCCAGGGCCAGCAGGCGCCCAGCGGTCATATCCCCTTCACCCCGCGCGCCAAGAAGG
>CAYGMM010000044.1:0-16634 GCA_964351035.1 uncultured Actinomyces sp.
GCCGGGACAGCGTCGTCAAGGCCGAACGCGCCCGAGCGCACCCGCCGCAACTCCTGAACATGCCCCACCGTGCCGAGATCGGCCGCCACATCGCGCGCGAGGGCACGCACATAGGTTCCCGAACTTCCGACTACGCGGACCTCAGCCACGGTGACGTCCACGTCCGTGCCCTGACTGGTGACCGCGCGTTCGACCCGGAGGTCGAGAAGTTCGAAGGCGCCGATGCGCACCGGCCGCGCCGCGAGATCAACCTCCTGCCCCGAACGCACCAGGTCGTAGGCACGCTTGCCATCGACCTTGATCGCGCTCACCGCGCTCGGCCGCTGCATGATGTCGCCCGTCCACACCGCCATGGCGGCCAACAGGTCGGTGCGGTCGATACGCGCGCCGGGCTCAGCCGTCGGATCGCCCTGGGCATCGTCGGTGGTCGTCCCGATGCCGAGGACGAAGGTGCTGAGGTACTCCTTGTCATCGCCGGCGAGATAGCCGAGCAAGCGTGTGCCCGCACCCACGCCCAGCACCAGCACACCGGTCGCCGCCGGATCAAGCGTGCCCGCGTGTCCGATCTTGCGGGTGCCGAGGGCCTTGCGGGCCCACGACACCACCGCATGCGAGGACGGCCCGGCCGGCTTGTCGACGACGAGGATCCCGCGGGGTGGGCTACTCGCCATCCTCGGTATCGCGATGGCGGTACGGATCCGGATCACCGGCGTAATGCGCAGCCGCCGCTTGCTCATGGACATGGGCGTCCGATTCGGCGGCATCGCGCAGCAATTCGTCAATGTGACGAGCGGTGTCCGGAACGGCGTCCAGCACGAACTCCAGCGACGGTGTGTGCTTGATGCCGGTCTGCCGACCGACCTCACTGCGCAGCACGCCCTTGGCCGACTCCAGCGCAGCCGCCGTAGCGGCTCGCGCTTCGTCGTCGCCGTACACCGTGTAGAACACCGTGGCCTCGCGCAGATCGGCGGTGACGCGAGCGTCCGTGACCGTGACGAACCCCAACCGGGGGTCCTTCACCCGCATCTCCAGTGCTTCGGCAACGATCTCGCGCACACGCTCAGCGAGCTTGCGCGCACGGGCTTCCGATGGCATGTCTCCTCCTCGACTGTCGAGGGCCTAGGCCCGTGGCTTCTCCCGCATCTCATAGGTCTCGATGACGTCGTCGACCTTGACATCGCCGTAGGTGCCGAGGTTGATGCCGCACTCGTAGCCCTCGCGCACCTCGGTGACGTCGTCCTTGAAGCGACGCAGTGACGAGATCGTGAGATCGTTCGCCACCACGGCGCCGTCGCGAACGAGGCGCGCCTTGGTGTTGCGGCGGATCTCCCCGGAGCGCACCAGCGAACCGGCGATGGTGCCGAACTTGGAGGACTTGAAGACCTCGCGCACCTCGGCGGTGCCGAGCTGCACCTCTTCGTATTCGGGCTTGAGCATGCCGCGCAGGGCCGCCTCGATCTCATCGATCGCCTGGTAGATGACCGAGTAGAACCGGACGTCGACGCCCTCTTGGCTGGCGAACTCCGCCACCTTGCCCTCGGGCCGGACGTTGAAGCCGACCACGACCGCATCCGAGGCACTCGCCAGGGTCACGTCGCTCTTGGTGATGGCGCCGACTCCGCGGTGGATGACGCGCAGGGACACATCATCGCCCACCTCGATCTTGAGCAGCGCGTCCTCGAGTGCCTCGACCGAGCCGGAGACGTCGCCCTTGAGGATGAGGTTGAGCTCATGCTGCTCGCCGTCCTCGATGCTCTTGAGGAAGTCCTCGAGGGTACGGCGTGCACGCGACTTCGCGAGTTGGGCATTGCGCTCGCGGGCCTGGCGCGTGTTGGCGATCTGACGAGCGGTGCGATCCTCATCGACGACGAGGAACGTGTCACCGGCGCCCGGCACCGACGTGAGACCGAGCACCTGGACCGGTCGCGACGGGAACGCCTCCTCGACCGCGTTGCCATCCTCATCGAGCATGGCGCGTACGCGGCCGTAGGCGTCGCCGACGACGATCGAGGCACCGGGTCGCAGCGTGCCGCGCTGGACGAGAACCGTGGCCACTGGGCCACGTCCGCGGTCGAGGTGAGCCTCGATCGCGACGCCCTGGGCATCCTGGGTCGGGTTGGCGCGAAGATCGAGAGCCGCGTCTGCCGTCAGCAGGATGGCATCGAGCAGTTCATCAATACCGCTGCCCTTGACAGCCGAGACATCGACGAACATCGTGTCGCCGCCGTACTCCTCGGCCACCAGGCCGAATTCGGTGAGCTGGCCGCGCACCTTCGACGGGTCGGCACCCTCCTTGTCGACCTTGTTGACCGCCACAACGATCGGGACCTCGGCCGCCTGTGCGTGGTTGAGGGCCTCGATGGTCTGTGGCTTCACGCCGTCATCCGCAGCCACCACGAGTACGGCGATGTCCGTGACCTGCGCACCACGCGCACGCATGGCGGTGAAGGCCTCGTGACCCGGCGTATCGATGAACGTGATCGGTCGATCTCCCCCGTCGGAATGCGCGGTGATCTGGTAGGCACCGATGTGCTGGGTGATGCCGCCGGCCTCACCGGCCACGACGTTCGTCTTGCGGACGGCATCGAGCAACTTCGTCTTGCCGTGGTCGACGTGGCCCATGACGGTGACGACCGGCGGCCGTGCCGCAAGATCGCCTTCATCGCCCTCGTCCTCACCGAACTCAAGGTCGAAGGATTCGAGCAGTTCGCGGTCCTCATCCTCCGGGGAGACGACCTGAACATCGAAGTCGAGTTCGCCACCGAGCAGGCGCAACGTGTCGTCATCGACCGATTGCGTCGCGGTCACCATCTCGCCGAGCTTGAACAGCACGGTCACCAGATCCGCGGGGCTCGCATCGATCTTCTCAGCGAAGTCGGTGAGGCTGGCCCCGCGGGGCAGGCGCACGACCTGACCGTTGCCACGCGGCAGCCGCACGCCGCCGATCGTCGGGGCTTGCATGTTGTCGAATTCCTGACGCTTCGCGCGCTTCGACTTGCGACCACGTGAAGGCCGACCACCCGGCTTGCCAAAGGCGCCCGCGGTACCGCCGCGACCACCGGGGCCACCGCGACCACCAGGGCCGCCGAAGCCGCCACGGCCACCACCGGGACCACCGCGACCGGGAGCACCGCCCCCGCCCGGAGCACCACCGGGGCCACCACGGCCCGGAGCGCCACCGCCACCGGGACCACCGCGACCGGGTGCACCACCGGGGCCACGACCGGCCCCCGGTCCACCAGGACCGCGTCCCCCGGGTCGCGCACCTGGGCGCGGTGGGGTGGGGCCGCCGGTACGCGGCATCATGCCGGGGTTCGGGCGCGGGACCCCGGGAACTCCCGGAGTCGGCCGACCCATCCCGGTGTTGCCGGTGAAGGGGTTGTTGCCCGGACGCGGGGCGGCCGGACGCGGGGTCTCGCGCGCGGCCACGTTGCCGGTGAAGGGGTTGTTCCCCGGACGCGGGGCGCTCGGCTTCGGAGCCGGTCGCGGAGCCGGCGTGGCATCCGGGGCGGCCTGCGCCGCCGGCTCCTCGGGTGCGGCTGCTGGTGCAGGGGCGGGGGGCGCTGCGGGAGCCGGCACCGGCGTTGGCGCAGCCTCGGCGCCCGCAGTCTCAGCGGGTGCGGGCTCAGCGGACGCAGCCTCAGCGGGCGCAGCCTCGGTGGCCTTCGGCTTGGCCTTGGGCTTGGCCTTCGGCTTGGCGGGAGCGGCCTCCGCGGGCGGCATGGCGTCCTTCAGCTTGCGGACAACCGGCGCCTCGATGGTGGAGGACGCAGAACGAACGAATTCACCGAGCTCGGCCAACTTGGCGAGCACGACCTTGCTTTCGACTCCGAGCTCCTTTGCGAGCTCGTAGACCCGGACTTTCGACACAACTCTCCTGTCTTTGGTCCGGGCGACGCGCTGTGGTGGCGCGCGACCGAACCGTCAGTGGTGGCGGACCCTGCTCATGGCTGGGTGCTCATCGGTGGCTCATCCTGCTATGCCCAATCTGTACGGCGGACCGTCTCGTTGACGGCTCGGTCATGCCTCCGGCGTTGACGGCGAAGCCGCCCCCGCGGAGTTGCTGGCCACGTAGGCACTGAGCACCGATAGGTCCGGCGCCGTCACCGTTCGTAGCGCTCGGCCAAACGCCCTGCGGCGTACGGCCATCTCCAGGCAGTCGGGGTGCAACCATGCACCTCGGCCACCCCGCGTCGCGGTCGGATCGGGGATCACAATCCCGTCTTCGACGACGACCCGAAGGAGGTCATCCGGGTGGTTCCGCTCGCGGCACCCCAGACACATGCGCTCGCTGGACGCGCGGGCTCGAGTCATGGGCAGCCTCGGGTGGGACCCTCGGACCGACCGAGTGTAGCGCCGACGTGCGAGCCGATCACTCGCGGCCCGACTCCGGCCCCGGCTCCGCCGCGTCCCCGGAACTCGGCGTATCGGGGCGGATGTCGATGCGCCACCCGGTCAAGCGGGCCGCGAGGCGGGCGTTCTGACCCTCCTTGCCGATGGCGAGGGAGAGTTGGTAGTCCGGCACGGTGACGCGGGCGGCCTTGGCGACCGGGTCCACGATCTCAACCTTGGACACGCGCGCCGGGGAGAGGGCGTAGGCGATGAGTTCAGCCGGGTCGTCGCTGAAGTCGACGATGTCGATCTTCTCGCCACCGAGTTCGCTCATCACCTGGCGCACCCGTTGGCCCATCGGGCCGATGCAGGCGCCCTTGGCGTTGAGGCCGGGCACCGTCGAGCGCACGGCGATCTTGGTGCGATGGCCCGCCTCGCGAGCCATCGCCGCGATCTCGACGCTGCCATCGGCGATCTCCGGCACCTCGAGTGCAAAGAGGCCACGCACGAGTGCCGGATGGCTGCGCGACACGGTGACCTGGGGACCCCGAGGGCCCTTGCGGACGGACGTGACGACGGCCTTGACGCGGGTGCCGTGGGGGTAGGTCTCCCCCGGGACCTGCTCCGCCGGGGGCAGCAGGGCCTCGATCTTGCCAAGGTCCACCCGCACCACGCGCGGATCACTGCCCTGCTGAACTACACCGGAGATGAGGTCACCCTCGGTACCGCTGAACTCTCCGAAGGTGCGGTCGCCTTCGGCGTCGCGCAACCGCTGCAGGAGGACCTGGCGTGCGGTCGTCGCGGCGACGCGGCCGAAGTCGGTCGGGGTGTCGTCGTACTCGCGGGGTGGGGTGTCGTCGTCCTCCTCGCGCGGCTCCCGCGCCCAGACCGTCACGTGCCCGGTCTTGCGGTCGAGTTCGACCCGCGCCTGCGCGGCGGAACCTTCGGTGCGCTGGTAGGCCATGAGTAGCGCCTGCTCGATCGAGTCGACCACGAGTTCCCAGGACAGTTCCTTCTCGCGCACGAGCGCCTTCAAAGCACTGACATCGATATCCACGGCTAACTCCCCTCGGTCGGTCGCTTGAACTCCACCTGAACCCGCCCGCGCGCAATGTCACGCAGGGCGATCGTGCGCGATTCACCATCAACGTCGACGGTGACGCTGGGCTCGCTGCCCTCGAGGACCGACTGCACACGACCGGTGACGGACGGGCCGTCGACGAGCTCGACTTCGACGAGGCGCCCGATATTGCGCCGCCAGTGGCGATCTTCGGTGAGCGGTCGGTCGATGCCCGGCGATGTCACTTCGAGGACGTACGGCGCATCGCCGATGTCGCCCTCGTCAAGAGCCACCGACGCCGCACGACTCACTTCGGCAATGAGGTCGAGGTCGACGCCGCCGTCCCGGTCGATGACCAGTTCGATGCGTCGACGCTTGCCAGCGAGGGACACCACGAGATCCTCGAGATCACACCCTGAGGCGGCCACGACCGGGGCGAGGAGGGGGCGAAGATCGGGCTGGCCCATGACACCTCCTCTATTCACGTGTGCAGCCACTTCCGCGAGCCCGCCCTGACGACGGACTTCGCGCCTAGGTTACCCCGACCAACCGAGGCCGTCGCTGCTCGGGATGTAGGCGCTGCCATGGCATGCTGACGGACGTGCGGAACGTCAGTCGTCGCCAGGTCATGGGGCTCGGCGCCATTCTCGGCTTGGCAGCGTGCACCTCGGAGGGCACCGACGAGGCGAGCACGTCGGCCGCCACCGCCTCATCGTCTACGACTGACCCCGACCTCGCACTCGCCACCCAGGTTGCCGACCAGGAGTGGGCGCTCGTCGCCGCCTATGACCGGGCGCTGCAGGCCCAACCCGACCTCGCAGGCTTGCTGGCCCCGCTGCGCGACCAGCATCGTGAACACGCCGGGGCGGTGGGCTCCTCCCAACAGCCCCCTTCGGACTCAGCCTCCGGACCCACTGCCGCCTCTCGAGAACAGATCCTCGCCGACCTACTCGCCGCCGAACGCGCCGCAGTCACCGAGCGGACCCAGGTTTGCGACGCTGCCGCAGGCGCTGAGTTCGCCAGCCTGATCGCTCTCATTGCGTCGTCCGAGGCCGGTCACGTCGAGTACCTGCGCCGGAGCGAGGCATGAGCGATTCCTTGACCGCGGCCATCGTCGGTGAGCAGGCGGCGCTCTACGCCTACGGCGTTGCCGGGCCCCATCTGGATGCGGCCGATCGCGATATGGCCCTGGGCGGGCTGGCCGCGCACCGTGCCCGCATCCTGGTGCTTCGCGAGCGCGCCGATGATGCCACTGAGCCCGGGGCGGCCGGTGGCTATCTCACCGGCCCGGTCGAAACCCCGGAGCAGGCCCGCGCGCTCCTCGCGGGCGTCGAAGCTCGCCTTGCCGCGACGTACGCCGACCTCGCTGGCGACTGCACGGGCGCCGAACGCACCGAGTCGGTGCTGACGGCGTGCGAATGCTCGGCGCGCGCCATCGGCTGGGGTGCTCCGCCCGAGGCCTTCCCCGGCCGCTAGCCCACGTTCCTTCCGGAGTTCTTCAGCCGCGGACGGTTTGGAATGCGAGCACCGCGATGAGCACGGCCGTCACCACGAGCAGGACTCGTCGCACGAATTCGCTGCCGCGAACGATGGCCATCCGGGCACCCACGACAGCACCAGCCACGTTGCAGGCAGCCATGAGCAGACCGACCAGCCACAGCACCGAGCCGCTCAGACCAAACACGATGAGGGAGGCGGCGTTGGTTCCGACGTTCACGATCTTCGCGGTCGCCGACGCCTGCAGGAACGTGTAGCCCACGGCCGCCACCAGCAAGATGATGAGGAACGACCCGGTACCTGGACCGATGGCTCCGTCGTAGAAGCCGATCGCTACACCACCGACGATCGCCGTCACCAGATGTCGTCCGCGCGAAACCTCGCGAGCCTCAAGGCCGAAGGAACGCCGAAACGCGATGAACAACCAGACGACGATGAGGGCCACCAGGATGATCGGCCGGAAGATCGTGGGCGGCAGATGGATGGCCGTCAAGGATCCAAACGCCGCCCCCACGAAGGCCGCTCCCGCCATGGGGAGTGCGGTGCGTAGCCTCGGCATCTCCATGCGCCCGTAGGTGATAGCCGCCGCCGACGTGCCGAAGATCGACGAGAGCTTGTTCGTGCCCAGGGCCGCGGCGGGTTGATCGGCAGGGACGACCAGCAGCAGGGCTGGCAACTGCAGCAATCCCCCACCGCCGCTGACAGCATCGACCCAGCCCGCCGCCGCGGCCACCGCGCACAGCAGCAGGACGACGTACCAATCAGGTGTCATGCCCCGCGCGCCAGCGATCAACGACGTCGATCAGGTCCAGCAGACCGCTGATCACGGCGTCGGGCTCGACCTCGATGTCGACCGCCTGATCGCCGAGGTTGGAGTGCGGCATGAGGACCGCCCGCATCCCCGCCTCCTGAGCGCCGTGCACGTCATCCCACGGACGGTCCCCCACGAAGACCGTCACCTCGGCAGTCGACGACAGCGCGTCCAGCGCGGCCTGGAACGCCGAGGCATGTGGCTTGGCGTAGGGAATCTCACTGGAGTAGATCGCGCCGTCGATGAGGTGGGCGAGGCCGTCGCGGGAGAAGACCGCCTCGTGATGCCAGCGTGGCCACATGGTGTTGGACAGCACCCCCACCCGGATCCCCCGCTCCCGCAGCGCCTCCATCGTCGGCCGCGCCTGCGGATCGGCCAGGGTATGGGGTTCCCAGCCCTCGAGATACGCCGCGAGTGCCTCGCCATGCGCCGTCGACGTCGTGTCGATGCCGACAGATTCGAAGATGTGCTCGAGGCTCCCGGTGCCGTTCGCCCCTCTCGAGGCCTGCTGTCGACGCCAGAGTACGAGTTCAGCATCCGCGAGCCGCTGCGCGAACTCGGAGTCGCCTGGTGCATAGATGACGGCGTACGCCGACCACTGCTCGACCAGGTCGATGTCATGCCAGGGCGTCAGCGTGCCGCCCCAGTCGAAGATGACCGCCTCGACGGTCATGCTCGGCAGAGGTCGATGATGCGTCCGGCGATCTCTTCGGCAGGGACGTCCGCCGACTCACCGGTCACGCGATCGCGGAGCTCGACAACACCATCAGCGAGACGCTTGCCAACCACCACGATGGTGGGGATGCCGATGAGTTCGGCGTCCTTGAACTTCACGCCCGGCGAAGCGCCACGTCGATCATCGATGAGGACCCGAACGCCGGCGTCGGTGAGTTCCGCCGCGAGCGCCTCGGCGGTCTCGAACGGCGCATCCTCCTTGCCGGTCGCGACGATGTGCACGTCGGCCGGGGCCACCTCGCGTGGCCACACCAGGCCCTTGTCATCAAAATGTTGCTCCGCGATCGCCGCGACGGCGCGCGAGACGCCAAGGCCGTAGGAACCCATCGTCACCGTGACCTGCTTGCCGTTCTCGTCGAGCACGGTCAGACCGAGCGCCTCGGCGTACTTGCGACCGAGTTGGAAAATGTGGCCGATTTCGATACCCCGCGCGATCTCCAGGGTGGCTCCGCACCGCGGACACGGGTCGCCCTCGATGATTTCGACGGCCTCAATCTCGCCGTCGACCTCGAAGTCGCGACCGCGCACCAACCCGTAGACGTGCCGGCCCTTCTCGTTGGCGCCGGTGATCCAGGCGGTGCCCTCGGCCACCCGCGGATCGACCAGGAAGCGGATATTGCCCTCGCCACCAAGCGCCCCGGGGCCGATGTAGCCCTTCACCAGGGCCGGGTACTTCGGGAAGTCCTCCTCCTCGAACGGGCGCAGCACCGCAGGGTGCAGCGCGGCCTCGATGCGCTTGACGTCGACCTCGCGATCCCCGGGTACGCCGATCGCCAGAGGTTCGGTGGTCCCGTCGGGGTAGGTCGCCATGAACACGACGTTCTTCAGTGTGTCTGCTGCCGTCCACGCCCGATCGGCGCGTCGGATGTCCTCGCGCTCATTGGAGACATCGACCAAGGTCGCGATGGTCGGCGTATCCGGGGTGTCGTGAACGACGGCCGCCGGCAAGCCCGACGCATCCAGCGCGGGCATCGGCGGGCTCACCACCGCTTCGACGTTCGCGGCGTAGTCGCAGGCCGAGCATCGCACGTAGGTGTCTTCGCCATAGATCGTCGGGGCGAGGAACTCCTCGCTCTGCGACCCGCCCATCGCTCCGGACTGCGCGGACACGATGACGTAGTCCAGTCCTAGCCGGCCAAAGCAGGAGATGTAGGCATCGCGATGCCGCTGGTAGGAGCGCTCAAGCCCGGCGTCATCGACGTCGAAGGAGTAGGAGTCCTTCATGACGAACTCGCGACCGCGCAGGATGCCCGCACGGGGTCGCGCCTCATCGCGGTACTTCGTCTGGATCTGGTAGATCACCAGCGGCAGATCCTTGTACGACGAGTACTCGCCCTTGACCATCAGGGTGAACATCTCCTCGTGCGTCGGGCCGAGGAGATAGTCGCCATCCTTGCGGTCCTTCAGGCGGAAGAGATTGTCGCCGTACTCCTCCCAGCGGTTCGACCGCTCATAGGGCTCACGCGGCAGCAGCGCCGGGAAGTGGACCTCCTGGAAGCCAGCCTGGTCCATCTCCTGCCGCACGATGTTCTCAATGTTGCGATAGACCAGGTAGCCCAGGGGTAGCCAGGAGAAGATGCCGGGCGCGACGCGACGCACGTAGCCCGCGCGTACGAGCAGTCGGTGGCTGGGCACCTCGGCGTCGGCGGGGTCGTCCCGCAGGGTGCGGACGAACAGGGTGGACATGCGCAGCAGCACGGGGATCTCCTCATCGACGGCCCTGGCGAGGATACCGGCACCGCTAGAGCAGGACCGTCGCGAACTCCCCCACCTGGCCAAAGCCAACCGCGGCGTAGCAGGCCCGAGCGGCGTGGTTGTAGTCGTTGACGTAGAGGCTGACGGTCGGGGCGATCGACCGTCGTGCGTAGTGCACAACCGCCGACATGCCCGGCACCGACAGGCCTTCGCCGCGTCGAGCGGGCGCCACCCACACGCCCTGGACCTGGCACACGGTCGAGGACAGTGCACCGATCTCAGCCTTGAAGACGACCAGCCCCTGCTCCATGCGCACCAGCGCGCGCCGGGCGTGGACGAGCTCGGCAATGCGGGCCCGGTATGCCGCCGCGGCGCCTCCAGAGACGGGCGAGATCCCGACCTCCTCGGTGAACATCGCTACACACGCTGGCACGAGGATGTCGATCTCGTGGGGCAGTGCCGGTCGCACGAGTGGATCGGGGGCGACAACGGAATCCCGGTCCATCGCCAGCAGCGGCTGAGCCGCACGGATCTCGCGCGGTCGACCCCAGCGGCGTTCAACACGACTCCACAGATCCAGGACTTCGTCGGCCGGACCAACGAAGGAGGAGCCACGTCGGCCCGTGCGGAGCAGACGATCGGCGAAGGCGGCACGAGCGTCCGCATCGGTGTTGACCGGCACGATGTTGGCCCCGATATGCAGTGCGGAGACAAGTTCATCACCGCGGAAGTAGCCCCACAGGTCGGCGCCGATGCGCCCGCCAAGTGCGTCGAGGCGGCTCGCGACGAAACAGTGGGTGACCGGGTCAGTGTCGAGAAGGCGACGCAGCGCCGGGCTGTCGGCCGACGTGAGCGGCCGCGTCTCGCCCTCAGCTGACGCTGACGACGGGACCACCGGAGCGGTCATCGCCGGACATCTCCTCGGCGAGGCGCATGGCCTCCTCGATCAAGGTCTCCACGATCTGATGCTCGGGCACGGTCTTGATGACCTCGCCCTTGACGAAGATCTGACCCTTGCCGTTGCCCGAGGCCACACCGAGATCAGCCTCACGGGCCTCGCCAGGACCGTTGACGACGCAGCCCATGACCGCCACACGCAGGGGTACCTCGAGGCCCTCAAGGCCCGCGGTGACCTCGTTGGCGAGGGTGTAGACGTCAACCTGGGCGCGCCCACAGGAGGGACAGGACACGATTTCCAGGCCGCGCTGGCGCAGGTTCAGCGACTCCAGGATCCCGATGCCGACCTTGACCTCCTCGATCGGCGGGGCAGACAACGACACCCGGATGGTGTCGCCAACGCCTTGGGAGAGCAGCGCACCGAACGCGACGGCGGACTTAATCGTGCCCTGGAACGCCGGACCGGCCTCGGTGACTCCGAGATGCAGGGGGTAGTCGCAGGACTCGGCGAGCAACCGGTAGGCCTGCACCATCGTGACGGGGTCGTGGTGCTTGACGGAGATCTTGATGTCGCCGAAGCCGTGTTCTTCGAAGAGCGACGCCTCCCACAGCGCTGATTCGACCAGGGCCTCCGGCGTGGCCTTGCCGTACTTCTCCATGAGTCGCTTGTCGAGGAATCCGGCGTTGACGCCGATCCGGATCGGCGTACCGGCATCTCCGGCGGCCTTGGCGATCTCCTTGACCTTGTCGTCGAATTTCTTGATGTTGCCCGGGTTGACGCGTACGCCCGCGCACCCAGCGTCGATGGCCGCGAAGACGTACTTGGGCTGGAAGTGAATGTCGGCAATCACCGGGATGCCGGACTTCTTGGCGATGATCGGCAGCGCATCCGCATCGTCCTGGCTGGGTACGGCGACCCGCACGACCTGGCAGCCAGCTGCGGTGAGCTCGGCGATCTGCTGGAGCGTGGCGTTGATGTCCGCCGTCAGGGTCGTCGCCATGGACTGGACACTCACCGGCGCATCGCCGCCGACGTACACGGGGTGGGTGTCATGGCGCAGCAGGAGTTGGCGGGTCTGGCGTCGCGGCGCAAGCACGGGAGGTGGGCCGGAGGGGATGCCGAGATCGATGCTCACCGGGCCAGTATCCCCGACAACCGTTTCTCCCGCTAAGCGGGACAGATGGTCGATGAACGTCCCGAATCCGGCCGTATCGACCGTTTCTCCCGCTAAGCGGGAGAAACGGCGAAGAGTTCTAGCCGAGGGTGATGGGGCGGATGATGTCGGCGAGGATCACGACCGCGCCCACCACGACCAGCGCCATCGCCACGACGTAGGCCACCGGCATCAACTTGGCGACGTCCACCGGGCCAGGGTCAGGCTTACGGCGTAGCCGCGCGATCTGCCGGCGAGCGCCCTCATAGAGCGCACCAGCCACATGCCCGCCGTCCAGGGGCAGGATCGGCAGCAGATTGAACAGGAAGAGGAAGAGATTCAGCGAGGCCGCGAGCCCGAGGAACATCGCGATCTTGCCCTCCACAGGCTCCTGCGACGCCGCCACCTCACCGCCGAGTCGGCTCACCCCCACGACGCTCACCGGGCTGTCCAGGCTGCGCTCGCCGCCCCCGATGATCGTGTCGGTCAGCAACTCATAGACCCGAACCGGCAGGGTCACCAGGGCCGCGACGGAACGACTCGTGAGGTCCCACATCTGCTCGGGCACGGCCGACCACGGCTGCTTGACGTACTCCCATTCGGGGCGAACGCCCAGGAACCCGGTGGTCTCGACCTCGTCGGTGACCTGGCCGGCCTCGTCGTACACCGGCCGCGTCACCTCCGCGATCGGCACGGTGAGATCGACGACGGTGCCATCGAGTCGCTGCACCGTGAGTTCGGCGGGGCCGGGCGGGGTCGTCCGGATGGCGGCGGTGAGATCGTCCCAGGTGGAGACCGAGTTGCCGTTGTAGTCAAGGATCAGGTCACCGGACTGCAGACCCGCGAGCGCGGCCGGGGACTCCCCCGCATCGCACACACCGGCCGCGTCCGGTGCGCCCGAGGGGACACTAACGGTCGGCAGACAGGGCACTACGGAGGAGACCTGCAGGCTCGACTGCGGAATGCCGATTCCCACGAGTACTGCGGCGAACAGCACGAAAGCGAGGACCAGGTTCATGGTCGGTCCGCCGAGCATGATGATGACGCGCTTCCAGACCGGCAGCTTGTAGAAGACCCGATCGGCGTCCTCCGGCGTGATCTCCTCGAGGGATTGCTTCCGCGCGTCCTCGACGAGGAGCGCCAGGCGCCCGGTCGAGATGCTGCGCACGCGACCCTCGGGGTCGTCCTTGGCGGGCGGGATCATGCCGATCATCCGGATGTAGCCACCGACCGGGACGGCCTTGAGCCCGTACGTCGTCTCGCCCTTGCGTCGCGACCAGATGGTGGGACCGAAGCCGATCATGTACTCGGTCACCTTGACGCCGAACTTCTTCGCCGGCACGAGGTGGCCGATCTCATGCAGGGCGATCGAGGCCAGGATGATGAGGACGAACGCGATGATGCCGATCACCTGCCAGGCCATCACACCTCCCCAACGAGTTCCGCGGCCCGGGCGCGTGCCCAGGCGTCTGCTGCCAAGACGTCCGCCACCGTCAGCGGGTTCCCCCCATGATCACCCGCGGCGCCGGCGGATGCGCGCTCAGACCCGCGGAGGTGTTCGGTGAGGACAGTGCCCACGATGTCGACGATGCCGGTGAAGGGCAGCCGCCCTTCGCGGAACGCCGCCACGCAGGCCTCGTCGGCGGCGTTGAACACGGCGGGCGCCGTACCCCCGGCGGCTCCGGGGGGTCGGGGCAGGGTGTGGGGGGGGGAGGGAACATCGGCGAGGGGCGGGGAGTGCCGGGGTGCGGCCTGGGGCCAATCGCAGCCCGGCGCTGCATCCGGGACTCGATCGGGCCAGCCCAGCGCCCAGGCGATCGGCAGGCGCATGTCCGGCGGGCTGACCTGCGCCAGCGTGGAGCCGTCGGTGAACTCCACCATCGAGTGGACCATCGACTGGGGGTGAACGACGACGTCGATCCGCTCCATGGGGATGTCGAAGAGCAGGTGCGCCTCGATGACCTCAAGCCCCTTGTTGACCAACGTGGCGGAGTTGATGGTGACGAGGGGCCCCATCGACCAGGTCGGGTGCGCGAGTGCCTGCTCCGGGGTGACCGCCGTGAGCTCGTCGCGGCTGCGGCCGCGGAAGGGGCCGCCGCTGGCCGTGAGGATGAGCCGGCGTACCTCCCGCTCGGTGCCACCCACCAGGCACTGGGCGAGCGCGGAGTGCTCAGAGTCGACGGGGCGGATCTGCCCCGGCGCGGCGATCTCGCGCACGAGCGGTCCGCCAATGATGAGGGACTCCTTGTTGGCGAGCGCCAGCGTGTTGCCCGCCTCGAGCGCCCGGAGTGTGGGGACGAGGCCCGCGGCTCCGGCCATGCCGTTGAGAACCACATCCGCCTGCTCGGCGGCGAGGTCGGCAGCCTCGTCGGCCCCGACGGCAATGGCGTCGACTTCGAAGAGCCGGGCCTGTTCGGTGAGGAGATCTGGATTCGACCCGCCCGCCGCGAGGCCGACGACCCGGAAACGGCCCGGATTGCGGCCGATGACGTCAAGGGCCTGGACACCGATCGAACCGGTGCTGCCCAAAATGATGACGTCTCGGGGTTCACTCACCCGAGGATTGTCCTACGCTCAGCACTATGACCGACACCCTGCTGCCCTCAACCGAGCCGCTCCCTCAGGAACGCCGGCTGGTGACCGAGATTCCCGGACCCCATTCGCGGGAGCTCATGGCTCGCCGCCAGGAGGCCGTCTCCGCCGGTGTCGGCGGCATGATGCCCGTCTTCACCGAGCGCGCATCGGGCGGCGTACTCCTCGACGTCGACGGCAACTCCCTGATCGATCTGGGATCGGGCATCGCTGTCACGACCGTCGGCAACTCCGATCGTCGGGTGGTCGAGCGAGTGCAGCGACAGGTGGCGGACTTTACGCACACCTGCTTCATGGTCACGCCGTACTCGGGCTACGTCGAGGTCTGCGAAGCCCTCAATCGCCTCACCCCCGGCGACTTCACCAAGCGTTCGGCACTGTTCAACTCCGGAGCCGAGGCGGTGGAGAACGCGGTCAAGATCGCGCGCGCCCATACCAAGCGTCAGGCGGTCGTCGTCTTCGACCACGGCTACCACGGCCGGACCAACCTCACGATGGCGCTGACGGCAAAGAACATGCCGTACAAGCAGTCCTTCGGGCCGTTCGCCCCCGAGGTCTACCGCATGCCGATGTCGTACCCGTTCCGCGACGGCCCGCACACCGGTGCCGAGGTTGCGTCGTGGGCGACCACCAAGATGGACAAGGAGATCGGCGGCGAGAACATCCCCGCGATCATCATCGAGCCCATCCAGGGCGAGGGCGGTTTCATCGTGCCCGCCCCCGGGTTCCTGCCCGCTCTGCGTGACTACGCCACGAAACACGGCATCGTCTTCGTCGCAGACGAGATCCAGACCGGCTTCTGCCGCACCGGCCAATGGTTCGCCAGTGAACACGAGGGGATCGTGCCGGACATGATCACTACCGCTAAAGGCATTGCCGGTGGGTTGCCGCTCGCAGCCGTGACCGGACGCGCGGAGATCATGGACGACGTACACGTCGGCGGGCTCGGGGGCACCTACGGCGGCAACCCGATCGCCTGCGCTGCGGCGCTCGGCGCGATCGAAGCGATGGAGGAGGATGACCTCAACGCGCGGGCCCTCCAGGTGGGGGCGATCTTGCGCGAGAAGCTCGAGGCGCTCGCCGCCGCCAATCCCGCGGTGGGCGACATCCGCGGGCGCGGCGCGATGATGGCGATTGAGTTGGTACAGCCGGGCACCCTCACTCCGGATCCCGATCTGACCGGTCGGGTGGCCAAGGCCGCGCATGCCCAGGGCGTCATCACGCTGACGGCCGGGACCTACGGCAACGTCTTGCGCTTCCTGCCGCCACTGAGCATCGGCGACGACCTGTTGCGCGAGGGCCTCGATATCGTCGCCGCCGGCTTCTAAGCTCCGTTACCCCTGCCGCGTGGGAGAAATGGTCGATAGCGCGAGTTTTCGGCCCGCCATCGACCGTTTGTCCCGCTAAGCGGGAGAAACGGCGGGAACTACATCTCGCGCAGGCCCCAGGATTGGCCGTAGCCGTCGGTCATGAGGTCGAGGTAGGGCACCGCGTCGAAGGCCTCGGGCCCAAGCACACCGGCCCCGCTCCAGGTACCGGCCGCGAGTAGCTCCAGCGCGATCACCGGATTCATCGCCGTCTGCCAGGTGACCGCCTGCGTGCCGTATTCGCGCATCGTCCACTCGTTGTCCGCCACGTGATAGAGGTAGACCTCCCGGCGCGCACCGTCCTTGCCCGTACCGGTGACCCAGGTACCCGCACACGTCTTGCCGGACATCGCATCACCCAGCGTGGCCGGGTCGGGCAAGCACGCCGCCACGACGTCCCGTGGGCTCACCTCCGCGCCACGCACCCTGACGGGATCGGTCCGATCCAGGCCGAGCTTGTGCAGCGTCTTGAGCACCTCGATGAACTCGTCGCC
>CAYGMM010000045.1:0-15527 GCA_964351035.1 uncultured Actinomyces sp.
CACAATTCACGGGGTTGGCCCGGTTGTGCGCTGAGAGTGCGGGAAACCGGCCGTTTCAGCGCACAACCCGGCGTGATCGCCCAATGCCGACAGGCTACGCGGAGAGGCGCCCGACCTCGGCCAGCAGTGCCTCACGCAGGCTCGCGGATGGCTTGGCCAACCGGTCGGCAGGTCCGGAGACGCTGATGGCGAGGGCCACGCCGCCGTCGACCCCTCGGATCGGCGCACTGATCGATGCCACGCCGTCGGCGCGCTGGCCGACGCTGTGCGCCCAGCCGCGTCGACGCACGGTCGCCAATTCGGCCTCGTCGTACGCCGCCCCCACGAGCAGGCGCGCGCGCTCGGCCTCGTCGAGCCAGGCGACGAGGACCTGGGCCCCTGAGCCGGCGCTGAGCGTCAGCAGCGAACCCACCGGCACGGTGTCACGAAGCCCCGACGGCGGTTCCGCGGCGGCGACGCAAAGTCGCTGGTCGCCGATGCGCCGGTAGGCCTGGGCGCTGAGCCCGGTGGCGTCGCGCAGCGCGTGGACCGCTTCCTCGGCGATGGCCCGAACCTCGTCCAGGCTGGCCGCCCAGCGAGCCGTCCGCGGGCCCAGAGTGAAGCGGCCGAATTCGTCGCGCATGAGGACGCCATGGTGTTCCAGTGCGACCGCGAGCCGGTGGGCCGTCGCTCGCGGAATTCCGGTGCTCTCCGACAGGTCAGCGAGGGGGAGTGGACCCGCGGCCACCGCATCGATGAGGGCCACCGTCTTGTCCACGACACCCACTCCGCTAGACTCGTCCATACAGTGATACTGGCGTCTTACATAGTGAGATGTCAATCGTGGACAGGGAAGCGGGAGGCGCACATGGGCCGCACACTGGCGGAGAAGGTCTGGGACGACCACGTCGTACGACGTGCCGAGGGGGAGCCGGACCTGCTCTACATCGATCTGCACCTCGTGCATGAGGTGACGAGCCCGCAGGCGTTCGACGGCCTGCGCGCGAGCGGCCGCGTCGTGCGTCGACCCGACCTCACGGTCTCGACCGAGGACCACAACGTGCCGACGATCGACATCGACAAGCCCATCGCCGATCCGGTGAGTGCGGCGCAGGTCGAGGCACTGCGGCGCAACTGCGCGGAGTTTGGCGTCCCGCTGTACTCCCTGGGCAATGTCGAGCAGGGCATCGTGCACGTCGTCGGGCCGCAGATGGGTCTGACGCAGCCGGGCATGACGGTCGTCTGCGGTGACTCGCACACGTCGACGCACGGCGCGTTCGGTGCGCTCGCCTTCGGCATCGGCACCAGCGAGGTCGAGCACGTCCTTGCCACACAGACCCTGCCGCTCAAGCCCTTCAAGACCATGGCGATCACCGTCAACGGTCCGCTGCCCGAGGGCGTCACCGCCAAGGACCTCATCCTCGCCGTCATCGCCAAGATCGGTACCGGCGGCGGACAGGGCTACGTCCTGGAGTACCGCGGCGAGGGCGTGCGTGGGCTGTCGATGGAGGGCCGCATGACCCTGTGCAATATGTCGATCGAGGCTGGGGCCCGCGCCGGGATGGTCGCGCCCGACGAGACGACGTTTGCCTACCTCGAGGGTCGCGACCGCGCCCCGAAGGGTGCGGAGTGGGATGCCGCCGTCGAGTACTGGCGCTCGCTGGTGACTGACGACGACGCTGAATTCGACGCCGAGGTCATCATTGAGGCCAGCGAGCTCGCACCGTTTGTCACCTGGGGCACCAACCCCGGCCAGGGGGCGCCTCTGTCGGCAACCGTGCCGTCACCGGACGAAGCCAAGGATGAGGTCGAGCGCGTCGCCATTGAGCGCGCGCTGGAGTACATGGGACTGACGGCGGGAATGCCGTTGCGCGACATCACCGTGGACACCGTCTTCCTCGGCTCCTGCACCAACGGCCGCATCGAGGATCTGCGGGCGGCCGCTGATGTACTGCGCGGCCACCGCGTCGCGGACGGCGTACGCATGCTCGTCGTTCCGGGCTCGGCGCGGGTGCGGCTGCAGGCCGAGAGTGAGGGTCTGGATCAGGTCTTCCTCGATGCGGGTGCGGAGTGGCGCGGCGCTGGCTGCTCCATGTGTCTCGCGATGAATCCCGACAAGCTCGCGCCCCAGGAGCGCAGCGCGTCAACGTCCAACCGCAACTTTGAGGGTCGGCAGGGCCCGGGTGGTCGTACCCACCTGGTGTCCCCTCAGGTGGCCGCGGCTACGGCCGTCACCGGTCATCTTGCCTCGCCCGCCGACCTCGTCAACGCCTAGGAGACTCGAGATGGAAGCCTTCACCACGCACACCGGCACGGCGGCACCGCTGCGTCGCAGCAACGTCGACACCGACCAGATCATCCCGGCAGAGTTCCTTAAGCGGATCACCCGACACGGATTCGAGGACGCGCTGTTCCAGGCCTGGCGCCAGGACCCGGAGTTTGTCCTCAACCGTCCGGAGTACGCCGGCGTCTCGATCCTGGTCGCCGGACCGGACTTTGGCACCGGTTCCTCACGCGAGCACGCCGTCTGGGCACTTCAGGACTACGGCTTCACAGTCGTCCTGTCCTCCCGATTCGCCGATATCTTCCGCGGCAACTCCGGCAAGGCCGGACTGCTCACCGCCCTGGTCGATCAGGACGTCATCGAACAACTCTGGGCAATGATCGAGGCCGATCCGACCACGCAGATCACGGTGGATCTCGAGGCGCAGACGGTCACGGCAGGTGATCTCGTGGCGTCCTTCGAGGTGGATCCCTACGTCCGCTGGCGGCTCATGGAGGGGCTGGACGACGTCGGCATCACCCTGCAGAACGAGCAGTTGATTTCCGAGTTCGAGGGATCGCGCCCGACGTTCAAGCCGACGACGGTCGGCTGAGCAAAGCGGACGTCGGTCGCAGGACCAGATCTCGTTGAGTGCCAACGAGATTCAGATCACGCGACACTCCGGGGAGTCAGTGGTTCGAGCACCCTCCGCGGCGTACTAGTGTGAGCCCGACGCCGGTCACCGGACCGGCCCTGCCGACTGCGGTCGGCCTGACTTCCCTCCGGAGGGGACTGACGTGAACAAGCAAGATCTCATCGAGGCTGTGTCGACGCAGCTCGGCCACAGCAAGCGCGACGTCACGGACGTCGTTGAGGCAACCCTGAACGAGCTCAAGCGCGCCGTGTCGCGTGGCGAGAAGGTTGCCCTCAGCGGCTTCGGCGTCTTCGAGCGCGCACAGCGCAACGCCCGCATGGGCCGCAACCCGCAGACCGGCGAGGCCGTGAAGATCAAGGCCACCAAGCTGCCGAAGTTCCGCGCTGGCGCGGAGTTCAAGGCCGTTGTCTCGGGTGCCAAGAAGATGGCCGCCCCGGCCAAGAAGGCTGCTGCCAAGCCCGCCGCCAAGAAGGCCGCTCCGGCCAAGAAGGCTGCGCCCGCGAAGAAGGCTGCTGCAAAGAAGGCTCCGGCCAAGAAGGCTCCCGCCAAGAAGACTGCTGCTAAGAAGACCACCGCTCGCAAGCGCTAGGTCATCTGCACGACATCACGAGGGGGCCGGATCCGCAAGGATCCGGCCCCCTCGTCATGCGCCCACTCCTTGAATTTCCGACCGTTGTGGTCGCTTCTGGGGATCGAGAACCAACCATGACGGTCCGAAGCCGGGGTGTCTAGAGCAATTCCGCGGTGTGGGGCCCGACTCCGAGGCGGGCGGCATCCCACAGCCCGATCTCATCATCGACATCTCGTCGCAGTCCCGACAGTCGCCCAGGGACGTCATCGAGGATCGCGAACGCGCCACTCGCGGCATGGGCGGCGCAGGATCGTTCACCGAAGGCGGGTTCAAGTGTGCTTCCGTCCTGCGCCATGAGCAGTGTCGTGCCCACGCCCTCCGCGTCGGCCACAAAGGCACGTGGGTGTTCGGCCCCGACTGTCAGCGCCCAGTCGAGTTGAGCGACCGTTGCTGCGGGAACATCGGGGAGCAGGACGGCGACCCGGGTGCGTCCAGCTGCAGCCGCGGCCACTTCGGCGTTGAGTCCGCGGCCCGCGTCGTCGACGTACGTCATATCGGTGAGTGCAGCGCGGGCCGTATCGTCGCCGACGAGGACGACGTCCTCGACCGCGTTGCTGGACTCAGCCACCAGGAGTACGTCGCGAACCATGGCGAGGGCCAGTGCCGCGCGCGCCGCCTGGTCCATCGAGGTGAGGCGGCCTTTGGGAGTGGCCAGCCGCACCGGCAGGAGCAGGGTCCATCGGTCAGCCACCCGGCCATCCAAGCGCACCCGCGCATGGGGTTTGAGAGCGGGACCGTGGAGATCAGGACACTGGGGGTGACTTCCTGACAAACTCGGGGCGAACGCCGAAGGGAGAGTCGTGGCACGGGTGCGCAAGCGGGATGGGCTGGGATTCGCCTTCCGGTTTGCCGCGTTCATCCTGCACCCGCTGATGCGGCTCATCACCAAGCGCGACTGGCGCGGCGCCGAGAACCTGGACGTTGACTCCGGCATCGTCGTCGCTGCCAATCACCTGTCGTGGTTCGACCCGATCGTGATCTCCCACATCCTGTGGGACTACGACCGACCGCCGCGGTTCCTCGCCAAGGACGCGCTCTTTCGGGCCCCGGTCGTCGGCTGGATCATGCGCAATGCTGGCCAGATCCCCGTGGTGCGGGGCACCAAGGACGCCGCGGTGGCGGTGCAGGCGGCGGTCGACGCGGCAAAGGCTGGTGAGTGTGTGCTCGTCTACCCCGAGGGCACCATCACCAAGGACCCCGACCTCTGGCCCATGGCGGCCAAGACCGGTGCCGCGCGCATCGCCCTGACCGCCGGTGTCCCCGTGATCCCGATGGCGCATTTCGGGGCGCAGCAGGTCATGGGTCCGTACAGCAAGGAGTTCAAGGCCTTTCCGCGCAAGACCATGCACGTCATCGTCGGCCCCCCGGTGGCCCTCGATGATCTCTATCGGAACGGCGAGGTGGACAATGCCACCTTGCACGAGGCCACCGACCGCATCATGGCGGCCATCACTGATCTGCTCCGGCAGATCCGCAAGGAGGAATCATGAGCCGAGTTGCCGTCATGGGTTCGGGGTCCTGGGGTACCGCGTTCGCGATGATCCTCGCCGATGCGGGTGGTGACGTCGTCATGTGGAGCCGTGATCCCGAAGCCGCCCGCCAGATCAATGACGAACACGTCAATCGTCGCTATCACGACGGCATCCCGCTGCCGGCGGGCATTCGGGCGACCGGTGATGCGGCGGAGGCGCTGGATGACGCACCACTCGTGGTGCTCGCCGTACCCGCCCAAACGCTGCGTGACAACCTCGGACGTTGGCGTGACCAGGTCGCGGAAGGCGCCGTGCTGGTGAGCCTCATGAAGGGCATCGAATCAGGGACGACGATGCGGATGAGCCAGGTCATCGAGCAGGTGGCCGAGGTGCCGACATCGCAGGTGGCCGTGGTCTCCGGTCCCAACCTCGCGCGCGAGATCGCCCTACGTCAGCCTGCGGCGACGACCGTGGCCTGCTCGGATGAGAGCAGTGCCCGCCGGTTGCAGGACGCCTGCACGACCGACTACTTCCGTGCGTATTGGACGACCGACGTCGTGGGTGTCGAGATCGGTGGATCGGTCAAGAACGTCATCGCGCTGGCCAACGGCATAGCGGTGGGTGCTGGCTTTGGTGAGAACTCGCAGGCCGCCCTCATCACACGTGGCCTGGCCGAGATGGCTCGGCTCGGTATGGCGCTCGGTGCCGATCCGCTCACCTTCCAGGGGCTCGCGGGTGTCGGAGATCTCATTGCGACCTGCCAGTCGCCGCTATCGCGCAATCGCACGTTCGGGGTCAACCTCGGCAAGGGGCTGAGCGTCGAGGAGACGATCGCCAAGACACAGCAGACGTGCGAGGGCGTCAAGAGTTGCCAGTCGATCCTGGACCTTGCCCGGGCGAACGGCGTCGATATGCCCATTACCGAGCAGGTGGTGCAGGTGGTGCATCACGGGATGGGGCCGACGGACATGCTCCGGGCCTTCATGTCCCGCTCCCCGAAGGCCGAGACCTCGCTCTACTGAGACCAACGTTCGTTGTTCTTACCCGAAGTGCTGTCAACTCGATGAGATAGCGACACTTCAGGTAAGAACAACGGATTGCAGGGCGGTTGACAGGTCGGCCCAGAGGTCCTCGACGTTCTCGATGCCCACCGACAGGCGCAGCAGGCTCTCGGGGACCTCGACGTTCTCCAAGGGCCAGCGACGCCGGCGCTCGATGAGTGACTCCACGCCACCGAGGCTCGTCGCGTGCACCCACAGTTGCGTTGAGCGCGCGACCTGATCGGCCGCCTCCGCGTCGCCAGCAACCTCGATCGAGAGCATCGATCCCGGACCGTTCAGCAGCCGCTGTGCGCGCTCGTAGCCGGGGTCAGTCGTCAGCCCCGGATACCGCACCCGTGCCACGGCGGGATGACCTTGCAGCCGTTCCGCTAACACCTGCGCGCTGGTCTGTGCTCGTTCGTGGCGCACCGACAGGGTGCGCAGACCGCGCAAAATCAGGTAGCACTCCAGCGCGCCGGGGGCGCCGCCGAGAATTGTGCGCCGGAACCGCAGCGCCTCTGCGCGTTCGGGATCCGCGGTCACCGCGAGGCCCATGAGTCCATCGGAATGCCCGCCGATGGACTTGGTTGCGCTGTGGAGTACGACGTCGGCGCCCATCTCCAACGGCCGCTGACCGAGGGGAGTGGCAAAGGTGCTGTCGACGACCAGCATGGCGGCTGAGCCTGCGCGGATCGCCGGGATGTCCGCGATCTCCAGCATGGGGTTGGTCGGTGACTCCACCCAGATCGCGTCAGCGCCGTCCGCCGCGGCCAGCACCGCTTGGGTGTCGGCGATATCCACGAGACGAAGGGCAATGCGGCCGATCTCATTCAGCTCGCGCAGACGTACGGCGACGCCGGTGTAGGTGAAGCGCGCCGCGACGACGACCGCCCCCATCGGCAGCAGATCGATGATGGCGCCGGCTGCCGCCATGCCGGAGGCGAACGCCACCGCCGAGCCACCCTCCAGGGGCCCCACGGCGTCCTCGAGTGCCTGCATGCCGTGCGTGCCGTCGCGCGCGTACTCCGGTTCAGCACCGGCGTAGTACGTCGACGCGGGCTCGATGGGTTGGTTGAGTGGCTGACCCGGCTCGACGGGGGGACGACCCCCATGCACGAGCCAACTCTCGACGGACCAGTTCGGCATGGCGCGACCCTAGCCCCCGGTGGAGCAGATAGCGTCACGGGCGTGACCGATCGTCCACTGCGCGTGCTGGTGATCTTCGGTGGCCGCAGCAGCGAGCACGAGATCTCCTGCCTGAGCGCCGCCGGTGTGCTGCGCGCATTGGACCGGACTCGATACGACGTACGCGCCGTCGGCATACTGCCGGACGGTCGCTGGGTGAGCGCCCCGGCTGATCCGGACCTCATTACCGCCGCTGCCGGGCAGGCGCTGCCGAGCGTGGCCGACTCCGGCGATCGTGCCGTGCTGCTCCCCGAGCCCCTGAGCGACCACACACTCGCCGAGGCGATCTCCGGCGTCGACGTCATCTTCCCCGTGCTCCACGGACCCTGGGGGGAGGACGGCACCATCCAGGGCCTGCTGGAGATGGCGGGGGTTCCCTACGTCGGATCCGGTGTGTTTGCCTCGGCCGCGTCGATGGACAAGGGGCACATGAAGGCGATGCTGGCGCACGCTGGCCTCCCTGTCGGCGACTACGTCATGGTGACCCCCCGCGACCGCCAGCGCGGCGACGATGTGCGCGAGCGGTTGGCCGACCTGGCACTGCCTTGGTTCGTCAAGCCGGCACGCGCCGGATCCTCAGTGGGCATCACGCGCGTCGTCGATCCTGCTGATCTTGATGAGGCTCTGGCTGAAGCGCTGCGCTGGGACCCGCGGGTGATTATCGAGGCTGGAGTGTCCGATGCGCGCGAGATCGAGTGCGGGGTGCTCGCGGATGTCGATGGCACGCCGATCGCGAGCCGCTGTGCGGAGATCCGGGTACGACCCGGTCGCGACTTCTACGACTACGAGGCCAAGTACCTCGATGACGCCGCTGAACTCATCGTCCCCGCCGAGCTACGCAGCGATATCGAGGCGCGGGTGCAAGCGCTCGCGGTGCGTGCCTTCGACGCACTGGACTGCGAGGGACTGGCGCGCGTCGACTTCTTCGTCACCGACGATGGCATTGTCATCAATGAGGTCAACACGATGCCCGGCTTCACGCCCATTTCGATGTACCCCCGCATGTGGGCGGCGACCGATGTCGACTACGCAGAGTTGGTCGATTGGCTCATCGCTGACGCGGTACGCCGCGGCACCGGTCTGCGCTGATCACCGCAGAGCTGGGGCGAGATCGAGGAGTACGTCGGCGGGGGCGGCGTATGCATCCGGCACGGCGACCTCGACGTACACCGGGGCATCCGCAGTTGGCCAACTGACGGCGTAGAAGACGTCGCCACCTTGCGCGGGGACCGGCAGCCAGGCGATGCCGTCAACCTCGAGCAAGGCGGAGTCGGCGGCCAGCTGGTCCGGGCGCGGTACACCGCAGCGCCAGGTGATGGGCGGTTCGCCCCAGGCGGCGGTGCCGGGTTCGCTCGTGGGGCGTAGACCCGCGCCGTTGACCGTCTCCGGGAGAGTGATGTCTGCGCACACCGGGCTCGGTGAATCGGGCGCGGGCACCGCCACGGTCCGTCCGCATGCGGACAGGCTGAGGACGGCGAAGCCGAGGGCGGCCAGAGCGATACTGCGTCGGGGGACGCGCGAGATCACAGGTGAACGACGGGGCACGTGAGTGTGCGGGTGATGCCCGAAACCTGCTGGATGCTGGTGAGCACGTCGCGGCCGAGCGCGTCCATCGTCTCGGCCTCCGCCCGGACGATCACGTCGTAGGGACCGGTGACGTCTTCGGCGGAGAGAACGCCGGGCATCTCCTTGATGGTGCTGACGACGTTGACGGACGTGCCGACCTCGGTCTGCACCAGGATGTAGGCCTGTACGTTCACGTCGAACTCCATTTCCTGCTGCCGGCGGGCTGCCGTCCCGACGAAGCGGGGGTGGGGTGAGACTAGCGGTCGGGGTACGGATCAGCCGAATCCGGGCGGCCCCTGCGACAGTCCTGGGAGGAACCCGATGGCATCACGTGAGACGGTCGGCGACGTGGGCGAGATCGCCCTCGTCGAGCGCATCCGGCAGGCCGTGGGGGACTTGGGCGACGACGTCTTGGTCGGGCCGGGTGATGACGCGGCGGTCCTCCGCGTGCCCGATGGCCGCCAGGTCGTCACGACCGACATGCTGGTCGAGGGTCGGCACTTTCGCCTCGACTGGTCCAGCGGGCAGGACATCGGCCACAAGGCCGCGGCCGAGAACCTCGCCGATATCGCCGCGATGGGTGCCACGCCGACCGGGATCGTGGTGGCTCTGGGGGTGCCGGAGAACACGGGGGTGGTCTGGGTGGAGGAGTTCCTCGACGGACTCCTGACCGAGGCGCGTCGCGGGGGAGCGGCACTGATCGGTGGCGATCTGGTGTCGTCGGATTCGGTCGTGGTATCGGTGACCGCGTTGGGCGACCTCGAAGGACGTACGCCGGTCCTGCGCTCCGGGGCGCGCGCGGGCGATGTCGTGGCCCTGTGTGGCGAGGTGGGAGCGGCAGCGGCCGGATTGGCCGTGCTGTCACGAGGCTTTCGCTCGCCGCGGGCCTTGGTCGACGCGCACCGGCGTCCTATGCCCGACTATCCGGCCGGACCGCGCGCGGCCGGGTCGGGTGCGACGGCGATGCTCGACGTCAGTGACGGCCTGCTGCTGGACGCGGCTCGGCTGGCCCGCGCCTCCGGGGTGTGCGTGAACATCGACTCATCGGCGCTGCCCATCCCCGAGGCCGTGCAGACGACCGCGGCGGCCTACAACCTCGATCCGCTCACGTGGGTGCTCGGTGGTGGAGACGATCATGCGCTCTTGGCGACGTTCCCCGCCGGTGGACTCCCCGCGGGATTCACGGCCATCGGACGCGTGACGGACTCAGCCGATGGCGAGGTCCGGGTGGACGGTGACGCGGTGAGCCCACAGGGCTACGAACACTTCGGCGGTTAGTGCCAACGTTTGTCACCTCAAAGCGGGCTTTGCGCCCATCCGAGGAACCCAAAAGCCCGCTTATAGGTGACAAAGTCGAACAGCGGGAATACCCACGCGGCAACGCGGACATCGCAGGCCGATCAGTCGGCTTGCGGAAGGGTGCGCTTAGGCGCGGGTGACCTTGCCGGCCTTGAGGCAGGAGGTGCACACGTTGAGGCGCTTGGGGGTGCGGCCGATCATGGCGCGCACGCGCTGGATGTTCGGGTTCCAGCGGCGGGAGGTGCGGCGGTGGGAGTGCGAGATCGAATTGCCCCAGCCCGGGCCCTTGCCGCAAACATCACAGGTGGCAGCCACGGTACTTCTCCTCAAGGATCAGGGGCGCTCGGGAGTATCCCGGCCCACGACAACCCCCTGAGGGTAGCCGAGGGGGTGGCCCAACCTCAAACCGGGCGTCCCCGGGGCCGGATACGGTGTCCCGACGGAACGCGTCGGACCGTCCCCGGCACGACCACGGAGGTGACCATGGCAGCAGATCGTCCCTCGGTCCTGCACGCCGCCTCCGTCCGCGCCTGGGGTGAGCAGTCCCTTGCGGCCCTCGGCGAGGAGCGCGCCGCGATCGACGCCCTCAATGTCTTCCCAGTCCCCGACGGTGACACCGGCACCAACATGTTCCTCACCGTGGAGTCCGCATGCGCGGCGATGGAAGAGGTGTGCGAACCCGGCGGCGCTCGACTCGCGGACGTCGTCGTCGCGATGACGCGCGGCGCCATGATGGGTGCCAGGGGCAACTCCGGCGTGATCCTCGCCCAGGTCATCAGGGGAGTCGCGAGCGCACTCACCGGTTCGCGCGACGGCGATCGCCTGACGGCCGATCACATCCGTGCCGCGCTGCGCCGGGCGAGCGATGAGGCCTACGCCGCCGTCGCCCACCCGGTCGAGGGCACGATCCTCACGGTCGCGCGAGCCGCAGCCGAGGCGGCCGAAGCCCATCCGGGCGACGATCTCATCGAGGTCATTGCCGCCGCGGTCGAGGCGGCCCGTTCGGCGCTGGAACGCACCCCGGAGCAACTCCCCGTGCTCCGTGACGCCGGGGTGGTCGACGCCGGTGGCGCGGGCCTCGTTGTCGTGTACGACGCCCTGCTCGATGTGGTGTCCGGCGTACGCCGCCGACGCCCACGTCGTGACGCCCGACCCAAACTGCCCGCTCCGGCTCGTCCGTCGCACGGGGTGCCGCTCGCCGCGGAGGGCGCTCCCGCCTATGAGGTGATGTACCTCCTCACCGCTACGGCCCATGACGTCGAGGTGTTGCGCGGCACGCTCGACGGGCTCGGTGACTCGCTGGTGGTGACGGGCGCGGACGAGTTGTGGAACGTCCATGTGCATGTTCATGACGCGGGTGCCGCGGTGGAAGCCGGACTGCGCGCCGGGACCCTCGACCGGATCCGCATCACCTACCTGCTGCCGACGGTGCCGCAGACACCGCTGGAGGGGCGTCGGCTCGTGGTGGTCACGCATGGCCCCGGTGTCGAGGCACTGGTCATGGATAGCGAGGGTGTCCCGGTGCCGGCCCGGCCACGGCGGCGACCCTCGACCGGTGAGTTCGCCGAAGCGATCGCTGCTGCTCATGCGGCGGAGGTCATCGTCATGCCGAGCGATTCGGACTCGCTGGCCGTCGCCGAGGCCGCCGCCGAACAGGCGCGCACCTCCGGTGTTCGTGTCTCGGTCATCCCGACGCGATCGGTGGTCCAGAGCCTCGCCGCCATTGCGGTGCACGATCCCGCGGCTCGATTCGACGACGACGTCGTCGCCATGACGCGCGCCGCCGGTGCAACCCGCTACGGCGCCGTCACCGTGGCCTCACGCGAGGCACTGACGATGGCCGGTCCCTGCGTACCGGGTGACATCCTCGGAGTGGCTGACGGCGACATCGTCGAGATCGGCAGCGATGTCCACGGCGTTGCCACAGCCGTGGCCGAGCGCCTGCTGTCCTCCGGCGGCGAACTCGTCACGCTGGTTGGTGGTGAAGATGCCCCTTCCACGTTGCTCGATGAACTCTCGGACGTGCTCGGCCACGCGCACGCCGGACTCGAGGTCATCGCTCTCGACGGCGGTCAGCCGCTGTGGCCGGTCATCATCGGGGTCGAGTAGGCGATGTCCCCTGTGACACCGGCCGCGCCGGTGGCTGACGTCGTCGGTGGGCGCACCGCGAAGGCGCTGCGCGACGGGCTTGGCATTGAGACGGTCGAGGATCTGCTCCGCCACTATCCCCGCCGCTACATCGATCCCGGTGACCTCACCGATCTCGATGCCCTCGCCACCGGGGAGCATGCGACGGTCCTCGCCGAGGTGATGTCGGCCAACACTCGGCGCATGCAGCAGCGCAAGGGCACCATCACCGAGGTCGTCGTGTCGGATGGGCGGGGCCGACTCACGCTGGTGTTCTTCAATCAGGCGTGGCGTACCCAGCGTCAGTTGCAGGTCGGCCGACGTGGACTCTTCGCCGGCACCGTCTCGGCGTACGGTGGCACGCGACAGTTGGCTCACCCGCGTTTCGTCATGCTTCCCGACGACAGTGACCTCGAACCCGACAGCGAGGCGCAGGCGGCCTTCGCCGACCTGCTCATCCGGATCTATCCCTCGACGGCCGGACTGCCGAGCTGGAAGATCCAGCAGGTCATGCGGTTGGCCCTCGATGCCGTCGACACGATCGCCGATCCACTCCCCGCCGACGTACGTGCGGCCGAGGGGTTCATGTCCCTTGATGAGGCGCTGCGGCAGATCCACCGACCGGCCGACCACGAGGCGATTGAGGCGGCACGCGCACGGCTGAGGTTCGATGAGGCCTTCGGATTGCAGGTGGTCCTGGCGCAGCGGCGCGCCCTGCTGGAGGGGCAGTCGGCACGGCCACGCCCACCGAGAGCCGACGGTCTCCTCGCGACCTTCGACGCGCGGCGGCCCTTCCCGTTGACCGGCGCCCAGCAACGCGTGGGTGCGGAGATCGCCCACGACCTCGACAGTGACCATCCGATGCACCGGCTGCTGCAGGGCGATGTGGGCGCAGGCAAGACCCTGGTCGCGCTGCGCGCCATGCTCCAGGTGGTTGACGCGGGCGGTCAGGCCGCCCTGCTGGCGCCGACCGAGGTGCTGGCCCAACAGCATCTACGCACCCTGCGCACCTTCCTCGGGCCGATGGCCGAGTCAGGCCTTCTCGCCGGGTCGGGTCCCTCCACCCGGATCGCCTTCCTGTCCGGCTCGCAGGGGGTGC
The DNA here is from genome assembly GCA_964351035.1 of uncultured Actinomyces sp. Lineage (GTDB taxonomy): Bacteria > Actinomycetota > Actinomycetes > S36-B12 > S36-B12 > Mxb001. The sequence continues at coordinate 13,317 of CAYGMM010000045.1, forward strand.
GCGAACGCCGAGTAGAACTCCTCGCGGCCGCCAGCGGCGAGGCCGGAATCGTCGTCGGGACGCACGCCTTGCTCGAGGACGCGGTTGACTTCGCCGAACTCGGGCTCGTCGTCGTTGATGAGCAGCACCGCTTCGGAGTGGAGCAGCGGGCCGTACTCGCTACGCCGGATCGCGACGGTCAACGACCGCACACGCTGGTGATGACGGCGACGCCGATCCCGCGCACGGTGGCCATGACGGTCTTCGGTGATCTCGACGTCAGCATCCTCGATGAATACCCGCCGGGCCGCGGGGTGATCGCGACGCACGTGGTCGCGCCACGGGAGAAGCCGGCGCACCTTGCGCGTGCCTGGACCCGAGTGCGCGAAGAGGTCGAGGCCGGACGCAAGGTCTTCGTCGTGTGTCCGCGCATCGGCGATGATTCCGACGCCTCGCCAAGTGATGCAGAAGGCCCGGCGATGTCCAGCGTTCTCGAGGTCGCTGACGAACTCCGGGACCGTTATCTCAGCGGCCTGCGCATCGGGATCCTGCATGGCCGCATGTCGTCGGAGGAGAAGGACGACGCGATGCGCCGATTCACGGCCGATCCCACGGATGACAGCGCCATCGATGTGCTTGTGGCGACCACCGTCATCGAGGTGGGCGTCGATGTGCCGGACGCTTCGACCATGGTCATTCTCGATGCCGACCGGTTCGGCATTTCGCAGTTGCATCAGTTGCGCGGCCGTATCGCTCGAGGTGGGGGAGACGGGCTCTGCCTGCTCGTCACCGCAGCCGACGCGGATTCCCCCGCACGTGAGCGCCTCGCGGCGGTCGCGGCGACCACCGACGGATTCGAACTCGCCCGAGTCGATCTGCAGGCGCGACGCGAGGGCGATGTCCTGGGCACCGCCCAATCCGGAAGTCGGTCGTCGCTGCGCCTGCTCGAGGTCGTGCGCGACGAGGCCATCGTCGAGCGCGCCCGACTTGCCGCGACCGCACTCGTCCAACGTGATCCGCAGTTGGCGGACCACCCCGTCCTGCGCGATCACGTCGCGGCGCTCAGCGATGATGACCGCTCGGACTACCTGGAAAAGGGCTGACGTGCGCATCATCGGTGGGCAGGCGGGTGGGAGGCGACTCGTGGTGCCGCCCGCCGGCACACGCCCGACCACCGATCGCGTCCGCGAGGCGCTCTTCTCCAGCCTCGAGGCGCTTCTCGGCGGCTGGACGGGTCTGCGGGTCCTCGATGCCTACGCCGGCAGCGGCGCAGTGGGGCTTGAGGCGCTGAGTCGTGGAGCGTCCGCGGCCATTTTTGTCGAGCGAGATCGGCGAACCGCCGCGCTCCTGCGCCGCAATGTCGCGACCGTGGGGTTGCCCGGCGCCGAGGTGGTCGTCACTGATGCCCAGCAGGCGGACCTGCCCGGACCGTACGACCTGGTCTTCCTCGACCCTCCGTACGCCGTTCCCGATACCGAGGTGGCCGGGATACTCGAGCGACTTGTGTCTGCGGGAGCCATCGCCCCCGACGGGCTGGCGGTGGTTGAGCGAGGCGTTCGCTCAGGTGCGCCCTGGCCCGCTTCGGGTTGGGACGCGCTTCGTCGACGCGACTACGGGGAGACGTCCCTTTGGTACGGTCGGATCGCGTCCTAACGACCGGTTTGGGAAGGAAGAGACGATGCGCGTTGCCGTGTGCCCGGGCTCCTTTGATCCGGTCACCAATGGGCACCTCGACGTCTTCACTCGCGCGGCCCATGTCGCCGATCGAGTCGTGGTCGCCGTCCTGGTCAATCGATCGAAATCGAGCCTGTTCACCGTCGATGAGCGCATCGACATGCTGCGCGAGGTTGTCGCGCCTCTCGAGAACGTCGAGGTCGACTGCTTCCACGGACTCCTGGTCGACTACTGCCGCGAGCACGGCATCGGCGCCATCGTCAAGGGACTCCGGGCGGTCAGTGACTTCGACTACGAGTTGCAGATGGCGCAGATGAACTACCGGCTCGCCGGTGTGGAGACGCTCTTCGTCTCGACCAATCCGCTTTACAGTTATCTGTCGTCGAGCCTCGTCAAAGAAGTGGCGACGCACGGTGGGAGCGTGGCGGGACTCGTGCCCGATCCGGTCCTGGAACGACTGCGCGAGCGTGTTGCGGCGCAGGCTTCGGTGAAGGAGTAGGCGTGGACGTTGATCAGCGGCTTGAAGAACTCGCGATTCTCATCGAGGAGGCGAAGGCA
>CAYGMM010000045.1:15537-16242 GCA_964351035.1 uncultured Actinomyces sp.
CAGTACCCCTGTCCGCCTCGTGCATGGTCAACCGAGCCCAGGTCCTCGACATGATCGAGGACATCCGCGAGGCGCTGCCCGAGTCCCTGAGCGACGCCGATCAACTCCTCGCCGAGCGTGAAGCCGTTGTCGCCGAGGGACGCATTGAGGCTGATCGCCTCATCGCCGAGGCGCGCGCGGAGCAGATGCAGATGCTCTCCCAGCACGAGGTCTATCTCGTGGCGGTCGAGGAGTCCGAGGCGCTCCGGGCCGAGACCCTCGACGAGGTCACCCGCATGCGCCGGGAGACCGACGACTACATCGACGGCCGCCTCGCCTCCTTCGAGATCACCCTGCACAAGACCCTCAACGCTGTGGAGCGGGGCCGCGACAAACTCCGTGACCAGGCGGGGTACGAAGAGGAGGTCGAGGTCGTCGAGGAAGTCCTCCCCTGACGGGCTCTCCTGACATATCTGTAGACGGGCTGGGGTGCCGATAACCGCAACTGATCGCCTGGGCTTCCGGCGAGAAGCGTCACCGGGTGGAGCAATCAACGCAAAGTTCGGCCTCCACGTGGCGGGAGGTCTCGGTAGGGCGGAAGGCATGTGACGGGGGTGTCGCTGATGGGGAACCCCTCCGCCGCTGGCAATTGTGCGCTCAGATGGCCGATCTTCTGCACTCTCAGCGCACAACCCCGCCGCCGCTGGCAATTGTGCGCTCAGAAGG
>CAYGMM010000046.1:0-16026 GCA_964351035.1 uncultured Actinomyces sp.
AGTTGGATCTCGAACACTTCCTCACAGGTGACGATGCGCTCACTTTACGGCACGCAGCCGAGCAACCCATTAAGAAGCGTCGTCTTGCCCGCTTGGGTACCACCGGCCACGATCACGTTGAGTCCGCTGACCACCGCTGCTTCGAGGAAGGTGGCCGCGGCACTGGTGAGCGATCCCGTCGGCACCAGGTCGTGGATGTGGCCGGGGCGTTGGACGAAACGCCTGATGTTCACGGCCCAGTGGGCGCGAGTGATATCCGGAATCGCCACATGAAGGCGGCTGCCATCCGGCAAGGTGGCGTCGACGAAGGGCGTGCTCAGGTCGATACGCCGACCCGACCACTGCAGCATGCGCTCGACCAGAGCCCGCACGTCGGATGCGCTGAGCACGGTCGTGGTGAGTTCGCTTCGGCCGCCGCGGGCGATGAAGATGCGCCCGGGCTCGTTGATCCAGATCTCCTCGATATCCGGATCGTCGAAGAAGCGCTGCAGCGGGCCGAAGCCGGCAACGGCATCGAGTGCGGAACGCGCGATGTCGTCACCCACCTCGGGCGTCTCGCCCGACTGCCACGCGCGCTCGCGGTAGCGACCGATGACTTCGTCGACCATCCGGGCGACGGCTGCGCGATCCCGTAACGGATCAATACCGGCACGGCGTACGGCCTCACGCACCTCGTCGTTGATCCACTGCAACCCAGCCTGGTCCATGGTGTCTCCCCCTCCTCCGTCGTGTCTGGTGCGACGACGCTAGGAAGGCGCGGGTTCGCAAACAACGCGAGATCGCGCACTGTGGATGCGCGTTAGCGAATTCCTCGTGGATGAGCGTGGAATGGGACCACGACGCGCGTGAACCGCGCACGGCGCGTGCGCGTTCGTGGAGGTGGCAGGGAGCTAGTCGACGTCGCCGGCCATGAGCCGGCCGATGTGCGCCCGGTCGGCCTCGGCCGCGTCGAGCACCGCGACGATCTTGCCGTCGTACATCACGCCGATCCGATCAGCGAGACCGAGCACCTCGTCGAGTTCGGCGGACACCAGGAGTACGGCGGCGCCACCATCGCGGGCGGCCACGATCTGCGAGTGGATGAACTCGATCGAGCCCACGTCCACACCGCGCGTCGGTTGTGAGGCGATGAGCAACGACGGATCGGCCGCGAGTTCGCGGGCGATGACAACCTTCTGCTTGTTGCCACCGGACAGTGACTGGACCGTGGTCTGGATCGACGGGGTTCGCACGTCGTACTCCGCCACCAGCGTGGTTGCCAGTTCATCGATGGCGCCACGCCGACGGACGCCACGACGCGCGAACTCCGGCTCGTCGTAGCGATCGAGCACCATGTTGTCCGCGATCGAATACGGACCGACGAGGCCGTCGGTCTCGCGATCCTCCGGCACATGACCCACACCCATGGCGTGAATCTGATGCGGGCTCTTGCCCAGCGCATCCTTGCCCAGCACGGTGACGCGTTCAGCAGTGCACTTGCGCAGGCCGGTGAGCGCCTGAACCAACTCTCGCTGACCGTTGCCCTCGACACCGGCAATGCCGAAGATCTCCCCGGCCCGCACCTGCAGGCTGACATCGCGCACCGCGGGAAGGCCAATATCGTTCTCGGCCGACAGATCGACGACATCGAGAACGACGTCCTGGGGTTTGGCCTCCGCCTTGTCAACGGTGAGCAGCACGCTGCGGCCCACCATCATCTGAGCGAGACCCGCCGCGTCAGTGTCGGCGGGGCGTGTCGTGCCGACCACCTTGCCACCCCGCAGCACCTCGATGCGATCGGCGACGGCAAGCACCTCGCGCAGTTTGTGAGTGATGAAGATGACGGCGACGCCGTTGTCGGCGAAGCCACGCATCACGCGCAGCAGTTCATCGGTTTCCTGGGGAGTCAGCACAGCCGTGGGTTCATCCATGATGAGGACGTCAGCGTGACGGTAGAGCGCCTTGAGGATCTCCACCCGCTGCTGGGTGCCGACCGGCAGGTCCTCGACCTTGGCGTCGACGTCTACCTGCAGGCCGAAGTCCTCCGCGAGTTGCTTCACTCGCTCGCGGGCCGCCTTCATGTTCACGAAGATCGACCTGTGCGGCTCGTCGCCGAGGATGACGTTTTCGGCCACCGTGAAGACCGGCACGAGTTGGAAGTGCTGATGCACCATGCCGACACCGCGCTTGATGGCATCACGGGGACCCTTGAGGCGCACCTGCTCGCCCTTGATGAAGATCTCTCCCTCATCCGGGGAATAGAGGCCGTAGATCATCTTGACCAGCGTGGACTTGCCCGCGCCGTTCTCACCGAGCAGCGCGAGGATCTCGCCCTGTCGTACCTGGAGAGACACGTCCTCATTGGCGATGACGCCGGGGAATCGCTTCGTGAGGTTGCGCGCCTCAAGAGCCATCGGCTTGTCGTCAGCCATCGCTAATCCTTCTCATAGGGCTTGCCGACGGAGGCCGGAGGTTTAATCCGGCCGGAGACAGCGGCCAGCAGGACGATGGTGAGGATGTACGGAAGCATGTTGACGAACTGCGGCGGGATGTCGACGACGGCGTCGGCCTGCAACTGGCTGGCCACGCCCTGGGTCAGACCGAAGAAGAGGGCGGCCGCCAGCGCACCGATCGGATTCCACGCACCGAAGATCATGATCGCCAGAGCGGTGAAGCCGCGGCCGGCGGTGAAGCCGCGCTCGAAGGTGCCGGCCGCTTCGAGTGAGAGGTAGGCACCGGCCAGGCCGGCGAGGGCACCGGCGAAGGTGACGTTCCAGAAGCGGGTGCGCTCTACGCCAATGCCGGAGGTGTCCGAGGCGCTCGGCTTCTCACCAACGGATCGTGTGCGCAGGCCCCAGACCGTCTTGAACAGCAGGACCCACAGGACGAGGGCGATGATGATCGCGGCGTAGGTGAACATGCCATTGTCGAACAGCACTGGCCCGACCAATGGCAGGTCGGCGAGGAAGGGGATGGAGACGGTCGGCGTATTGCCCGGCAGGACATAGCCCTGCGCGTAGAAGAAGCTGGTGAGACCGGTGGCCAGGATGTTAATCACCGTGCCGGCGATGATTTGGTCCATCTTCCAGGTGACCGCGCCGGTCGCGAGGAAGGCGCCCATGATCATGCCGGTCCCGACACCGATCATCGCGCCGGCGATCAGACTGCCGGTGAGCGCAGCGCCGAAGAATCCAGCGAAGGCACTCATCAGCATCTGACCCTCGATGCCGATGTTGATGATGCCGGAGCGCTCGCACACGATGCCGACCATCGCCGCGAGGATCAGGGGTACGGCGTACCGCAGCGAGAACGACAGCACCGAGGTAGTGCGCACCGGCTCCATCGCGAACGACACGAGGATCGCAACGATGATGACCGCACTCAGGGAGTAGGCCCACTTGGCGCTCATGAGCCCCACCCCGAGGTGACCGTCGTCTGCTTGATCGCGCGCTTGCGGAAGAGCATCTTGGCCACGATTGGCGCGGAGACGAAGAGCAGCGTGATCGCGAGGATCACGTCGACGACCTCCGGCTCAATGCCAGTTTGGAACTGCAGTGTCGCGGCACCGGAGCGCAGCGTGCCCACCAGGAGCGCCGCCGGGATGGTGGCGATGGGGTTGGCCCGCGCGAGCAAGGCGATCGTGATGCCGTCGAAGCCCAGACCGGCGTTGAAGGCGGGCTCGAATCGACCGGTGATACCGAGGGTCTCCACCGCACCGCCGAGTCCGGCGAGCGCGCCGCTGACCGCCATGGCCAGGAGGATGGTCCCCTTGACCGGCATGCCGGCGTAGCGCGCTGCGCTGGGATTCAAGCCCACGGTGTTGAAGCGGAAGCCCTGGGTCGTGCGGACGAGGAACCAGCCGAAGAAGACGGCGACGAGCAGGGCAAGGATGAATCCCGAGGGGATCGGCCCGAAGAAGGGCAGCGCCGCCGAATCGGCGACCAACGGGGTACGCGAGATGGGCTGGTCCGGCTCCTTGAGCGGTCTACTCGCCAAGTAGTCGACAAGTGCGATCGCAATGCTGTTGAGCATGATCGTGGTGATGACTTCCGACACATGCCGGTAGGCCCGCAGCGCACCGGCGATGGACGCCCACGCCGCCCCGCAGAGCATCCCGAAGATGATGGCAAACGGCAGGTGCACGATCATCGGCAACTGGAAGTGGTAGCCCGCCCAGGCAGCACCGATCGCACCAACCAACAACTGCCCCTGCGCGCCGATGTTGAACAGGCCGGTGCGCAGGCCGACCGTTACGGCGAGGCCGGTGAGGATCAGGGGCGTGGACTTCTCCATGACGCGCAGCAGACCTTCGGGAGTGCCGAGTGCGCTGCTGAACAGCACGTAGTACGCGCGAAAGGGATTGACTCCCTGGAGCCAGATGAGCAACCCACCGATGGCGAACGCGAGGAGCACCGAGATGACGGGTATCGCGATGGCCGGGAGGCGGTCCAGAGGACCTGATCTCCGCGGGTCGGGATCGGTGAAACCGAGGTCGGTTTGCGCCGGGTCAGTGGTTGCCATAGTGGTCGGAATCCTCGCATAGAAAGAGTCGGGGGGATGACGCTTTGCGCGTCATCCCCCCGACCGTTTTCAGATCTGACTAGCCGAGCGTGACGTCGGTGGCGATCGTGCCGGCGTCGAGGCCAGCGATGACCTCCTCGACCTTCTTCTTCACGTCATCCGGGACCGCAGCCTCGGTGTCGTGGTACGGCGCAAGGCCGGTGAGACCGAAGAAGTTGCCGCCGGGGGCCTTGCCGTCCTTCGCGAGGATGACGAGGTCCTTGGTGCCGAGGGTGAGCTTCTTCTCCGCCGAGGTGAGCAGGCACTTGGCGGCCTGCGGCACGGTGTAGAACTGGTCGGTGTCGACGCCGATGCAGAAGATCGACTCGCCCGCTCCGGGAGCCTTGGCGATCTCGATGAGCGCACCGTTGCCGGTGTTGCCACCCGCACCAAAGATGATGTCGGCGCCCTGCTCGATCTGCTTCTTGGACTCCGCCGCGCCCCACTCGGGATCGTTGAAGGCGTTGTTCGGCTCGTGGTACACGAGCGTGACGTCGACGGCCGGGTTGGCGGCCAGCGCACCTGCCTTGTAGCCCTCACCGAAGAGGACGACCGGCGGAACCGTGTCGGTGCCGAGGACGGCGCCGATCTTGCCCGTCTGCGTCATCAGGCCGGCGAGGTAGCCCGCGGCGTAGCCGGCCTTGTCCTCGTTGAAGACCAGGCCGGTGAGATTCGGAATCTCCTCCGCCTGGAACTGGTCAACACCGATGAACGACACGTCGGCGTTGGCCTGAGCCGCAGCGACGGTCGCTTCGCCCATGAGGAAGCCGACGGTGATGATCACGTCGTAGCCACCCTGGACAAACTGGTTGATGTTGTTCTCGTAGTCCTTGGGATCAACCGTCTCGACGTACTTGGCGTAACCGCCGGTCTCGGCGGCAGCCTCGAGGGCGCCCTCCCACGCGGACTGGTTGAACGACTTGTCGTCCACCTTGCCGGTGTCGGTGACCAGGCCGATGCAGAAGGCGTCGGCGCCCGGGCAGTCGCCCTCTCCGCCACCGCCGCTGGCGCTGCTCGATGAGTCGCCACCACCGTCGCTGCTGCCCGATGAGTCGCCGCCGTCGCTGCTACCGCCACAGGCGGCCAGCACGAGCGCAGCGGCAGCGGCCGCAGCCGCCAAACCCCACTTGCGATGCATGTGTGTATGCCCTTTCGTCAGTGGCCCCACACCCACGCGGGATTCCGCGCCGCTCATCTGGGGCCTGAGCGTTGAAGCGACCCTAGTCCGGCCAGGGGGTACGACACGCATGGCCACCCCCGCCGTGACCCACCCGTAATACGGACACGCGGGGCAGTGTTGCAACTGTGATGGATGAGGCCAGCGTGACGATGAGGGACCTTCGGTTTTCTCACCCGAAGTGGGCCGCGGACGACCAGCCACCGTCGACCGGAACGACGGCGCCATTCACGCCGGCGGCCTTCGCAGACACCAGGAAGCCCGCGACCTCGGCAACCTCGCGCGCCGTGACCGGTCGGCCGAGCGGGCAGGTGCGCGACCACCACGACCAGCCCTCGGGCCAGTCTTGCGCGAGGCCCGGCCGGTCGATGACCCCCGGGGCGAGAGCATTCGCGCGAATGGACGATCCGGCCAACTCCAGGGCGAGTGATCGGGTGTACGACTCCAGCGCCGCCTTGGCCGCCGCATAGTGGGCATGACCGGGGAACGCCGATCCCGCTTCGACGCTGGAGATGTTCACAATGGACGAACCGCTCGCAAAGTGCGGCAGCATCGCCTGCGTCACGCGGACGGCGGAGACCAACGACGCATCCATCATCGCCATCCACTCGGCCGGCGCCATCGGCCACGGGCGACCCAGATCCATGTCGGCCGCGTTGTTCACGAGTGCGTGAACGTCGCCCTGGTCATGCGCGGCATCGACTAGTTCCGTGACGTCGGCATCACGTCGAAGGTCACCGGCGACGTATGCCACCGACGCCGGCAGGTGACCGGGGCGGGCACGTCGCCCATGGGCCACCACGACGTAGCCGTCGTCCAGAAGGACGTCGACCAACGCCTGTCCGAGCAGCCCCGTGGCGCCGGTCACCACCACGACGCGTGACTCAGTCACGGATGAACTCCTTTGCGAGATCCCGCGCATCGGGCCACGCGGTCAGATCGAGATCGTGACCGGCCAGGACGAACGAGGTGAACGGTGGCGCCAACGTGCACACGACCAAGCTCCACTGCCCCAGCGTGCGCGAGCCCTGCCACGAGCCGGCGGGCACCAGCACCGCGGGATTCTCACCGGCGTCGATATTGGTGCCCAGACGCACGACCTCGTGGGATCCATCGGGATGCAATTGCAGCATCTCGACCGGCGCACCCGCGACGTGCACCCATGCCTCGTCCTCGCGCAGGCGATGGAGGCCGCTGAAGTCTTGCGGTGTCAGCAGGCAATGGATCGCGTTGGTGTTGGGCGTCCGCCAGACGACGCGTATCCACACACCCTCGCCCTCGAGGTACTCCAGTTCAAGCTTGTTGATCGCCTCGGCCGCGGAGAGTTCCTCCAGTGCACTCATCGCGCCACCCCGACAATGTCGGCGGCACGATCCATCACGTCATCGAGAGCCACGCGCGTCGGCCGTCGATCACGCACGACCTCTTCTCCTGCGACGACAACGTCCCGCACATCACCGCGCCCCGCACTGAAGACGACCGACGTGTAGGGGTCGTGCACCGGGATCAGATGGGGAGCTCGCAGGTCGAGCACGACGAGGTCGGCCTCCTTGCCGACCTCCACGGTGCCGATCCGGTCGTGCAAGCCCAGCGCGCGTGCACCTTCCAGGGTGGCCAGGGCGACGACCTCGCGAGCGGAGATCGCCGCCGGGTCCTCCCGCACGAGTCGCGCGAGGTTCGCCGCGAGCCGCATCGCGGCGAACATGTCCAGGTCGTTGCTCGAGGAGCAACCATCGGTACCCAGACCCACACGAATGCCGTCCTCGCGGTAGCCCACGATGTCGGCGGCGCCGCTCGCGAGTTTCAGATTGGATCCGGGGCAGTGCGCGATGGCGGTTCCGGTCTCCGCGATACGGCGGCGCTCGTCCTCATCGATGCGTACGCCGTGCCCAAGGATGGGAGCGGTCGCCAGCAGTCCGGCGGCGTCCAGCGCACCGATGGGGCGCAGCCCCGTGGCGGCGACGGTATCGGCGTTTTCCCGGTCGTTCTCCGAGGCATGCGTCGTGATCATCGAGCCCTGGGTGTTCGCGAGGCTGACAATCTCGGCGAGATGGTCGACGCCGACCGTGAAGGCGGCGTGCGGCATGAGCGCCGAGGGCACATGCGGTCCGCCGATCTCATCGAGGACCTGCGGCCATTCCCGGGCGCGACGCATGCGCTCATCCCACTCCAGGCCGTCCGGACCGGGGAAGGAGAAGAAGACGGGGCCGGTGACATGCCGCAGGCCGACCTCGACGGCAGCCCGGTGACCGGCCTCGGGGTGGAAGTACATGTCCAGCGCGGTCGTGGTGCCTGAGAGCAGCGCCTCCACCGCGCCGAGTCGGGCGCCGGCATAGACGCCGTCGGCGTCCATGATGCGCGCCTCCTCCGCCCACACGCGCTCGAGGAAGCCCTGCAGGTCGACGTCCTCGGCGATCCCGCGGAGCAGGGTCATCGGCAGATGGGTGTGCAGGTTGACCAGTCCCGGCATGACGAGGCATCCGGTCGCGTCGATGATCGAATGCGCGGGCACGGGTTCACCAATCGAGGTGATCACACCATCGGTGACCGCGATCGACACGTGCTCGCGGTAGGCGCCGTCCTCGTCGGCCATGAGGACATAGCGAGCGTTCTCGATCAGCAGGTCGGCCGTCATTCGGCGGCTGCCAGCGTGCGGGCTGCCTCGGCGAGGATCGACGTCACCTGCTCGGCACCGCGGGCGACCACCGCCTGGACGTCCTCGATGGTGATCGGATCCGAACTCAGCCCGGCCGCGGGGTTGGCGACCAGGCAGAGTGAGGCATAGGGCAGAGCGCATTCGGCGGCTAACACGACCTCCGGTACGCCGGTCATCCCCACCACCGTGACACCGAGCAGCGAGGCCATGCGAATCTCCGCACGGGTCTCGAAACGCGGGCCCTCGAAGGCCCCGTACACGCCGCTGGGCGTCACCGGAATGTTCAGTTGTCCGGCGGCATTGATCCAGGTCTGTCGCAGCCGCTCGTTGTACGGCGCACCCATGTCGATGTGGACGACACCCTCCGGTGTGCTGCCATCGAAGAAGGTCACCGGGCGCTGTTTGGTGAAGTCGATGAAGTCATCGACCACCACCAGATCCCCGGCCTCGTGGCCAATACCGCCGACGACGTTGATGGCGAGAATCTCGGTGACGCCGAGGTCCACCAGCGACTGCATCATCGCCCGGTAGTTGACCATGTGTGGCGGCACGGAGTGGTCGGCGCCGTGGCGCGACACGAAGTACGTCGGCCGACCGTGCAGGAGGCCACTGGTGACCTGCGCGTCGCCGTACTCCGTCGACTGGGTAAACGTCTCGGGCTCGCTCAATTCAGCGAGCGCGTAGAACCCGGTCCCCGCAATGACCCCGAGACCGCCGGTCATGCGTGCGTCAGCGCGACGGCCGTCAGCTCGTCAAAGGTCGGGAAGTGCGTCGAGATGTCGCTCCCCGTGAAGGTGCCGACCCAGCCATCGTCATCGTGGAAGAAGCGGATAGCGGTGAAGTCGGGAGACGTGCCCATGTCGAACCAGTGGGTCGTCATGGCCGGAACGCTCAGCAGATCGCCCGCCGTGCACAGCATGGCGGCGACCTTGCCGTCGACGTGCAGGTAGAACACCCCGGAGCCGTGGGAGAAGTAGCGGATCTCCTCCTCATCGTGGGTGTGCTCATTCAGGAACTTCGCTCGTGCCCCCGCGGCGGTGGCGCGCCACTCGTCGGAGTCGACCGGATGGAGTTGGGCGACGTCGACCAGGCGATATCCGTGCTCGGCAATGAGCCGGTCGACCAGGGGGCGGTGGGCGTCGAGGACCTCATCCTGGGTGGCCGTCATCGGCAGCGGATCACCCGCCGGAATGTGCTCGAAGACCACGCCGTGTGAGGACAGTGCCTCGGTGATGGCAGCGTGATCGCTGGTCTGCAGCAACACGGTGTCGGGGGCGTCGTCGGCCCACACGCTCAGCAGGGTCATGTCATCTACCTCTTTCGTCGATCGGCGCCATTGTGTCGCATGTCAGCCGGTGCGCACAGGACTAGTGGGGCAGGGCATCGAGGCGAAGCGCGTATTCGAAGAGCCAGTCGAGGCTCTCGGTGCGATCCACGGCCTCGCCGAGGTCGCTCCCCCACGCATACAGGCCATGCTCCGCCACGATGACACATGGCACTCCGACGTCCATGGCCTCGACGACCCGTTCGGACAGGTCCGCCATGTCCTGGGAGTTGGCGACGACCGGCACGACCACCCGATCACCGTGCGCTCCCCGGCCGATCCCCTTCAACTGCTCGACATCGGACATGGGTACGCCGTCCGGCCAGCGGGCGGCCGCGATGACACTGGAGAGCGCGTGCACGTGCACGGCGGCGTTCGCGCGGCTGGCCCGCAGGATGGCTGCGTGGACTTCGGCTTCTGCGCTCGGGCGGTGGGACTGACCGGTCACGGGTACACCCGACTCATCCGTCGCGACGGCATGCGCCGCGTCAAGCGCGCTCTTGTCAACCCCTGATGCGGTGACGAGGAGTCGGCCACCGTCGCGAACCGAGACATTGCCCGAGGTGCCGCGCATCCAACCGAGGTCGTACAAGCGCCGCCCCGTGCGCGCGAGCGCCTCCGCCGGTGACTCCGTAGACATGTAACCTCCTTCAACGTGACCCTAGCCGAGCAAACATTCAATGGTGTCGAGCATGTGGTCGTTGACATCGAGGGCACGACGAGCCGTTCGTCGTTCGTGTTCGATGTGATGTTCCCGTACGCCGCCGAGAGGTTCTCCCCGTGGCTCGAAGCGCACGGCGATGAGCCCGCAACCGCCGAGATCATCCGTCAGGTGGGCGACGAGATCGACGTTGAGGCTCCGTCTCACGACCTCGTGGTCACGACGCTCACCGAGTGGGTCGCGGAGGACCGCAAGATCACTCCACTGAAGACCCTTCAGGGCCTGATCTGGGAGGACGCCTTTGCCTCCGGTGCGCTCGTCTCCGACTTCTATCCCGATGCGCTGGTGGCGATGAGCGCTTGGCACGACGCGGGTCTGCCCATCTCGGTGTACTCCTCGGGCTCCGCCCTCGCCCAGCGCAATTGGTACGCCCACACTCCCGAGGGTGATCACACGCCGTGGATCAGCGGCTACTTCGACACCGCGAACGCCGGCCCCAAGCGTGAGGAGTCGTCGTACCGGGCGATTGCCGCAGCACTCGACATCGCCCCGGAGCATCTGCTCTTCTGCTCAGACGTCGTCGCCGAACTTGATGCGGCCAGCGCCGCGGGATGGCAGGTCGTCCGCGTACGTCGTGAGGGTGAACCGCATGCACAGGGCGAGTCGGCGTACCCCGAAGTCGCCGAGATGACCGACATCAGCCTTCGCTGAGTGGCGCAACTGCAACTACCGGGGGAAGGCTCCCGCGACGCCGCCGTCCACGGGGATCACCGCGCCGGTTGTGCGCGATGACGCCTCCGACAGCAGGAATGCCGCCGTCTGAGCCACATCCCGAGTTGTCACACGGCGACCGAGGATATTGCGCGCGGCGTAGAAGTCCTCGAGTTCTTCCGGCTTGATGCCGTGTGCCGCTGCTCGTTCCTCGCGCAGTCCGTCGTCCCACAGTCGCGAGTGGTCGAACACCGCATCGGGGTTGATCGCATTGGCGCGCACTCCGTGCTTGCCACCCTCGAGTGCCGCGATGCGCATCAACTGCACCATCCCCGCCTTCGACACCGAGTAGGCGCCGAATCCAGCGCCGGGACCAAAGGCGTTCTTGCTCGCGACGTAGACGAGGGATCCGCCCATGCCCTGCTCCTTCAGCACGCGCATGGCCGCGCGCGTGAGCAGGAATCCACTGGTGAGATTGATCCGCAGGCCGGACTCCCACTGATCGAGCGTGAGTTCGTCGAGGGCTCCGGTCACCCCGATACCGGCGTTGATGACGGCCCCGTCCAGGCCTCCGAAGGCTCGAACGGCGCGCCGCACGGTCGCCTCGACGACAGACTCTTGCGTCTGATCACCCGGGATCAGTTCCGGCTCGGCACCGCCGCCCGCCGAAATGCGTTCCGCCACTTCAGCCAACCCGGCTTCGTCGAGATCCGCCAGGACCAGCGACGCTCCCCGCTCGGCCAACTCCAGCGCGATGCCGCGACCGATTCCCGATGCCGCCCCGGTGACGACCACGATCGCCCCCGCGAGGTCCGGAGGCGAAGGCTTGAGGGTGAGCTTGTAGAGCTCCATCGGCCAGTAGTCGAAGCGGAAGGTCTCCTTCTCGCTGAGCGGCTCGGGCGTGCCGAACCGATCGGCCACCGTCGCCGCTACCTCGTGCGTGTGGAGTGCGATGTCCGCCGCCACCTCAGCCTCGCGTCGTGTGGTGCCCGTCGTCACGGAGCCCAGACCGGGGACCAGGGCAACCTTGGGCATGGGGTCGTGAGCGGAGTACCCGGCGGGCATCAGATCAGCGTTGCGTTCGACGTAGGCGAGGTAGTCATCGGCGTACGCCGTCACCGCGTCGGCCGCACGCTCGCTCGATCGGACGACGACGGAATGCGGCTTGATCCGCAGCATGTGATCGGCGCTGCTCACACCGCCGGCGACGACGGCATCGACATCCGGCCGATCCGCCACGGCGCGCAAGCGTTCGTCGATCCGGAGCACTCGGCGCCCGGTCTTCGACACCGCGCCGCGCAGATGCAGCAGGAGTCGCTCGATCTCGTCATCGGGCATATCGGCAACATCAGGGCTGACATCGACCCGCAGCAGTTGGGCATCGATGAAGTCACGCGCCCGCTGCACCGTCTGGTCCGTGCGATCCCAGCACTCCTCGCTCGTGGCACCCCAGGTGACGAGCCCGTGATGGGCGAGCACGACACCCTCGTACTCCGCGAGTTCACCGACGACCTTGCTGAGCGTGAACCCCGGACGCATCCAATCGACGTAGGCGAATCCCTCGCCGAGTGCCTCCCGTGTCACCCGCGGCCCCTCGGCATGGTTCGTGAGCGCGCAGATGGTGTCGGCGTGGACGTGGTCGATGTGGGTGAAGGGCAGGAAGGCGTGGAGCAGCGTCTCGATCGACGGCCGACGTGACGACGGATCGAGTAGACCGCGCGCGACGAGTTCGGTCATCTCCTCGTCGGACATCGAGTCGAAGTCACGCAGTGGCAGCAGGTCGTCAAGACGAAGGGCCGGGTAGTCCGACGCCACCGAACCGCGCAGATCCGCACCTGAACCCTTGACCCACATGACGCGTTGCTCGCGTCCGAGATGATCGACGATCGTGCCCTTGGCGGACGTGTTGCCGCCGCCGTACACCACGAGTGAGGGGTCCTCGCCAATACGACGCGAACGCGCGACCAGCTCATCCAACGCGGTCGTCATGACTCATCCACTCCTCAATCCGCCGACTGGATCGTCAGTTGTTCGACGGTCGAGTCTCCATCAGGTTCGACGACGCCATGCTCGGTCACGATCGCCGCGATGTACGTCGAGGGCGTCACGTCGAACGCGGGGTTGAAGCCCTGAGCACCCGGCGGCGCATAGTCGACCCCGCCCCACACCGTGACTTCACGGCCATCGCGCAGTTCGATCTCGATCTCCGCGCCTGTCTCGGTTGACAGGTCGACCGTCGATGACGGCGCGGCAACCACGAAGGGAACGCCGGCCGCCTGGCAGGCCAGTGCCACGCTGACGGAGCCGATCTTGTTGGCCGTGTCACCGTTGCGGGCAATGCGGTCCGCGCCGATGACGGCCACGTCAACGAGTCCCCGCAGGATGGTCGACGCGGCGGCGCCATCGGCCTGGACGACGTAGGGAATGCCCTGGCGGGCACACTCCCACGCGGTAAGCCGAGCACCCTGCAGGAGCGGCCGGGTCTCGTCGGCGTAAACCAGTTCGACCTCGCCGCGGTCGAACAGTTCGCGGATGATGCCGAATGCCGTCCCCCACCCGGTCGTGGCCAGTGCGCCGGTGTTGCAGTGGGTGAGAACACGCAGCGGACGACGTTCGCAGCGCGATTCGATCCAGTCCGCCCCGCGCCGAGAGAGTTCGCGGTTGGCGGCCGTGTCCTCGGCGACCAAGGCATCCGCCTCCGCCAGCACCGCTGCGACGCCGTCGGCCATGAGGGGCCGCACCCGGTCGGCTCCCCAGGCCAGGTTGACCGCCGTGGGTCGCGCGTCGCGCACCCGCGTCACCTCGGCCGCGAGTCGCCCCTCATCCCAGCCCTCGCGGTCCGCCTGCAGCATCGCGACCGCAACGCCATAGGCCCCGACCGCACCGAGCGCCGGTGCACCCCGGACGACAAGCCGCCGGACGGCATCGACGACTTCGTCCACGCTCTGACAGACCAGGTGTGTCTCCACGCTCGGGAGTTGCGTCTGATCGAGCAAGACCAGTGCGCCGTCACGCCAAGCGACCGCTTCCACATCCGCCATGGTTAGAACACGTCCGTCGGCGTGTAGACCCCCCACACCTCACGTAACGCGTCGCTGACCTCACCGACCGTCGCCCGCGCACGCAGCGCGTCCTTCATCGGATAGAGCAGGTTGTCGGTGCCCGCTGCAGCGGCGCGCACGCGTGACAGCGCCTCGTCAACCGCGGCCTGGTCGCGCTCGGCCCGGATCTGCTCGAGCCGTGCCCGCTGGTCGGCCTCGATCGACGGGTCAACGCGCAGGGGCTCGTAATGCTCCTCCTCATCGATCGTGAAGCGGTTGACACCCACGACAGTCCGCGCGCCGGCGTCGATCTCCTGCGCGACCTGATACGCCGACTTCTCGATCTCCAACTTCTGGAAGCCCTGCTCGATGGCGGCGACGGCCCCGCCACGCTCCTCGACCTGTTCCATCAGCGCGATCGTCGCCGCTTCGATCTCGTCAGTGAGGGACTCCACGACGTACGACCCGGCGAACGGGTCGACCGTCTGCGTGACGTCGGACTCGTAGGCGAGCACCTGCTGGGTGCGTAGCGCGAGACGCGCTGCCTTCTCCGTCGGCAGGGCGATGGCCTCATCGAAGGAGTTGGTATGCAGTGATTGCGTGCCACCAAGCACCGCGCCGAGCGCCTGCACAGCCACCCGCACCAGGTTGACCTCGGGCTGCTGCGCGGTGAGTTGCACACCCGCCGTTTGCGTGTGGAAACGCAGCATTTGCGACTTCGGGTTCTGCGCCCCGAACTCATCGCGCATGATCCTCGCCCAGATCCGCCGCGCCGCCCGGAACTTCGCCACCTCCTCCAGGAACGTCGTGCGCGCCACGAAGAAGAAGGCCAGGCGCGGTGCGAACTCGTCGACGTGCTGACCGGACTCGACAGCGGCACGCACGTAGGCGATCGCGTCAGCAAGGGTGAAGGCGATCTCCTGCACGGGCGTCGCACCCGCCTCGGCCATGTGATAGCCGGAGATCGAGATCGTGTTCCAACGCGGCAACTCGGCGCGGCAGTACGAGAAGATGTCCGTCGTCAACCGCAGCGACTGAGCCGGCGGATAGATGTAGGTGCCGCGGGCAATGTACTCCTTGAGGACGTCGTTCTGGATCGTCCCGTTGAGTTGATCCCCGGACACCCCCTGCTCCTCGGCCACCAACTGGTAGAGCAGCAGCAGGATGGCGGCCGGGGAGTTGATCGTCATGGACGTCGACACCTGATCGAGCGGGATATCCCGGAAGAGGGTCCGCATGTCATCGATCGTGTCGATCGCGACCCCCACCTTGCCGACCTCGCCGTGTGCGAGCGGGGCGTCGGAGTCATAGCCCATCTGTGTGGGCAGGTCGAAGGCCACCGACAGTCCCGTGGTGCCCGCAGCCAGCAATTGGCGGTAGCGCTCATTGGACTCGGCCGCGTTGCCGAACCCGGCGTACTGGCGCATGGTCCAGGGCCGGCCGGTGTACATCGTGGGATAGACACCCCGGGTGAAGGGGTAATCCCCCGGCTCACCAAGTTGGGTGGCCGGGTCCCAGCCCTCAAGGGCGGCCGGGCCGTAGACAGGCTGGAAGGGAAGTCCGGACTCTGTCGTCATACCGAAAGCCTAGGGGCGGGGGCCTCGGGCATCACCCCGGCCTGCCGCGAAGCGGAACCCTCGTTACGATGACGACACACCGAGCATCGGAGGCGACTGTGGCGACCGCACCCGTCGGCACCCTCTACCGCGGCGGTCAGGGCATGTGGTCCTGGGTCGCCCAGCGGATCACCGGTGTCGCCGTGTTCTTCTTCCTCTTCGTACACGTGCTCGACACCGCCCTGGTTCGGGTCTCCCCGGAGGCCTACGACCTCGTCATCGCGACGTACAAGACCCCGATCGTCAACCTCCTCGAGGTCGGCCTCGTGGGCGCGGTTCTCTACCACGCCCTCAACGGCCT
>CAYGMM010000047.1:0-15990 GCA_964351035.1 uncultured Actinomyces sp.
ACCTGGAATTTGTCCGGGGTGATTTCGCCCTACACCACGCCCTCACCGAAGCCCCGTGCCGAATCGATGGCGACGACGGAGCGGTCTCCATCGGATGGATTGAGCGTGAAGGCAACACCGGCCGACTTGGGACGCACCATCTTCTGGACCACGACGGCCATCTCCACCGACCGATGCTCATAGCCCATCTCGACGCGGTAGCACGTGGCGCGATCGGTGAACAGGCTGGCCCAGCAACGGCGCACGGCGTCGACAACATCGTCGCCACCGCGGACCCACAGATAGGTGTCGTGCTCACCGGCGAAGGATGCGTCCGGGGAATCCTCCGACGTGGCCGACGACCTCACGGCCACGGGGAGGTTCACCGTGTCCGCCATGTGGCACAGCTCGTCGTAGGAGCGGCGAATCTCCGCCTCAACCTCTGCCGGTAGGGGCATGGTGCGGATGGCGTCACGGACCTCGCTACAGACCCGCGAGACCATCGCCGTGTCCTCGACATCGAGGTTGTGCAGGAGGCGAGCGAGCGTCGCGTCGAGGTCAGCCTCATCGTGAGCTCGGCGGTACCCACCGGTCGTGATCGCGAAGCCGGGGGGAACCGGTAGGCCCGCGCCGGTCATCTCGCCCAGGCTCGCGGCCTTGCCACCCACATCGGCTTTCATGCCCGGCCAGTAACTTTGGAACCACATGGTCGTCGTGCTCATGGTCACTCCCCCCGCCGTGATGCCGGCAGTGCCTTGCCCTCGAGTCGCGCCCACCAGTCGGGGAAGTCGTCGAGGTTGGGCACGGGCACTTCTTGGACTCGATTTCGGTACAGGACCACCGCCTCATTCGAGTCCTTGAGGATGCGGACGCGCACGAACTCCGTGTTGAAGGGCTCACCAGGGTCGTAGCCCATGGCCCATGTGGCGAATGCGCGGATCGGCCCGGAGTGCGTGGCCACGATCGTCGTCTGGCCAGGAGATTCTTCGTGCATCCGCAGGATGCCGGCCCAGAACCGGCGGACGCATGCCACCGGCGGTTCAAAGGTGAGCATCGGCATGGTCAGCCAGTGCGTAATCGGGTCCCCGCCACCGGCCTGAATGCCCCAGAATCGGTCGACGTCCACCAGCCATTGCGGGCGGCCCCCCTCACGAATTCGCTCGTACATCTCCATTTCGGAGTGGTACTGGCGGAACGCCTGGGTGACATCGCGGAATCCATCCGGGGTCGCTACCTGGAAATTGCGAAACTCTTCGTAGGGCTTGATCTCACCGATGTCGGCCTCACGACCGAAGAGCACCAGTTGATCGAGCATTCCGCGACGGATGCCTTCGGCCGTCTGTCGCGCGCGATTGGTGTCGGCGCACCCCATGGTGACCGTGTGACCGGTCATGACGCGCCGGGCCAATTCCTGGCCGCGTCGGTGTGACTGCCAGGAACCGAGCGGGGTCAGCCCAGATTCGGTGGAGTAGCCCTGCGTTTCGCCGTGGCGCACGAGATAGATGTCCGTGGCGACGGCGGGGACCTGATCCTTCGCCTCCGGGATGATCTCGCGCGTGCGGGTGACCTCGGCCCAGGCGCGGGTGGCACCCAGCTCAGCACCTTCCCAGAGCGGAACCGGCGCCTCGAGTGAGTTGCCCTCCTCGCGCCGTTCGCGGAAGCGACGCAGATACAACGGCGTGTTGTCGTCGGTCTCTTCCGGCGAAGTGCTCGGCGCCGCCGTGCGCGCCTGACGCTCCTGATATCGCTGCAGGTAGGCGGGAGCATCGGGTCGTTCGGTGCGGGGTAGTGAGACCTTCGCGGTCTCCTCCCCTGCGTCGATGGTGGTCATGTGCGTCTCGCCTCTCAGGTATGGACCGTTAGGAACTTCTGGTCAACGACGCCGTCGTAGTAGAAGAGGGCCCGGCCCATCTCGCCTTCGGTCCACGTGACCGGCTCGTCATCCGGGTCGGTCCAATAGCCGCCCGTGAATACCTCATTCCGGTTGCCAGCCGGATCGAAGAAGTACAGGCAGTTGCCCCGGGTGGCACCGTGCCGCGTGGGGTTCGTATCGATTCGTACGCCGTGGTAGGCCATCACATCGGCCGCATCGCGGATCTCGTTCCAGTCATCCACCCAGAAGGCGAAGTGATGCAGACCACCATCGGGACCGGTGACGAGCGCGATGTCATGCGAGGAGTGCGAGACCTCCAGCCAGGTGGCGATCTGGAAACCGTCATCACCCACGACCTGCTCAGTCATGTGGAAGTCCAAGACATCCTGCAGGAAGCGGGTCATGCCGCCGACGTCCTCAACGGTGATGAAGATGTGGTCCAGTCGAGGCGGCGCGACACCAACCAGGTTGAGCGGCTTAGGCGGTGGATTGAACAGCGGCAGCAGATTGCCGACGAGTTCCATGCCGTAGATCAGTTCCATCTGGTGACCTGACGGGGTGGTGAACCTGATGGCCTTGCCGCCACCGGGCCCTACCGCGGCACCCTCGATTCGGTCCACCGCGATGCCCGCCTCGGCAAGACGCGCCGCGTAGTAGTCCAGATCGGCCTCGTCCTCGACCTTCCAGCTCATGTAGGCCAAGCCGTGCGCGGGCTCGTAATTCAAGATGACCGAGTGGTGCTGCTGCTCGTCCCAGCACTTGAGGTAGACACGCTCAGGCGTGCGCGCGGTCTCGATGAGACCGACCACCTCCGAGTAGTAGGCGGTGGCGAGCTCGAGGTCAGGAACCTTGATCTCGACGTGTGAAAGCCGAAGGATGCCCATCAGGTGTGCACCGTCATGAATCGGTTGTTGACTTCGCCCTCGTAGTAGAAGACGGCGCGTCCCACGTTGTCCTCCGTCCACGTGATGGTGGGGAAATCCGGATCCGGCCGGTACCCACCGGTGAAGACCTCGTTACGGGTGCCCAGCGGATCGAAGAAGTAGATGGTGTTGCCACGGGTGATGCCGTGGCGTGTCGGGCCGACATCGATCGAGATCCCGTTGTACGCCAAGATGTCGGCCGACTTGCGAACGTGATCCCAGTCATCGAGCCAGTACGCGAAGTGGTGGAACCCGCCGTTCTGCCCGGAGACCAGCGCGAGGTCGTGCGGCGAGTGCGAGCGCTCCATCCAGGTCGCCGTCTGGTGGCCGTCACCGTCCAGCAGTTGCTCCGTCAGCCGGAAACCGAGAACGTCCGTGTAGAACTTCGTCGCTTCACCGACCTCCTCGCACTTGACCAGGATGTGATCCATGCGCGGCGGCGCGATTCCCTTGAGGCCCTCAACGAACGGCGCTGGGTTGAGTCGGCTGGTGAGGCGCCCGGTCTTCTCGACGTCGTAGACCAATTCCATGATGTGGCCCGACGGAGTGTCGAAGCGAATCGACTCCCCCTGGCCGATGGCGTCGCCCTTGCTCAGTCGTTCCACCGGGTATCCGTAGCGCGAGATGATGTTCTCGAAATCCGCCAGGTCATCCTCGCGCTCGACACGGAACGACATGAGATCGAAGCCCACGCGCGGCGCGTAGCGCAGCCGCAGTGAGTGATGATCGGTCTCGTCCCAGCACTTGAGATAGACCGAGTCTTCATCCCGACCAGCCTCGATCATTCCGATGACTTCGGTGTAGTACGCCGCGGCCAGGTCTAGGTCCGTGACGGTGAGGTCGACGTGCGCCAACCGCATGATCCCCATGCTCGCTCCTTCGCCGGTTGCTCTCCTACCGCGCCCACGGGCGACGGTGGCCTGACCGTAAAGCCTTTGCGTTCCGCATGGAAGGACGCTGTTCCCCTCCGCGGGATGCACTGCTAACGTGCCGATATGACGAGCGCCGACCTCCCCGGCCCCACCCGACCAGAAGACATGCGCGCGGCGATGGCCGCCTACGTCCAGGGACTGCATCAGGCCTACCTGGACGCCGCCGACCTCCTCACGCCCGGCGATCGAGCCCGCATGCCTCTCATTGCCGAAGGCACACTCACCGTGGCCGCCGTGGGCACCCGAGTGCTCCATGTCATCGGAACCACCGAGGTCCTGAGTCCGGCTCGCGGCCCCGAGGTGGCGCTGTCGGACGAGTTGCCCGGACTCACCTGGACCGTGCGTTTCTTCGATCCGGTCATCATCCCGGCCCTCGGTCTCGTCGATGAATCCGAGGGGCCTGCCTTCGACGACGTACGCCGCCACCTCGGACTCTCGACGGTGCTCTACCACCTCGCGGTGCCCCCGGGCTCCACACTGACTCCCCATCATGCGGCCCACGCGGGCACCGGACTGGCGCATTCCCATGCCGCCGCCGTCCGCGACTTCGACGCGTTGCGGGCCTATGCCCCGGGCCGAGAGTCGATCGTCGATGAGATGCAGGGCGCTCACCTGTCGGGCCTACGCCGAGCACACCTCCTCCTCGCCCAGCAACTCAGCTCGCAACTCGCGGACCTGCCGCTCGAGCCGGCCGCTGACTTCGACGTCGTACGCCGTCGTGCGGTCGAGGCCCTGCGCCCGCAGCGCGGGAGTCGGCCATGACGCCGATCGATGACGACGCGCCGCGCAGCCGCTCGACACTATCCAGCGTGCGCAATGCCGCACGCGTGCTGCGCGAGTTCGGCCACGGCGACCGTGAACTCGGCGTCACCGAGGTCTCCCGTCGGCTCGGGATCGGCAAGAGCACCGCACACCGGCTGCTCAGCACCCTCGCTGAGGAGCGTCTCCTCGAGCAAGATCCCAAGACCGGCTCCTACCGACTCGGCCTCGCCATCTACGAACTCGGCGCGTCCGTGGCACTGCACAACGACCTACACGAGGCCAGTGCGGCCGTACTCGATCAACTGCGCAACGCGACCCGCGAGACCGTCCAGATCGGCGTACTCGACGGTCGTGAGGTGGTCTACATCGAACGGCGCGAGAGCCCGCAGACTCTCCGCCTCTTCGGGCGCGTCGGCCACCGCAACGATGCACACTGCACCAGCACGGGAAAGGTCCTACTGGCGTTCCTCCCACCGGAAAGTCTCGAAATGGCGCTCGACGGTTGGGCCCTCCGACGCCACACGCCCGCCACCATCACCAGCCTGGCTGCCCTGCGTTCCACACTGGAGAACATTCGCCAGCAGGGCTGGGCAGAGAACGTAAATGAGGCTGAGATGGGAGCAGCATCCATCGCCGCCCCGATCCGCAACGGCCGGGGTGACGTGGTTGCTGCGATCTCCATCGCGGGACCGGTCCAGCGTCTTGGCAGTGACTCGCTGCGGCGTTTTTCCCGACCAGTGGTGGAGGCGGGGCTCGCGATCAGCAGGCGTCTCGGCTACCGAGACCGCGTCACTCGATGAGCCCGGCACCACCTGAGCACCCGACGATCGGTTCGACCAGCGAAAGGATCCGCCCGTGAGCAGACCATCCCCCGCCGACATCGAGGCGATGTCCCGCGACTTGCTGCAGGCACGTGCGAATCGCGTGCCCATCGCTCCGTTCACGGATCGCTTCCCGGACATGACCGTCGAGGATGCCTACGCCGTCCAGCAAGGACTCGTCGCCGGACTCATGACCGACGACGAATCCATCATCGGCTACAAGCTCGGTCTCACCAGCCGGCCCATGCAGCAGATGCTCGGCGTTGATCAGCCCGACTACGCGCCGGTGCTGGGATCGACCGTCTACGCCGATGGGTCCGACGTCCGCATGGATGACTTCATCGATCCCAAGATGGAGGCCGAGATCTGCGTCGTCCTCGGCTCTGAGCTGTCCGGTC
The DNA here is from genome assembly GCA_964351035.1 of uncultured Actinomyces sp. Taxonomy (GTDB): domain Bacteria; phylum Actinomycetota; class Actinomycetes; order S36-B12; family S36-B12; genus Mxb001. The sequence continues at coordinate 5,689 of CAYGMM010000047.1, forward strand.
CGCGCTGCACCGTCGCTGAGGCCTGGGAAGCCACGTCAGGGCTCATCGCCGCCTTGGAGATCGTCGACAGCCGGATCGCCGACTGGAAGATCAAACTCGCCGACACGATCTCCGACCTCGCATCCAACGGCGCGGTGGCGTTCGGCAGCCGCGTGGTTCCCCTGGGCGACTACGACCCGGCGCTGCTGGGCATGGTGTTCACGGCCAATGGCGACCTCGTGGCCACCGGGGCGGGAGCCGCTGCACTCAACGGTCCGATCGATGCCGTGGCCTGGCTTGCCAACACACTGCATCCGCTCGGCGTCACGCTGCCCGCCGGATCCATCATCATGACCGGCGCGCTCCATGCCGCCGTACCGCTACAGCGCAATGCCGTGTGGCGCGCTGAATTCGATCGCCTTGGGCCGATCACCCTCCGAACCGTCTGATCGAGAAAGGACCACCATGCCTCTGCGTTGCGCGATCATCGGATCGGGAAATATCGGCACCGATCTCATGGTCAAGATGCTGCGAAGCGAGCAACTCCAACTCACCGCCCTCGTCGGCATCGACCCCGCCTCGGATGGCCTCGCCCGCGCTAAGGCGCTGGGCCTGGACGCGCCGCATGAGGGCCCCGACTGGGTCATCGATCATGCGGACGACTTCGACATGATCTTCGACGCCACGAGCGCCTACGTGCACGTGCGCTACTACAAGAAGTACCGCGAGGCCGGCATCACTGCGATCGACCTGACCCCCGCGGCCCGCGGACCCAAGGTCATCGCCGCCGTCAACCTCACCGAGCACCTCGACTCGGACAACATCAACATGGTCACCTGCGGCGGCCAGGCGACGACGCCGATGGTCCATGCGATCCGGCGCGCTGCACCCGCACTCCCCTACGCCGAGATGGTGTCGACGGTTTCGTCGAAGTCGGCGGGCCCAGGCACTCGTCAGAACATCGACGAGTTCACCAAGACCACCTCCACGGCGCTGCGCGAGATCGGCGGCGCCGACCACTCGAAGGCGATCATCATCTTGAACCCCGCCGAACCGCCCATCATGATGCGCAACACGGTCTTCGGCGCGCTGCCCGAGGGCACTGATCACGACGCGGTGATCGAATCCATCTACGCGATGGAGAAGGACGTCGCGGCCTACGTGCCTGGTTATCGACTGAAGAACCGCCCCGTCATCGAGGAGGGCCCCTACAACACGCCTGGTGGCGTCGTTCCCCATCGCGCGGTCGTCCTCCTCGAGGTCGAAGGCGCCGGGGACTACCTCCCGCCCTATGCGGGCAACCTCGACATCATGACCGCCGCCGCCATGCGCGTCGGCGAAGCCGTCGCCGAGCACACCGGCGTGCGCGCATGACCACCACCTACTACCGCCTCATCGACTCCACCCTGCGCGATGGCCCCCCCGCCATCAGCCACCAGTACTACGCCGATGACGTCATCAAGATCGTTGCGGGCCTCGATCGCGCCGGCGTTCAGGTCATCGAGATCGCACACGGCGATGGCCTCGGTGGATCGAGTTTCAACTACGGCTTCTCCGCGGTACCGGAGAAGGAGCTGATCGCCAAGGCCTGCGACACCGCGCAGAACGCCAAGATCGCTTGCCTCATGTTGCCCGGCATCGGCCTGGCCGACGACCTCCGGGAAGTCAACGAACTCGGTGTCTCCGTGGCACGTATCGCCGTGCACTGCACCGAGGCCGACATCACCGAGCAGCACATCAAGGTCGCCAAGAGCCTCGGCATGGAGACCATCGGATTCCTCATGATGGCGCACATGAACTCCCCCGAGGGCTTGGTCGAGCAGGCGCTGCTCATGCAGTCCTACGGTGCGGACACGATCTACATCGCTGACTCCGCCGGTGCGATGACCGTGGATGACGTGCGTCGGCGCGTCAACGCGTTGGTCGAGGCGCTCGAGGTGCCCCTCGGCGTTCACGCGCACAACAACCTGTCGATGGCGGTGGCCAACTCCATCGCGGCGTACGAGGAGGGCGCGAAGAACCTCGACGGCACCTCGGCGGGTCTTGGGGCTGGTGCGGGCAACTGCCCGACCGAGATCCTCGCGGCCGTGTCCACGAAGTACGGCATCGAGACCGGGGTCGACCCGCTCATCCTCATGGACGTCGCCGAGGAAATCGTGCGGCCGATCATGCCGCGCCAGCAGGTGATCGACCGCGCCGGCCTGCTCCTTGGGTATGCCGGTGTCTACGGCAGCTTCCTGCTCCACGCCGAGCGCGCCGCCGAGCGCTACGACGTTCCCGTCGCTGAGATTTTGCTCGAACTCGGGCAACGACAGGTGGTCGGTGGCCAAGAGGACATGATCATCGATGTGGCCCTCGAACTCGCCCGGAAGCACGCTGAGGAGGAAGTGACCGCATGACGACCATTCCCGCAGAGGAGGCCTCCGGCCGCCTTATCAATGCCATGCGCACGCGCACGGCGACGACGGCCCTCACCGGTGACTACGGCGACTTCGACGTCGCAACCGCCTATGACCTGCAGGCGCTCGTCGTCGCCGATCGCGTCGCTCAGGGCCATCAGGTCATCGGCGCCAAGCTCGGACTCACCAGCGAGGCCAAGCAGAAGCAGATGAATGTCAGCGAGTCGGCCTATGGCTGGCTCACAAGCGACATGCGCATCGAGCCGGGGGCTCCGCTCGAGACCTCGCAGTTCATTCAGCCACGGGTTGAAGCCGAGATCGGATTCCTCATCGGCGATGACCTCGAAGGTCCGGATGTCGGCGCAGCCGATGTGCTCGCCGCAACGGCCGCCGTGATGCCCGCGATCGACGTACTCGACTCCCGCTACGCCGGGTATTCCTTCACCCTTCCCGACGTCGTGGCCGACAACTCATCCTCGGCCGGGTTCGTCACCGGCTCGCAGCTTGTCGATCCGATCGGCATCGACCTGCGCCTGCTGGGCGTCGTGCTCGAGGTCAACGGCCAGGTCGTCGCCACCGCGGCCGGTGCCGCGGTACTCGGCCATCCCGCCGCATCGGTCGCGTGGCTCGTTCGTGCACTCGCGCGACGCGGTGAGGGTCTCTCGGCAGGCATGACGGTGCTGTCGGGTGCCTGCACCGCGGCCTTCGCCGTGAAGCCCGGCGACTGCGTCGTCGCGCGGGTGGACCGCCTCGGGACCGTGGAGGTCACATGCCGCTGATTCAGGTCACCATGGTCGAGGGCCGCTCGGTCGAGCAAAAGCGCGAGCTGATTCGACGCCTGAGCGACGCTGCTGCCGAGGCACTGGACATCCCGCTCGATCGGGTCCGGATCGCCATCTACGAGGTGGACGGCGAGTCCTGGGGCATCGCGGGTGAGACCTACGCCTCGGTCCGCGGTCCGGTCGCCTCGTAGCATCGCACCATGTCCGACCCCAGTACTCCGGCCTGGCACCGCACGGTCGCCGTTGAAGCGGCGGCCGTGCCCACGCGTGTGGAGATAGGCGGCATACCCCTGCTAGTGCATGTGATCGACGGCGCGGCGTACGCCGTGGCTGATTCGTGCCTGCACCGTGGTCTGTCACTCGAGGGCGGCCGCTGCGTCGACGGCGTGATCACCTGCCCAGAGCACTGGTGGCGCTACGACCTGCGCACCGGTGAGCATCTCGGCACTCCCGGGGAGTTCCTTCCCACCTATCCCGCGCGCATCACTGCCGACGGCATCATCGAGGTGCAGGTAGCGAGTGCTGCGCCAGCCCTCTCCCTGCGCGAGACTCTGCTCGCGCACGCGCGTGCGGGAAGGACCGGCGATGCCTGACTCGAAGCGGTTCCCCATCGAGGCCTTCACCGACGTCCTCGCAGCCAATGCCGACCATGTGGCCGAATTCTCGCGCAGTGAACTCACCGGCCGAGCTGCACGCGGCCTTGCCATCATCACGTGCATCGACTCGCGTATCGACCCACTGGACATCGTGGGCATGAACGCCGGAGATGTGAAGATCCTGCGCAACGCCGGTGCTCGCGTCACCGAGGACGTGCAGCGCACCCTGCTCTTGGCCACCTACCTGCTCGGTGTCGACCGCATCCTGATCATGCCGCATACGGACTGCCGCATGGTGGGCTCAAGCGAGGCGCAGATCCATGCCACCATTCGCGAGGCGACCGGGGCCGATACCCGCAGCGTGGAATTCCGCACCAGCGATGACGTTCTCGCCTCCCTGGCGCAGGATGTCGTTCGGGTGCGGGCCAACCCCCTGCTGCCGGCCGGGACCAAGGTGGGCGGTGCGGTCTACGACGTTCACACCGGGCGGCTTGAGCCACTGGAAGTCTGAGCCCTCAGACATCCGAGCGATCACGTGTAGCGGGCGAGGCGTGCCACGCGCACGTCATACGCCCAAGCGCTGACCGCGTAGTGCTCGAAGAAGCGCTCCTCAAGGCCGGCCCAGATGGCCGCCGCGACCTCACTGGAGACGAGAGTTTCGACCCGCACGTTGCCCCCCTCGATACCGGAGACGTGATGCTCGCTGGGGCCGTGCCCCTGCGCCATGGAGATCGTCCAGCCACGGGCACCGCAGCCGTCGATGAGCTCGACCAGTCGGTCCGCCAAGATCGCTTCGGCGACGATCGTCAGGCACGTCACGCTTCCAAATGCGGTCATGGCACCCTCCTGAGGCTAGACATCACGCGAACCATGCGGCGACGGTCTCGGACATCACCAGGTAGATCGGAATGCCCACGATGAGATTGAAGGGGAAGGTCATCCCCAGACTGCTGGCGAGAGTGATCGAGGGCTGTGCTTCCGGCAAGGCGAGGCGCACCGCTGCTGGTGCGGCGATGTAGGACGCGCTCGCGCAGAGCACACCAAGGGTCATGGCCCCACCGACGCTGAGACCACTGAGGTGTCCCCCCACGACGCCGGCGAACCCGGCGAGCAGCGGGAAGATGATGGCGAACGCGACCAGGCCGGGACCGGCCCGACGCACCGCGGAGAGTTGCTGCCCGGCAAGGATCCCGAGCTCGAGCAGGAACAGGGTGAGGACGCCGGTGAAGAGGCCGCCGAAGAAGGGCTCGACGCGCTCGTATCCGATGGGTCCGGTGAGGAAGCCCATGACCAGACCGCCCACGAGCAGCAGCACCGAGCGGCCGAACACGACCTCGCGCAGAGATTCACCGAGGTCTCCCTGCCGAAGGCCGCGGGCCAGCAGGAGGCCCACGATGATGCCGGGCACTTCCAGGACCGTGAGCAATGTCGAGACGTAGCCCTCGAAGGCGATGTCGGATGCCTCGAGGAACACCAGCGCCGCGGTGAAGGTGACAAGGGACGTCGAGCCGTAGTGCGCCGCCATGGCTCCTCGATCGACCCGCCCCAGGGGCGTCCACCATCGCAGCAACCCGAAAGCAGCGACGGGGATGAGTACACCCAGGACGAGGGTCGCGACCAGTGGCCAGGCGATCTGGCCCGGCTCCGCCTCGCGCAGGGCGACACCACCCTTGATACCGATGGCGAGGAGCAGGTACATCGACGTCGCCTGATAGACGGCATCCGGCAGGCGCAGATCGGCTCGGAGGGATACCGCGATCAGGCCGAGCACGAAGGCCAACACCGGCGGCGACGTGATGTTCGTCAACGCCAGGGAGAACGACGTGGCCAGATCCATGATGGGTCAGACGTCGATACGTTCGCGGTCGAGGGAGGCTGCGCCGCTGACGATGAACTCCTTGCGCGGAGCCACCTCGCTGCCCATCAGCAGGTCGAATACACAGGAGGCGGACTCGGCGTCCTTGACGGTGATGCGGCGCAACTGTCGCGTGCCGATTCCCATGGTCGTCTCCTTGAGCTGGCCGGCGTCCATTTCGCCCAGGCCCTTGTAGCGCTGCACCGGCTCCTTCCAGCGACGGCCCTTGCGCTCCAGATCCTTGAGCGTCTTGTGCATCTCTGCGTCGGTGTAGGTGTAGAGCACCTCACCGGGTTTGCCTCCCGAGCCCACCACCTCAATGCGATGCAAGGGCGGCATGGCGGCGTAGACGCGTCCCTCGGTCAGCAGCGGTGTGAGGTAACGGTGCATCAGTGTCAGCAGCAGGCAGCGGATGTGGGCGCCATCGACATCGGCGTCGGACATCAAGATGATCTTGCCGTAGCGCGCCTGCTCCAGATCAAAGGTGCGCCCGGAGCCGGCCCCGATCACCTGAATGATGGAGGCACACTCAGCGTTCTTGAGCATGTCGGACAGGGAAGCCTTCTGGACGTTGAGGATCTTGCCGCGAATCGGCAGCAGCGCCTGGAACTCCGCATCGCGCGCCATCTTGGCGGTGCCCAGGGCACTGTCACCCTCGACGATGAACAATTCGGTCCGCTCCAGGTCATCGCTGCGGCAGTCGACGAGCTTGGCGGGCAGGGCTGAGGATTCCAGAGCGGTCTTGCGTCGCTGGGTATCTCGCTGGGTGCGCGCGGCAACACGGGCCCGCATCGCATTGGCCACCTTGTCCAGCAGCGCCTTGGCCGACGCCTTCTCCCCACGCGGTGGAGACGAGATCCACGCACCGAGTTCCTTCGTCACGACGCCGGAGACGATGCGCGACGCGGCCGGAGTGCCCAGGATCTCCTTGGTCTGGCCCTCGAACTGCGGCTCGGGAACTCGGATGGCAACGACCCCTACCAGGCCCTCAAGCGCGTCGTCCTTGGCGATGGCGTCGTCACTGGCCTTGACCGCGCGCGCGGCCTTCGCCTGCTCGTTGAGAACCTTGACCAAAGCCCGCTCAAAGCCCGTGACGTGAGTGCCGCCCTTGGGAGTCGCAATCACGTTGACAAAGGAGCGGAGGTCGGTGTCGTAGCCGGCCATCCAGCGCAGGGCAATATCGACGGTGAGTTCGCGCTCGACCTCCTGCGAGGACATGTGTCCCTGCTCGTCCAGAACGGGAACCGTCTCATGGAAATGGCCCTTGCCCTGGAGCCGGATGATGCCGGTGACCGGATCCCCGGCAGACAGGTGCTCGACGTATTCGGCCACACCACCCTTGTGGGTGAAGGACTCGACCTCCTCGCCGTCGCGCAAATCGCGCAGGACGACGGTCAATCCCGGCACCAGGAAGCTGGTCTGGATCAGCCGCTCGCGCAGGGCGGTGACGTCGTACGCCGCATCCTTGGTGAAGACCTGGGGGTCGGCCCACCAACGCACCCGCGTGCCGGTCCGCGTCCGCGGGACCGTCCCCACGACGCGCAGGCCGTGCTTGCGCTGGAAGGATGAATCCGGCGCGGCGCCGTCGTACTCCCCCGCGACTCCGCGACGGAACGAGATGCCGTGAGTCTTGGCCCCGCGATCGACCTCGACGTCAAGGCGGGCGGAGAGCGCGTTGACCACGGAGGCGCCAACGCCATGCAAACCACCGGAAACGGCGTAACTGCCGCCGCCGAACTTGCCGCCGGCGTGCAACTTGGTCATGACGACCTCGACGCCGGACAATTTGGTCTTGGGCTCGATATCGACCGGGATCCCGCGACCGTCGTCTTTGACCTCGACCGAGCCGTCCGAGTGCAGGACCACCTCGACCTTCTTGGCGTAGCCGGCCATCGCCTCGTCGACGGAGTTGTCGACGATCTCCCACAGGCAATGCATGAGGCCGCGACCATCATTCGACCCGATGTACATGCCCGGTCGCTTGCGGACCGCATCGAGCCCCTCGAGCACCGCCAGATCGCGCGCACTGTAGTCGCCCGAGGCGCTGGTCTTCTTTTTCGCCGCCACCCCCGAAGGCTATGCCGCGGGACCGACGGCGCACTGTCGGGGAGCCCGGCGAGTCGGGCCGCTCTGGGCATCTGGGGAGCCCCTGTGAATCACCTCACATCGGCCGTGTTGTCCCTCGTGCGGCTCGCCGCCAAGTTGCGCGGGAATACCCCCGGCATGTGAGAGTGTTACCGCACGCGCCACCGACGAAGGAGGTCCACGATGTCCACCACAGTGACGGACGCCCCGACCCTCTCTGCCGCTGACCGTTGTGACGGTTGCGGCGCGCAGGCGTACGTGCACGTCAAGCTCGTCGGCGGCGGTGAACTCTTCTTCTGCGCCCACCACTGGGGCCGGCACGCCGACAAGGTCAAGGAGAAGGCTGAGTCGGTCCGCGACGAGACCGGTCGCCTCGCTGACGCCGTCGCAACGCCCGAGTCCTGAGCGGTTCACCGCCCGGCACCTGCGCCACGAAGGTCGCATCCCCACGACGCACCACAGCATCCGGCCAGCCCAGCGAGTGCTCTCGCTCCTGGCGCACGAGGGGCCGCAAGCCCGCCCGCATCATCATCGACCCGACCTCGGCGTACCCGTAGAAGGACACCACGGGTGCGCCGATGTTGTTCCAGTAGCCCAGCACCGGTACCCGCTCGTCCGTCACCGTTGTCACCGCCCGCTTGAGCCAGAAGAGCGCATCGCTCGGCGCTAGCAGCGTTCCCAACGGACCCTGTGGCGTGAAGACCGGCTCGAGGACGACCACCAGGCCCCCTGGCCGCGCCAGACAGGCCGCCTCACGCAAACCCCTCTCGGCGTAGGCACGGCTGCTGGATCGAGTGTTCCCCACGAGGTGGTGCAGCACGGCGGCCATGAGAACGACATCGAACTGACCTCGCAATGGCGCCATGTCGCTCTCGTCTACTAGCGAGCCGAGCCGCACATCAGCGTGCGGGAGCCGCTTGCGCACGCGCTCAAGTGATGACTCGCTGGCGTCAAGGGCGGTGATGTCGGTGATCTTCAGCGCACGGGAGAGCCGGTCGAGGTTGGCCCCCGTGCCGCAACCCACGTCAATGAGACGCGCGTCGCGATCGACATAGGGGCGAATCAGGCGGGCGACACCCTTGATGCGATTGCGGCCGTACTCATGGCAGTGGCGATCGAAATAGTCGACCGTGGCCCCGTCGGCAACGCGCACCGGCGCGGACTCATCGTGGCTGCCCATGCGCCGACGCTATCGGCTTAGTCCAGGTAGTCGCGCAGGACCTGAGAGCGGCTCGGGTGGCGAAGCTTCGACATGGTCTTGGACTCGATCTGGCGGATGCGTTCGCGGGTCACGCCGTAGACCTTGCCGATCTCATCAAGCGTCTTGGGCTGGCCGTCAGTGAGGCCAAACCGCATGCGTACGACGCCGGCCTCACGATCGGACAGGGTGTCGAGCACCGATTCGAGCTGCTCCTGCAGGAGAGTGAACGACACGGCATCGCTCGGCACGATCGCCTCGGAGTCCTCGATGAGGTCACCGAACTCCGAATCGCCATCCTCGCCGAGCGGGGTGTGCAACGAAATAGGCTCGCGGCCGTACTTCTGCACCTCGATGACCTTCTCCGGGGTCATATCGAGCTCTTGGGCCAGCTCCTCGGGCGTGGGTTCGCGGCCGAGGTCCTGGAGCATCTGGCGCTGGACACGGGCCAGCTTGTTGATGACCTCGACCATGTGCACCGGGATACGAATCGTGCGAGCCTGATCGGCCATCGCACGCGTGATCGCCTGACGGATCCACCAGGTCGCGTAGGTCGAGAACTTGTAGCCCTTGGTGTAGTCGAACTTCTCCACCGCGCGGATCAGACCGAGATTGCCCTCCTGGATGAGGTCCAAAAACAGCATGCCGCGACCGGTGTAGCGCTTGGCCAGTGAGACCACGAGGCGCAGGTTGGCCTCGAGCAGATGATTCTTAGCCCGTCGGCCGTCCTCCGCGATCCACTCAAGATCCTTGCGGAGTTTGTCGGCAATCTTGGCACCGCTGTTCAGGCGCTCTTCGGCGAAGAGTCCGGCCTCGATGCGCTTAGCGAGTTCGACCTCCTGCTCTGCGTTGAGCAGAGGAACCTTGCCAATCTGCTTGAGGTAGTCCTTGACCGGGTCGGCCGTGGCACCGGCCTGGGTGACCTGCTGAACCGGCTCGTCGGTGTCATCGACATCCGACAGCACGATCTCCTCGGACTCACCGGCCTTGCCCCCCGAGCCGCCCTTCGCATCGTCCTCGAGACTCGCCAGGTCCTCGGCGAGTTCCGCCTCAAGCTCAGCCTCAAGCCCAGCGGCATCCTTCAGATCCGGCTCGTCTTCACCGTCGGCGGATTCCCCGGCCTCGGCGTCGCTCTCCTTGGCCTTGCCGTCGACCTTCTCACCCTTCGCGGCCGCCTTCTTGCCGGCCGACTTCTTCGCCGGCGCCTTCGGCTCCTCCGCGGGTGCTGCCGCTGCCTTCTTGGCCGGAGTCGCGGTCTTCGCCGCCGCCTTCTTGGCGGGTGCGGCCTTCTTCGCTGCGGGCGCCGCCTTCGCGGCCGTGCCCTTCTTCGCTGGCGCCGCCTTCTTGGCCGGGGCCGCGGTCTTGGCCGGGGCCGCGGTCTTGACGGGAGCAGCCTTCTTCGCTGGGG
>CAYGMM010000048.1:0-15985 GCA_964351035.1 uncultured Actinomyces sp.
AACTCCGCGACGCTCATGGACCCTCCTCGTGGACCGACAGCAAGTTCATCGACGTACTCACCCGCTGACGCATCCCCAGCACATGTCCTTCGCTGCGGGCTCGCTCGGCTGATTCGTCTGGCTGGAGATTTATCAGAGGGGTCCGACGCCACCCCTCCGGCGAGTGAACCTAGGGGAGCCAATCTCCGCAGTCCAGGCCCGATTCGACCCGCCTGTGGAGGGACTGTGGATATCTTCGCGAATCCCTACCGGGGACATGTTCACAGGCTGGGGATACTACTGGGGACAAATCGGCCTGTAGCACTCACAATTGGGCTCTGACGTGGGAAAACACCGTCCCCGCCGTGTGCAGGAAAAATACCTGACGATGTTGTGCACATGGCGTTAGGCAAACCGTTCCATGAACAACAGATGACACGAAATCCACGGTTCACCTGTCCCCCCTGTGGATGACAACTCCCGCTCCGCCGCTCCCGTCCAGCGCCTGTGGATAGCGGATTTCGCATGGGAGGTGCCACGAAACCGCGGATCCGCAGGCCGATAACCGCGGTTTGGCGGCACATCCAACGGCAGGCTCCCCTCACGAGCCAACGCGCAAGCCCCACTAGCGTGCCCGTCATGGCCACGGCACCGCACCGGCAGATCGACCGGGCGATTGCTCGCCTGGCGCTGCCGGCGTTCGGGGCCCTCGTCGCCCAGCCCCTCTTCCTGCTCGTCGATGCCGCCATCGTTGGCACCCTCGGCACTGAAGCACTCGCTGGCCTCGGTGCCGCGTCGACCATCTTCGGCGCGGTCGTCGGCCTGTGCATCTTCCTGTCGTACGCCGCTACCGCCGCCGTGGCGCGACTGCTCGGCTCCGGCGACCGAGCCGGCGCACTCTCCCAAGGCGTCGACGGAATGGTCCTCGGCCTGGGCCTCGGTGTCGTCATCGGTGTTGTCACCTTCGTCACCGCCGAACCCCTCGTGCGCGCCCTCGGGACCTCCGACGAGGTCACGCCGTACGCCGTCACCTACCTACGCATCATCGCCATCTCGTTCCCCGCGGTACTCGGCGTGCTCGCCGGTGTCGGCGTCCTCCGCGGCCTGCAGGACACCCGCACCACGCTCTACGTGACGCTTGCGCAGACCCTGACCAATCTTGTCCTGAGCCTGCTCTTCGTCCTCGGACTCGGCTGGGGCATCGGCGGCAGCGCCGCCGCGACCGGTATCGCCGAATTGCTCGGCCTTCTACTCTACGGCGCGGTCATCCTGCGCCTTGCCCATCGCGAGCGAGCACGCCTGCATCCGAGCGGATTAGGTGTGATGCGGTCCGCCCGCGATGGCGTGCCGCTACTGGTGCGATCGGTCGCGCTGCGCGGAGTGCTCGTACTGGCCTCTGCCGTTGCCGCGCGGCTGGGCGATCCGCAACTGGCGGCGTATCACGTGACCGTGACGCTGTTCTTCATGCTCGCGTTGGCTCTCGACGCCGTGGCCATCGCTGGCCAGGCGCTCATCGGCAAAACCCTCGGCGAGGGCAACGTTGGTGAGACGCGCGCCATGACCGCCCGCATGGTGATGTGGTCGGTGTGGCTCGGGGTTGCGCTCGGTGTCCTTCTCCTGGTGCTGCGCCCATGGCTGCCCGGCTGGTTCAGCGCCGACCCGCAGGTCATCGACATCATGTCCGGGGCCCTCATCGTGCTGGCCCTGTTGCAGCCGATCAGCGGCGTCGTCTTCGCCATCGACGGGATCCTCATCGGTGCCGGCGACACGGTGTGGTTGGCGTGGGCGCAGGTGGCCGTCTTCATCGTGTTCCTGCCTGCAGCCTGGCTGGTGCTGCAGTTCGATCTCGGGGTCAGCGGGCTGTGGTGGGCGCTGGGCTGGTTCCTGCTCGTACGCACACTGCTGGTCGTCTGGCGCGTGCGCGGATCGGCCTGGGTCGTCACCGGCGCCGTGCGCTAGCGGTTCGTCCGCTGAGTTGAGTGGCGGGTTGTGGACGGTTTTCGTGCGAAGAACCGTCCACAACCCGCCAGTCAACGAGGGAGGGCGGTAGCGTTCCGCCGTGCCCGGCGTCCTCCTCGACGTAAACGAGACCCTCCTCGATCTGCACGGCCTCCAGCCGGCGTTCGACACCATGGGCATGCCCGACGCGCTGCCCCTGTGGTTCGCGACCACCCTGCGCAACGGCTTCGCCCTCGCGGCCGCGGGCGACTACCGGCCGTTCAGTGAGGTCGCGGTGGCATCCCTGCACTCCCTCAACCCCCGAGCGAACGCCGATGTCCTCCTGGCCGGATTCGGTGAACTCGCACCGCATCCGGACGTCGCCGAGGGGCTGCGGGTCCTCGCCGACGCTGAAATCCCCGCCATGACGCTCACGGTCGGCAGCGCCGAGAACGTCGCGCGCATCTTTGACCGCCATGGCCTCGGTGATCTGATCACCGGCCATCTCTCCGTTGATGAAGTGCACCGGTGGAAGCCCGCCGCGGCGCCGTACCTCTCCGGCTGTCTCGCCCTCGGACGTGACCCGAAGCAGGTGACGATGGTGGCGGCGCACTCGTGGGATCTGCACGGTGCGCGACGTGCGGGCCTGCGCACAGCATGGATCTCGCGACTGGAGGGCACGCGCCCCGGGATCTTCGACGCCGCCGACATCGAGGGACCCGATCTGCCCACCGTGGCTCGGGCTATCGTGGCCGCCTCATGAGCAAGACCGCCGCTGTTATCGCCAATCCCACGGTCGCCGCCGAACTCGGCCACCTCGGTGAGTGGCTTGATGCCAACGACTTCGAGGTACGTCGTCTCACCCGCGACGACGTACTCGAGATCGACGCGGCCGATGGAGCCGACCTATTGATCGTCATGGGTTCGGTGTGGACCCTCGTGCCCGACCGCATCACGCCGGAGACACGAGCAGCCATAGACGCCGAGATCGCACTGGTGCGCCGCTGGGTGGAGTTGGACCGCCCGCTGTTCGGCATCTGCTTCGGTGGCCAGCTGCTTTCTGCGGCATTGGATGGGAACGTGCGACGCCTGGACCACACGCACATGGCCTGGGAGACACCGGCGACCGAACTAGCCGAGTTGAACGCGCCATGGGTATTCCTGCATCAGGACGCCTTCAGCGTCCCGGACGGCGTCGAGTTGCTCGCATCTGGCTCGCACGCGCCGGTGGCCGTACGCCGCGGTCGCGCCTGGGGAGTGCAGTTCCATCCCGAGGTCGACGAAGGGGTACTCACGCGGATGTTTGCCGACATCGACGCCGCTCCCGAGGTGTCCGCACCGCACATTGACTCACTGCGATCGCGCGCAGCCGAGCAGCGCGCCGACAGCCTGCGACTCTTCGATCGATTCTGGGCTGAGGCAGGCGCGTGAACCCCTTCCGCATCACAGCGGTGTGCATGGGCAATATCTGCCGATCGCCCATGGCCGAGGCTGTGCTCCGCGCTCGCGTTATTGAGGCCGGGCTCACTGACTACGTCGTCGTCGATTCGGCGGGCACCGGTGCGTGGCATATCGGGGAGGACGCCGATCCGCGCGCCCTGGCGACGCTGCGCGCGGCGGGCTACGACATCGCGCACGCTGGCCGGCAGTTCGATCGGCAATGGTTCGACGCCGACCACCCGTTGCGCGCCGATTTGGTGCTCACGATGGACGCCGACAACTTCGCCGGAGTGGTGGCGCTGGCGCCAGATGATCGTGCGCGCTCGCGCGTGGAGATGATGCGGTCCTTCGATCCGGCGCTGGTAGACGTCGCCGTCGGTGATCCGCGGCTCGACGTACCTGATCCCTATTACGGCGGACCCGAAGGTTTTGTCGAGGTCCTCGCGATGATCGAGCGGGCCAGCGACGGGGTCATCGAGGCGCTGCCGACCCTTTTAGATCGCTAGGGCCCTCTTAGCGTCCGGTAGCCCGGAACGACGTTCACCCCCCGTGGGGAGCCATCGACTCGTTCAGAGTCGACGACCACCCGCGGAGGGTGAACGAAAAGGGTGCGTCAGCCGGCGACGACGGTGAAGGTCACCGCGGCGGTCACCTGCGGGTGAATCTTCACCGAAGCCTTGTGCGAGCCGACCTCCTTGACGTGCGAGACGTCCACGGCGCGCTTGTCGAGCAGTGGGCCGCCAGCCTTGCGCACAGCGGTCACCAGATCGGCGTTGGTCACCGAGCCGAAGAGCTTGCCGGTCTCGCCCGCCTTCGCGGTGACGACGACGGCCAGACCCTCGAGCTGTGCCTTGACCTCTTTGGCGTGGTCGAGGTCGCGGATCTCGCGGGCGTCACGTGCGCGCTTGATCTGCGTGACCTGCTTCTCGCCGCCCTTGGTCCACGGCATCGCCATGCCCTGCGGCATGAGGTAGTTGCGGCCGTAGCCGTCCTTGACCTCGACAACGTCGCCGGGGCCACCGAGGCCGACGACCTCCTGAGTGAGGATGAGCTTCATCGTCGAATCTCCTATCGGCCGGTCGCGGTGTAGGGCAGCAGGGCCATCTCGCGCGCGTTCTTCACCGCTACGGCGATCTCACGCTGGTGCTGCGTGCAGCAGCCGGTGACGCGGCGAGCGCGGATCTTGCCGCGGTCCGAGATGTACTTGCGGAGCATGCCGGTGTCCTTGTAGTCGATCGCCGGGGCACCTTCCTTGCAGAAGATGCAGGCGCGCGGCTTCGGGATGCGCTTGAGCTCCGCCTGACGCTTGCTATTGCGGTCGTTAGCCATGGTGTTCTCGTTCTCCTGAAATCAGTGGGGAAGTCCTAGAAGGGGGGCTCGTCGTACGCGGCACCGCCACCGGCGGAACCACCACCTGACGTGGCCCAGGGGTCGTCGGCAGGGCCGGCGTTGCCGCCGCCTCCGCCGGAACCGCCGCCGAAGCCGCTGTCGCCGCGCTGTGTGCGCGTGACCTTAGCCGTGGCGTAGCGGAGCGCCGGGCCGACGTCGTCGACCTCCATCTCCACGACGGTGCGCTTCTCGCCCTCGCGGGTCTCGTACGAACGCTGCTTCAAGCGGCCCTGGACGATGACGCGCATGCCCTTCTGCAAGGACTCGGCGACATTCTCGGCGTACTGGCGCCACACGCTGCAGCGCATGAACACCGGATCGCTGTCCTTCCACTCATTGGAGGCCTTGTCGAGGTAGCGCGAGCTGGCCGCGACAGTGAAGGACGCCACAGCAGCACCGCTCGGGGTGAAACGCAGCTCCGGGTCGTTGGTCAGGTTGCCGACAACGGTGACGTTGATGTCTCCGGCCGCCATCGTCAGACTCCCGCCGGACGCGTGACCTTGGTACGCAGGACGGCCTCGTTGAGGTTGAGCTGGCGATCGAGCTCAGCAACGGCCTCGGGCGTCGAGGTGACGTCGAGGACGGCGTAGATGCCCTCGGGCTTGTGGTTGATGTCGTAAGCCATACGGCGACGACCCCAGATGTCGACCTTCTCCACCGAGCCGCCGTCCTGCTTGACGACGTTCAGGAAGGTCTCGAGGGACGGAGCAACGGTCCGCTCCTCGAGATCGGGATCGAGGATGACCATGATTTCGTATCGGCGCATGCTGATCGCCGACCTCCTTCGGTCTCATCGGCTCCGGTCGTTCCGGAGCAGGAGGTGGGAGCGAAGCTCCCGGGTGGCTCATCCAGGCTGGATGGCCTCGTAGAGGGTACGCCGTACCCCCCGGATCGACCTAATCGGTCGTCGCGGGGCGGGCCTACTTCAGTCCGGCCCAGTTGGGGGACAGTTGGGCCGGACGGGAGGCGAACGCGGTCGTATTGATGGAGTTCGCCTTGTCGTACTTGATCTCGACGTTGATGCCGGTACTGCCCGGATTCATGTCTATGGCGGTGCAGAGCTTGGCGCCCTTGTATCCGCCGTCCTTGTTGTCCGCATCCCGTCGACCGAGGACATGAATGGTGTCGCTGGTGACCGCCGCGCGCGGAACGGTCGCCATCTGCCCGGCCACCCCCTGCAGGAACTGCTGGGCGTTGGACGACGTGCCCGAGGCCGCGTCATAGCGGGTCTGGGTCAAGATGTTCGCGGCCTGCGTCCCGGTGCCGAGTCCATAGACCGGAACACTTCCGGACTTCACGCTCTGCGCCATGTCGGTCCACCACTGCTGGATCTCCGCCTGCGAATCGAACGTGACGCCGCTGACCCCGCTGGAACTCGTGGTCTTGAAGTTGCCGCAATCGGCGCTGCCCCACTTGGCCATCTGCGTCATCGTCTTGTAGGGCACGTTCTTGGCTCCCACGATGGTGTACGCCTCGTTCGCCTGCCATGAACCCACCTCGTCTGAGCCGAGGTCCTCAGGCATCGCGAGCATCACGTTGTCGTTGAGGGCCGCCGCGGTGTTGTTCTGGTTCTGCATGACCGTGGCGCGGGATGCATCGGGGATGTCGGGATCAATGGACATGGCATTGACGAGTAGGAAGTTGCTCGCTGCGGCCATGGAGGACCAGTACTCAACCAGGCCCTGCACGTTGTCGACGTCCTCAGCCACGTAGAAGTTCTGTGTCGCCGTCGCCATGTCGACTCCGGCCTGGAGCAGACCCTCACTCCCGGGTACGACGTTGTAGAGCAGCGTGGGCTCGTAGAGCCCGTAGTTCTCATTGCCGGAGACGTTCTCCGCGATGTCGTTGTAGAGCTGCTCGCGGTAGTAGCCATACGTCGCGATGTCCGTGTCGTCCTGCAGATTCATGTACGACAGGAATTGCATCTGCTCGACGTCATTGACGGTCGCGGAGGTGAGACTCGACAGGGTCTGCACATAGTTCTGGTACTGGGTTTCCTGCTCCTCACGCATCAGCGCGGTGATCATGGCGGCGAGCATCGTGAAGCCCTCGGTGATTGCCGTGACCAACTCATCCATCGCCTGCTTGATCTCCTTCGCCGGATCCGGCAGGCCGAGGAAGTCACTCAGGTCCGAGTCGGCGCCCGCAGCCTTGAGAATGCTGTCGGTCAAGGGGATGGCGCTGCGCGGCTGGACAGCGCGGCGATTCCCGCTGAAGTTGAACCGCTTGCCGTCCAGGATCTTGGGTACGACGACCTCGTTGATGAAGGTGTTGACGCCACCCTGCTTGCGGGCTCGCGCGAGGAAGGACCCGGCGGAGAAGTCGCTCACCCCAGCGGTGATCTGAGAGAACGTCGCATCAGCAGGGATGCGCATCCCGTACTTCGCCTTGGCCATCGCCGCCTTCGGCGTCATGCCCGACTCGTCCGCGATCGCTGCCGCAACGGTGCTCACCAGATTGATACCGGTCCCCCGGCGAAGGTCGTCCGCGATGAACCCACGGAGGGTGGCTTCATGACCGGCCACGCGGGATACCTTGACCTGAACTGCGATGGGCGCCGCGAGTCCATCGCCAAGGAACATCGCCCCGGCCCCCGTGCCGGTCGTTGTGGTGCGCCGAACCCCGTTGGCGTCGGTGAGCGTGACGGTGAACCCGGCGCCGCAGACCTCCGATCGAGCACACGTGACCACCGGGATCACCAGCGGCACGTCCGGGATCGGCGCCATGGCCGGCGTGACGACTACGTCCGTGGATGTCGCGTCGCCGGGACTGGCAGCCGCTGGCAGCGCGAGCGATCCGAGCAGAACTGCGCCGCTTGCAGCCGCGGCGATCAACGTCGTCTTCATCTCGAACCCCTCAACGGATCGGTCGGCGATGTCGACAACGCTAGGGAGGGGTGACAGGTGATGGAAGGCTGAGCGACAAAGTCCCGTGGTAGCACTGGTAGTTCGAAAGTCGTTGGCGCACATGGCATTTGTGGCCACTGTCCCGGGAGGTGGTGCTGCCGGCATTCGCTCGCGCTAGCCTCGCCCTGTGCGCATCGCAACGTGGAATGTGAACTCGGTGAAGTCCCGACTCGATCGGCTCGTGGAGTGGCTCGAGACGGCACAACCCGACGTGCTGGCCCTGCAGGAACTCAAGTGCGCCACCGCCGACTTCCCGGAGATGCCGATCCAGGCACTCGGCTACGAGGTCGCCGCCCACGGCGATGGTCGCTGGAACGGCGTCGCCCTGCTCTCACGGGTCGGCCTCGATGATGTGGTGCGCGACCTGCCCGGACAGCCGGCATACGACGGATCGGTGGAGCCACGGGCGGTCGGTGCCACCTGCGGGGGCGTGCGCGTGTGGAGTCTGTATGTACCGAACGGTCGCGAGCCGGACCACCCGCACTACTCCTACAAACTCGACTGGTTCGGCGTGCTGCGCGACACCGTGCGCGGTGAGTTGGCCGCGGCCCCGGACCGGCCGTACGCGGTCATTGGCGACTACAACGTCGCTCCGGAGGACTCCGACGTCTGGGACATCTCCCTCTTCACCGACTCCACGCACGTCACCCCGGCCGAGCGTGCAGCGCTGGCCGACCTGCGCGCCGAGGGCCTGAGCGATGTGATGCCGCGGGCGCTGAAGGGTGAGCCCTACACCTTCTGGGATTACCGCAATGGCGCCTTCCACAAGGGGATGGGCATGCGTATCGACCTGGTCTACGCCAATGCACCCTTCGTCGATCATGTGCGCGATGCCTACGTCGACCGCGAGGCGCGCAAGGGCAAGGGACCGAGCGATCACGCACCGGTCGTCGTCGACCTTGATCTCTAGCCCACTCCCGTGATGACAGACGCGAACCTCGTCCTGCAACCGGCTCGATTGAGCGATGTCGACATCCTGGGCGAACTCACCGCGCAGGCCTACGTCGCGGGAGGGCATCTGTCGCCCGACAGCCCGTACGTCGACGTGCTCCGTGACGTCGTACCTCGGCTCGACGAGACCTTGGTCATCACCGAAGCGCACAGTGATCGCATCGTCGCCGCGATCACAGCACTGCCGCACGGGCACGCCATGGCGGAGGCAACCGAGCCGGGTGAGTGGGAGTTCCGCTATCTCGCGGTCGATCCGGACTTCTGGGGTCGCGGCCTGGGCCAGCGTCTTGTCGCGGCGGCGGAGGAGCGGGCGCGCTCGGCCCACGCGGACCGTCTCGTGCTCCGGGTCATCCACACCAACCCGCGAGCGCAACGACTGTACGAGCATCTCGGCTACCGCCATGTGCCGGAACGAGACTTCACGTTCCCCTCGCGGCTCGATCCCCACGTGACGTTCACCCTGCTGCTCTACGCCAAGGACTTTTAGCCCACGGGGTCACGTCCCGACGCTAAACCTCGTTTTCGACCCCTGATTCCGTGGTTTTCCGGCGGGAAGTCGATGCGTGAGCGGTCACCAACGCCTCCTCACCCTTGTGTGTCCAGGCAACGACATCCGGCGCTCCATCGAGGCAGCCCCCACCCGGGTCGTCGACGTCGGCCGCCCGACCGTCCGACCTGACCGGGTCATCCTCCGGGTGGAGGATGTCGCGCACCACCATGCCGGCGTACCAGGCGGTGACGAGGACGCGGACGAAGGTGAAGAAGGCGTACCACTCCGGTGTCATGCCCTTGGCATCTTCGAGACCGTACGCCGCGAGGTGCCACCAGATGGCGATGAAGTACGCCACCTCGGCCGACTGCCAGATGAGGAAGTCCCGCCAGCGGGGACGCGCCAACGCGGCGAGCGGCACGAGCCACATCGCGAACTGCGGCGAGTAGACCTTGTTCGTCATCACGAACGCGGCAAGGACGAGGAACAGCACCGACACCAGTCGGGGGCGCCGTGGAGCCTTGAGGATGAGGATCGTGATCCCGATGCACAGCACGACGAAGACACCGGTGGCCACCGCGTTGAGCAGGTGTGAGTCGATACCGGGCAGGCCCGCCAGCGTGATCGCGTACCAGATCGAGCCCCAATCGACGCCGCGCAATTCACTGAAGCGATAGAAGTAGGACCAGCCCTCGAAGTTCGCGATCATGAGCGGCAGATTCACCACAAGCCAGGTAGCGGCGGCGGCGGCGAAGAGTCGGGCGAAGTCCCGCAATCGCCCGGCCCGCAGGCAGATCAGGAACCACGGGCCGAGCAGGATCACCGGATAGAACTTGGCCGCGATGGCCAGCCCCAGGAGTACCCCGGCCCACCCGGGACGCTGCCGCGACCACAGCAGCAGCGCGGCCATCGACAGCCCGATCGGGATGAGATCCCAGTTGATCAGCCCGGCCAGGATGATCGACGGCGCCAGCGCGATCATCGCCGCGTCCCACGGCCGACCCTTCACGTAGCGCGCGGCCGCGACGACGGTGAGGACGAAGAACGGGAAGAGCAGGATGGCGTTGACGATGAAGAACGTGAGATAGGGACTCACCGGCGGCACGATGGCGATGACCAGCGAGGTGATCCACGCGCTGACCTGCATGAAGACCCCGGTAAGCACGGGGTACTCGAGGTACTGCCCACCCACCGGTGCCTGCAGGTAGGGGATGACTCCGTCGGCGAAGCCGCGTTGCAGATACAGCGGTGGAATATCCGAGTAGCACAGGTGCTCGTAGACATCCGGAGCCAACCAGCCGTTGGACATGCAGGGCACATCAAGGAGGCCGCCGACGAGGTACGCCGCGGCAGCCAGAACGATCAAGGCACGAATCGGGGTCCACCAGCCGGAGCCGCCGAT
This sequence comes from uncultured Actinomyces sp., assembly GCA_964351035.1. Lineage (GTDB taxonomy): Bacteria > Actinomycetota > Actinomycetes > S36-B12 > S36-B12 > Mxb001. Next base: position 10,496 of record CAYGMM010000048.1, read on the forward strand.
GCGAGCGAAGCGGCCGACGGGACCGCCGAGGAACCATGATGATTCCCGTGCGGCGGACGTCTCCCGGGACGGGACGATGATGTCGGACATGTCGGTAGGTAGTGGCAGTCCGCTACTTCTTGGCCGACTTCGCCAACTCGCCCGCGACCTTCTTCAACTCACTCGGCAGGTCGATGATGCGCGCGGGGATATCGGTGTCGTCGGCGATGTGGTAGCTCGCACAGACCCGGTGATAGCCATCGGCGATGGTGAGCGGGAGATCGAGTTCGATGCCGCCGCGGACGAGCAGCACGGGCGAGAGCTTGATGCCGGTGATGACCTTGAGGATGTCCTGCCGCACGTGGAAGTCGTCCATCGCCAGCAAGGGCAGACGTGACGCGCGGATCAGATCCTTGGCATGGAAGGTGACAATGGGCGCCTTCTTCAGGTCGCGCACCATCTTGTCGACGATGTGCGCATCAGCGATCAGGCTCAGATAGTTGGCCGCCGCCGGGTAGTCGTGCTTGTCCGGCTCATGCATCCAGATGGGCTCGGTGATCGTGATGGGGGCCATGGGCGATTCCTCCTGGGCGGCGGGTCCTACCGGCACAGGCTAGACGCTCGAGGTTGCGCCCCATCGATCACGCCGGATCTCCGGCGAACGACGGGTCTGGCTCGGGTGTGGGGGAGTCGGTGGGCTCCGGCGACGGGGTCGGCTCCGGTGTGGGCGTGGGTTCCGGGCTCGGAGTGGGCTCCGGGCTCGGCTCCGGTGTGGGTGTTGGCTCCGGGGTCGGAGTCGGGGACTCGGTTGTCGGCTCCGGCGTCGGTGACTCGGTCGTCGGCGCCGGACTCGGCGTGACCGGCGGACCCACAAACTCCGCCACCGGCTGACCGGCGAGGGCCGCCTCCATGAACGCCGTCCAGATCGCGACGGGATAACCGCCACCGCCGTACGCCGGGGCACCCCCACCGATGTCGTCGAGGGGCAGGGGTACGCCCGCGGCATCCTCCTTGGCCATGAGGACGGCCGCGGACAACTGCGGGGTGTAACCAACGAACCACAGCGACTTGTTGTCGTTGCTCGTGCCGGTCTTGCCGGCGGCCGGGCGACCCAGGGCCTGCGCACCGGTCGCCGTACCACCCGCGATGACCGACTGCAGGGCCGAGGTCACGGTGTCGGCCACATCGCTACCGACCACCTGCTCGATCGCCGGGTCCCACTCGTACTGAAGACCACCGTTGGTGCCGATCACCTGCTTCACCGTCGTCCACGGAACGCGCTGTCCGCGCGCCGCGAGGGTGGCGTAGGACGACGCCATGCTGATGCCCGAGGGCGACGCCGTACCGAGCACGAACGTGAGGTCGAGATTGTCGGGCGACTGTCCGGGAGTGTCCATCGGCAGACCGAGTCGGTACGCCGCATCGGCGACGGCATCAACGCCCACCTGATCCTCGACGGCGACATACGCCGTGTTGATCGATGCGGCGGTCGCGGTGCGCAGATCCACCTCGCCGAAAGAGTTATCGCCGTAGTTGTGCACCTCGTATCCATTGAACTCCTGGGGGGAGTTGCCATCCCACACCGAGTCCAGGCCGATGCCCTGCTCCACCGCCGCGGTCAACGCAAACGGCTTGAACGTCGAACCGGCCTGCGCAAACGGCCGCGTCGCATTGTTGATGGGATCGGAGACGTAGTCCGGACCGCCGTACATCGCAATGACTTCACCGGTGCCCGGCCGCAACGCGACCAATCCGACGCGCAGGCCCTCCGTGCCCTCCGTCGGACCGACCTGGGCGACGGCAGCCTCCGCGGCCGCCTGTGCCGTGGCGTCGAACGTCGTGACGATGTGGAGCCCACCCGCCTCGATCTCCTGGTCGGTGTAGCCGAGGGTGCGCAGTTCGGCCTTCACCGCCTCGAGGAGATAGCCGACCTGACCGCCCAGACGGTTGCCGCCGCTGGGCTTGCTGATCTTGGGGAACGACGCATCGGCGTACTGCGCCGGGGTGATCCAGCCCGCCTCGAGCATGGAGTCCAGGACCCACTTCCATCGCGCCTTGAGTTCTTTGCGGTCGTCGGCGTAGTAGCTCGGTGCCTTGATGAGAGCGGCGAGTACGGCGCCCTGCGTGTAATCGAGATTGGCGGCGGAGGTGCCGAAGTAGGCGAGCGATGCGGCCTCGATGCCGTAGGCACCGCGACCGAAGTAGATGGTGTTGAGGTAGTCCTGCAGGATCTCGTCCTTGCTCACCGTCGACTCGAGCTTGACCGACAGCACCAACTCACGCATCTTGCGGGTGAAGGACCGCTCGGAGGACAGGTAGGCATTCTTGGCGTACTGCTGAGTGATCGTTGAGCCACCCTGCAAAGAGCCGCCCTGGACGTTGTTGACGACCGCGCGCCCGATGCCCAGCGGCGAGAACCCACCGTGCTCATAGAAGCTGCGATCCTCCGCGGCGAGGACCGCCCGCTGCACCTCGACGGGTATCTGATCAAGCGTCACACTGCGGCGGGTGGAGTCGCCGAGTCGGCCGATCTCGGTCACCCCGTCGGCGTAGTAGACGACGGTCGCCTCGGTGCGCGCGACCTCGTTGGGGTCGGGGACCGGGGTGATGAGCACGGCGAGCGCAAAACCCCCCGCCGCCAGCAGTGCCAGCAGGAAACCCGTGAGGAAGATGCGGCGAAACCACCGTCGCTTGCGAGGCCGGGGGGTTGGCTCGCCGGTACGACGCTGCGCGGGCTTTGCATGCCGTCGCTGATCAGCCGCCATCGGGCCACCTCCCTCCACTCGTCACACGGGCCCTCCATCATCACCTGTCACACCGGCCCCAGCCGTCTCGGCGCGCCGCGGGACGGAGTACCGGGTCTGCTGTGTGGACGGCGCCCCCCTTAGCCGGGTTCCCGGTAGGGCCGGGCGGTTCCCGGTAGGTTCATCGCCCATGACGATCAGCCCCCCTGCCGAACAGCCCACCGGGACTCAAGCCCGCCCCTGGCTCGCCCTCGTTGCGCTCCTGCTCGGGGTCTCGCTCATCGTGCTCGAGGGCAGCATCGTCAACGTCCTCATCCCGACGATCGTGCAGGACCTCGGTATTGATCGAACGTCGGTCCTCTGGGTGACGTCGATCTATTCGCTCGTCTTCGCCGCACTCCTCATCACCTTCGGTGTGCTGTCCGATCGCATCGGGCGCAAGCGAATGTTCATGATCGGCACGGCGATCTTCGTCGCGTTCAATCTGCTCGCCGGCCTCGCGCAGAACGGCGACATGCTCATCCTCGCCCGCGCGGGCGAAGCGGTGGGTGGCGCGATGATGCTGCCCACCTCCATGGCGATCATCAACGTCAACTTCCGCGGGCCGATGCGTGCGGCGGCCTTCGGCCTGTGGGGTGCGGTCTTCGGTGGCATGGCCGCCTTCGGACCGCTGCTCGGTGGCTGGCTCGCTGACGTTGCCTCGTGGCGCTGGGCGTTCTACATCAACGTCCCGCTCGGCATCGTGAGCCTCATCATGGTGTGGAAGGTCATCGGTGAGTCCCGCGGGGACGATCGTCGGCGCCTTGATCTCGCCGGCGTAATCATGTCGTCGCTGGGTCTCGGTCTCGTCGTCTTCGGCCTGATCGAAGGACAGGCACTCGGCTGGCTCTGGCTCATCACCACCTGGGATCTCGGGCCGATCTCCCTGACCCAGGGTGACCTGTCGCCGGTACCCATTGCACTGGGCTTCGGTGCGTTCCTGCTGCTGCTGTTCGTCATTACCCAGTCGGCTCGAGCCAAGCAGGGCAAGAGCGTGCTGATGGACCTCTCGCTCTTCCGTATCCGCCGCTACGGGTACGGCAACGTCGTCGCGACGCTGGTCTCGCTCGGCGAGTTCGGTGTGCTCTTCGCGCTGCCACTGTGGTTGCAGGCCGTGCAGTCCTTCAGCCCGCTGCAGACCGGCGCGCTCGTCGCGATTCTCGGCGTCGGCGCGGTCCTCGCCGGCGGTGCTGCACGACATGTCGCGGCCATGATCGGCGCCACCCGCCTAGTCCGCCTCGGCATGGTGCTGGAAATCATCGGCATTGTCGGCGTACTGCTGCTGCTCAGCGTCGATCGATCGGCGTGGTGGTTGGCCCCAGCACTCTTCGTCTATGGCATCGGCGTGGGCTTCGATACCGCTCAGCTCACCAACGTGATCTTGGAGGACGTGCCACCTCAGCGCTCCGGTGGTGCCTCATCGGTGACGTCGACGTTGCGACAGGTGGGCTCGACCCTCGGCTCCGCCGTACTCGGCACGGTCCTCTTCGTCTCGCTGGGACTAGCCCTGCAGAACGACCTCGCCGTCAATCAGTCGAGTCTGTCGGAGGATCAACGCACGCAGATCGTCGATCAGGTGGTCGACTCCTCCGGCGAGGCGATCATCCCGCTGGAGCAACAGCAGGGCATGGCCGACATCGCACAGGAGGCCAAGGAGTCCTACACCCGGGCGGTCAAGATCATGGCCGGCGTCGCCGGTGGCGCGATGGTGATCGGGTTGCTGGCGTCCTTCGGCCTCCCCGCCGACCGTCGACGCGAAGAGGACGAGGAGTCCGAGCCGGCCAAGGCGTAGGACGAGCTCTTGGCCGTGGCCGCAGTGCGTCGGCCGAACGCCTGGCCGCAGCGGGACGCGTCATAGCCGCGGGACGCGTCGTAGCCGCGGGACAAATGGTCGACAACCTCACGCGTGGGTCGCTTATACGCCGTTTCTCCCGCTAAGCGGGACAAACGGTCGATGGGGGTCGTTTGAGGACGGTTATCGACCATTTCTCCCACGCGAGGACAGTGGATCGGGTCGAGGTCAGTCGATGAGGTCGCGCGGCTTGGCTGGCGGCTTGCGCGGTACGCCGTCACCGAGCACATAGCTGGTCACCAGATGGTTCCAGTGACAGGTGGTGCACACCTCCACCACATGCACCCGGAACTCGCCGTACTGCGGGGCGAGATCAACGAGTCGCTGCGGATCGACGGCCGAACCCGACATGTGGCCAAGTTGATCGCCGTGGATGTACGTCACGTGGGTGAGGACCTCGCGGCCACCGGCGAGCCGGCAGACCGGGCAGAGCTCACCGCCGACGGTGCCGTGGAACCGGGCCGCCTTGAGTAGATACGGATCGGCGTCGCAGATATCGGCGCCGTCAAACACACGACCGGCGTACAGGGTCTCGAGGGTGGCGCGCTTGCGCAGCGCGTAGTCGACCACACGACGTGGGCGCGTGGGGTCTTTGACCTCCTCTGGCGTGCCCAGATCGGGCTTGCGGCGCGCGCGTTCCCCAATGACCCGCGTGCCGCGGGCGGTAGGAGTCGAGCGGGGTTCAGCCACGCCGCAACCCTAGGGGACCCGCAGGGGTTGTCGCAGCGCCAGCAGCACCGAGTGCTTGCCTGAGCTGAAGTACCCGCGCTGGTGTGGTCTGAGGTAGGCGCTTGATGTTTGCCCGATGAGGTCAGGGATCGGGAAAATTTGTTGGTATTGCTGGGGTTTTGGGGTTGACGCTGTCGGATCCCTCAC